>NZ_JCAFUL010000002.1:0-410214 GCF_059371315.1 Stenotrophomonas sp. YJH_SMC_8 | reverse complement strand
TACATGGCGATCGTCGAGATCCAGGCTTGTACGGCGGCCCACGCCGGCTCTCGGCACCTACGCTGCCAGATTCCGATCAGATAAGGCTCGGTCGCCGCATCCATGCGGCTCACGCCCCCGCAACCGGACCCTCCCCGCCTTCGACAGATTTCTGCTGCTGTTGGTAGGTGTCGACCTTGGTCGACACGGTAGATCCACGCCATGCGTGGATGAAAGCTGTCAGATATCGATAGTCGAATTGGGGTCAGAGCCCGTTGCGCAGCAACGGGATCCGACCCCGTGCCGTTCCGGCAGCTCGCGGAAATCTGTCGAAGGCGGGGTGGGTCCGGTTGCGGGAGTGTCCGCGGCATGGATGCCGCGGCCAAGCCCCCAGGGATGGGTTCACGGCGTCTCCCGCAACTGGACCCACCCCGCCCTCCCACGGATAGCATGCTTTTGCCGTTGCCGTTGCCGTTGCTCCAAGCAGGTGCAGGGCGCAGCCCTGCAAAGAAAAACCTACCCTCAGCCGTCGCCCTGGATGCCGCCGGGTGCCTGCGCCGGATCACGCCAGCGGCGCACCGTGCGCTGGAAGAACAGGTTGTTCGGCAGCTGCAGCACGGTGCCCTCGTGGCCGTCGCCGGATTCCTGCAGCGTGGTGTAGATCAGGTTCACGTCGATCACCCGCCCCTTCAGGCCCGGCTTCTCGCCGTTCTCCAGCACCTCGATGTAGTCATGCAGACGGAACGGGCGCGTGGTGAAGATCAGCAGCGTGCAGAAGATGTTGGAGAGCACGCTCCAGGCTGCGAAGAAGGCCACTGCGCCCACGGCCGCGAAGCCGGTGAATGCGGTCCATAGCACTGAAGGCTTCGCGCCGAGCAGGCTGAGGATGTACAGCAGGGCGCTGAAATAGACCACGAAACTGGTGATCCGGCGTGCGCCCATCACCATTTCCGGCGGCAGCGTGTAGTGCTCGGCGAAGCGCCGGATCAGGCGGCGGGCGAGCACCCGCAGCAGCCAGGCAACCAGCAGCACCAGCACGATCTGCAGGGCGACGCCCGCGTAGTTCAGCCACGGGTGGCTCCAGGCCGGCAGGTGATCCTTCAGCGACAACATCATGGGGGCGACGACAGGTGGCAATAACGGCCTTCGATGTTACCCGGCGCGTGCAGTGGATTCGACCGCCGGGGTCCAGGCCAGGCAGATCAGTTCCTGGCGGTGCTGCTGCAGGCAGGCGCGGCCGTTGTCTGGACGCAGCTGCAAGGACAGGCCCAATGCCTGCAGCAGTACGCAGGCGGTGATCACCAGCAGGGCGGCGCAGGATGGGCTGGACATGGCAGGACTCCTGGACGGCAGATTCGCGAAGGACCTTCCATGGATGCAGCAGCCGTCGAAAAGGTTGCATGGCATCGGCCGTTGATCGGCTCTAAACCTTTTTCCGGGTCGCCGCATCCAAGGGATATGCTCGACACCACCATGCCCGCGCCGCCTGCCGCCAACGACGCCGTCGACGAACCCGCTCTGGTGCGGGCGGCCGCCGCCGGCGACACCGCTGCCTATGAACTGCTGTACCGGCGTCACGCGCCCCGGGTATTCGCTGTGCTGTGGCGGCTGTGTGGCGGCCAGCAGGCACGCGCCGAGGACGCGCTGCAGGAAGCGTTCCTGCAGGCATGGAAGGCGCTGCCGGGCTTCCGTTTCGAGAGCAGTTTGTCGACCTGGCTGCATCGCCTGGGCGTCAACGCCGCGCTGATGGAACTGCGCGGGCGTGCCGGCGGGCAGGATCACGACAGCCTCGACGAAGTGGACGGAGGGTTGCAGGAACTGGCGGTACACGACGGCTGTGCCGGCACCGAACGCGACCTCGAACGGGCGCTGTCGACGCTGCCACCACGGGCACGTGCGGTACTGGTACTGCACGACATCGAAGGCTGGAAACACCAGGAGATCGCCGAGCAGCTGCAGATGGCCGTCGGCAGTTCCAAGGCACAGTTGCATCGTGCGCGTGGCTTGTTGCGCGCGCGGCTGGGAGACATGACATGAGTACGCACGACCACGATTCAGACCACGACCTGCTCGCTCGCCTGCGCGCGTTGCCCAGCGAGCGAGATGTTCCCGCCGATGGCTGGGCGCGCCTGTCGGCGCAGCTGCCGCCGCGCGAGCCGCAGGCGGCGCCTGTGCCGGCCGACAATGTGGTGACACTGCCAGCACGTTCGCGTCGGCGCTGGTGGTTGCCGGTGGGGGCGGCGTTGGCGGCCAGCCTGGCGCTGTACGCGGTGGCACCCTGGCGCCATGCGCAGCTCGAAGCGCCGGCGCCTTCGGCGTTGCAGCTGCAGGCTGCGGCAATGACCGAGCAGTACCAGCAGGCCGTTGCTTCGCTGCCCGATGGACGGGCGCCGGAATGGCAGCCGGCCCTGCACGAGCTGGATGAAAGCGCGGCGCAGATCCGTGCCGCCCTGGCGCAGGACCCGCGTGCGCCGCACCTGCTTGGCCAGCTCAAGCGCACCTATGCGCTGCGGCTGGAACTGACCCGGCAGGCGGCCTATGCCGCCGAGTCCGGCCTGACGACCTGAGGAGACCCCCATGACCCGAACCCTGATTTCCTGCTGTGTCGCGCTGCTGCTGGCCCCTGCTGTAGCGCTGGCCGACACCCGCATCGACGAGCGCCACACCTTGGCCGCGGGCGGTCGCATCGAGCTGAGCAACGTCGCCGGCAAGGTGACCGTGCGTGGTTGGGACCGCAATGACGTGCAGCTGACCGGCACGCTCAGCGACGGCCTGCAGCTGCGCCAGGAGAAAAGCGCCAACCGCGTGCGCTGGGAGATCGAATACCCGCGCCGCAGCAACAACGGCGGCGCGACGCTGGTGCTGAACGTGCCGCGCTCGGTGGAACTGTTGTTGAGCACGGTCAGCGCCAGCCAGGACATCAGCGGGATCGACGTGCGACGGCTGCAGGCCGACACGGTCAGCGGCAGCCTGAGCGCTGCTGGCCGCAGTGGCGACAGCAAGCTCAACACGGTCAGTGGCAGCGTCAGCGCACGCCTGCAGACGCCGAAGCTGGATGTGAACACCGTCAGTGGCCGGATCGAGGCCGGCGGCGGTGTGTCCGGTGATATCGGTGCGCAGACGGTGTCCGGACGGGTCGAGGTCGACGCCGGGCGCGTGCAGCGGCTGGCGGTGGAGACCGTCTCGGGCAGCATCGACCTGGCTGCAGCCGGATTGGCGCCCGGCGGCCGCATCAATGTCGAATCGGTCAGTGCGTCGGTCACGCTGAGCCTGCCGCGCACGGTGTCGGCACAGCTGTCGGTGAACAGCTTCAGCGGCTCGATCAACAGCGATGCCGGTCAGGTGGAGCGGCCGCGCTATGGGCCGGGCAGCCATCTCGATACACGTCTGGGCGGCGGTGATGGAGACATCCGCATCCAGTCGCATTCGGGCAGTGTGCGGGTGCGGCTGGACCGCTGAGCACGGTCCGGCAGGCCGCGGCGGCAGCGCCGCCGCGGTCGGAGCTGGGTCAGCTGGCTTTCTTCAGCGCCCAGGTGGTGCCGAGGACTTCGATCTTGCCACCGGCCTTGCGGAACGCTGCCAGGTCCGAAGCGATCGAATCGCTGCTGACCACGGTGCTGGCGGCCGCGCCCTTGCGTTCGCTGCGGATGCTGTTGCTGGCCTTCGCGGGGGTCTTTGCCTTGCGGGGCATGGTTGCTCCTGTCAGGTGGAAGGGGAGGAAAGCGCCCAGGCATCGGCCTGGCGCAGGTAGTCCTGCCGCTCGCGGCGGCAGTCATCGCCGCCCATCGAAAACTGGCGGCAGATCGCCGGGCGCTGCGAATAGATCGTGCAGCGCAGGTGATAGGGATCGATCGCCGCGCACCAGCCTTCCTCGTTGCGCGCCATCACGGCACGGCCGTGCGCGTCGCGCGAGAGGAACTGGCCGGGCACCTGGTCGCCGGGCTGCAGCAGCACGGGCAGCCGGCAACAGACCGCGTCACAACGGCGGCAGTCGATGGGTGCAGGTGTTGCGTCAGGTTGTAAGGCCTCAGGGGCCTGGCGGGTGCCCAAAGCGGGTCTCGATGGCGGCTCCGGTAGTACGCGGACCATGAACGAGCCAGGAAGGCATGGCCGCTAGGCCCGCAGGGCGGGCCGGGCTGCACGGTGGACACACCGGCGTGGCCGGTGGAAGGTGCAGCTGGGATCTAGCCGACCAAGAGTAACTTAGACCGCGTAACGTTTTGTTAATCCTGGCTGGCTGCCGCCAGCGCGAGGCCCTGGACCACGCCCAGCGAAGGTTCGCCGTGGACCATGCGGGCGCCCGGGAAGGCTTCGGCCACGGCCTGGCGCAGGTAGCCGGCACGGGACATGCCGCCGGTCAGGAACACCGCATCCGGGTCGCCACCGATGTCGCTGCGGACCTGGGCCAGCAGTTCGCGGATCTGCTCAAGGTAGCCATGGGCGGCGGCGGCCAGGCCGTCGGCGCTGCTGTCGGCATGCAGATCGCGGGCGATGTAGTCCAGCGTGCTGCGGTGCTCGCTGGCAGCGCTCAGGGCGATCTTGGCGCGTTCGACATCGCGGTACAGGCGGGCGGTATTGCCGGTGTCCTGCAGCGCCTGCAGGCGGTCGCCCCACGGTGCGTCCACATGGTCGTACTTGTGCAGGCGGAACTCGCGCTGGCGGGTCATGTCCTGCACGGTGGCCGCTTCCACATAGTGGTGGGCCGGCACGCGGGTGATGCCGCGGCCGAACAGCGGCATGTAGCTGGACAGGCTCAGCGCCAGGTCGATGTCGGTACCGCCGCGGGCGATACCCCAGGCACGGTGGATGCACGGGGCATCGTCGCCGCCGACTTCGGCATGCGCGATATCGGTGGTGCCGCCGCCGATGTCGACGATCACCGCCTGGTGCCGCTCGCGGCTTTCGGCGTGGTAGTGCATGGCCGCCGCGGCGGGCTCTTCGAGGAAATCGATCTGGTCGAAGCCGGCCTGGGTGGCGGCCTCGCGCAGGATGTCCAGCGCCTGGTCGTTGCCGGCCGCGCCGATCGAGCTGCGGAACTGCACCGGGCGCCCGAGCAGGGCCGAGCGCAGCGGTTGGCCAAGCTGG
Source organism: Stenotrophomonas sp. YJH_SMC_8 (assembly GCF_059371315.1). Classification (NCBI taxonomy): domain Bacteria; kingdom Pseudomonadati; phylum Pseudomonadota; class Gammaproteobacteria; order Lysobacterales; family Lysobacteraceae; genus Stenotrophomonas; species Stenotrophomonas sp. YJH_SMC_8. The sequence goes on along the minus strand of NZ_JCAFUL010000002.1, from coordinate 405,150 downwards.
GCGCTGGCGGTCAGGCGGATGTGTTCGAGGATGTGCGCGGCGATGCCGGTGATGGTCTGCTTGGCGCGTGGGTGCAGGTTGTAGCCGAGCATCGACTTCGGGCTCTGCACCAGGTTGCCTTCGTGTTCCTCGAAATAGGCTTCCAGCGCTTCGTCGCCGTAGACCGCGTTCTGCAGCAGGTCGCTGGCGCTGCGTTCCTGGCCGGCGCGGGCCTCCATCCATTCACGGCGCAGGGCGCGCAGGGCTTCACGGCGCAGCGCCTGCGGCGTGCGTTCCTGGCCGGCGGCACGGGCTGCCCGCGCGGCGCTGTCGATCATCTGCTGCAGCTGGTGTTCCTGGCCGTCATCGAGCTGGAAGTCGTCCGGGTCGGGCACCACGCCAGGGAAGTACACGCTGGTGCGGAACTGCTCGGCGTCGCCGAAACGGATCGGCAGCAGCTTCCCCTCATGCACGATGGCGGCGGCGGAGTTGCTGGTACCGAAGTCGATGCCGAGGCGCATGGGGAGTTCCGGGGGCGGTCAGGGGCCGCGCACTCTGCTGCAGTTCGCCGCCGACTGCAAGTTCCAGCATCACGGCAGCTCCAGCTGTGGTCATGGCGGCGGCCGGGCGCCTGCCAGGGAACTGGGGCCCCGGACCGGGCGGTTACAATGGCCGCTGTTGATTCACTTTGAGGTACTTGCCGATGTCGTCCGTTCCCGCCTGCCCGCAGTGCACCCTGGAAAACACCTATGCCGATGGCGCGCTGTGGATCTGCGCCGATTGCGGTTTCGAATGGACCGCCGAGGAAAGCGCCGGTTCGACCCTGGTCGTGCGTGACAGCAACGGCAATACCCTGCAGGCCGGCGACACCGTCACCGTGATCAAGGACCTGAAGGTGAAGGGGTCTTCGATCCCGCTCAAGCAGGGCACCGTGATCCGAAACATCCGGCTGGTCGAGGATGATGCCGAGCACATCGAAGGCAACTCGGACAAGATCAAGGGCCTGGTCCTGAAGACCTGCTTCCTCAAGAAGGCCTGATCAGTCTCAGCGCCTGGCCTGCTGCTGCGCGCGCCAGCGGGCCAGGCTGTCCAGCTTGGCCTGGTAGCGTGCCTGCTCCGGTGCACCGCCCAGAAGCTGCGCGCGGGTCAGTTCACGGTCGGCGCGCTCGAGCTGGCCGGACAGGAAATACACGCGCGCCAGCCCGAAGTGGAACTGGTGCGCGGTGTCATAGAGGCGCACGGCCTGCCGGTAATAGCGGATGGCTTCGGCCAGCCTTCCGGCCTGCTCGGCCTGCGTGCCGAGCATGTACTGCGCGAACGGGTCCTCACGCTGCACCGACTTCAAGCGTCGCTCCAGGGCCTTGGCCTGCGCATCCAGCCCAAGCCGCCGATACAACGCGCTGGCATTGGTCAGCGCCGCATCCTGGCGGCCGTCCAGGCGCAGGGCGCGGTCCAGTGCCTGCCGCGCCGCATCTGTGTTGCCCTCACGGTTGTCGAGCACGCCCAGGTTGTTCCAGACCGAGGGGAACGCGCGGTCCTGCACGACCGCGGCATCGAAGAACGCGCGGGCGCCAACGAGGTCTCCATCGGCCATGCGTTCGGCACCACGATTGTTGTAGAAGTGGGCCAGTGCACGCGCGCGGCTGACCGGCTGCGGGCCATGGCGGTCGTAGAGCACGTTGCGATCGAGGTCGACCGTGGCGTAACGCCCCGCGATCTCCACGCCCGCGTTGACGTGGCCCACGCTGTAGACTACACCGGCGTCCTGGTCCTGGTACCAGGACACGACCTGGCCGACTTCCTGCACGCGGGCCTGGATGCCAGCCTCGCGCGCCAGTGCCACGAACATCAGCGTGAAGGCAAGGCAGTTGGCGCGGCGCTGCTGCCAGACTTCGCCCACGGTGTAGGTCGCGTTCGCGTCGTACTGCAGGTCCAGTCCCTGGCGGCCGAAGATCATTTCCACCAGCGCCTGCAGCCGCTGCTCGCGCGATGAGCTGCGGTCCATCACCTGCGCCTGCAGCATCGCGCGCATTGCGGGAGGAATCGCGAAGACCTGTTCCGGCGAGGGAATCTCCACCGGGGTGATGCTTCCGATGGGCGGGATTGCATCGGTGCGCGGGTGGTCCTGTGCGCAGAGTGGCGCGGCCATCAAGGCGGCCAGGGCCAGGACGAAGATGCGGGCGGCAGGGCGGTACATGACAGTTCCCGGCAGCGGCGGGCGCTCCCGCCTGCAGCGAGTGTAGACCCGGCGGCGCCGCGCCGCAGTGACCGTTGGTCGGCGCGTGGCCGGCACGGCGTTTCATCCACAACCGATGTGGACCAGCGCTCGACAAAGCTGTGGACAACCGCGTCCAGGCCTCACCGGGCAAGCGTTGTGAGTGCGTGGTGAAAAAACAACCAGCTTGCCGCAGGGCAGCGCAGGCGGGATGATCCGGGTATGGATTTCTCTCCGCTGACGCTGGCTCCAGCGCAGTGGCAGGCGCTGCAGGACAGCTACGCAACGCCGCCCCGCGCCTATCACCACTTCGGACACGTACGCGCGGTGCTGCAGCACTGCCAGGACGTGGCTGACGGCCCGGGCTGGCAGGGGCCCGCCGAGGTGTACCTGGCCGTGCTCTACCACGACGCGATCTATGTGGCGGGGCGCAAGGACAACGAAGCGCGTTCGGCGGCGCTGGCCCTGCAGGCGATCGCACGGGCCCCGGAACTGGCCGGCGTCGACGCCGCGCGGGTCGAGCAGTTGATCCTGCTGACCGCCCGCCATGGCGATTTGGGCCCGGACGACGTTGATGCCGAGGCGGCGCTGTTCCTGGACTGCGACATGGCGATCCTGGCCGCGCCCGAGCCGGTGTTCGCCGCTTACGATCGTGGCGTGGCCGAAGAGTACAAGGGGGTCGTGCCGGGCTTCCTGTACCGCGCCGGGCGTCGCCGTTTCCTGCAGGGGCTGCTGCGTGCGCCGCGCATCTTCCTCAGCGACTTCTTCCACCAGCGCCTGGACGCGGCCGCGCGGGAAAACCTGCGCCGGCAGCTGGCCCGCTGAGCCGGCCCGGTACACTGGAGCCTGCTTCCACCGATTGTCGCTTCCGACTGTGTCCGTCCCTGATCCCGATCCCCGCCCGCTGCCCCCCGAAGAGCCCGGTCCCAACGAGTGCTGTGGCAGCGGCTGTCCGCTGTGCGTGCTGGATCTGTATGCCGATGAGCTGCAGCGCTATCGCAAGGCGCTGGCCGAATGGAAGGCACGGCATCCGGAGGCAACGCCATGAGCCGTGCACGCCCGGCGGCAGTGCTGGCACTGGTGGCGTTGCTGCTGTTCGTCGCCACCGCGCTGTGGACCCAGTTCGCACGCAGCGATCTGGACTGGGTGCGGGCCACGCTCAGCCTCTACCTGCACGGGCCGTGGGGGTTGGCGCTGCGCGCTGCGTACTGCCTGCTGGCGTTGGCCATCGCGGTTCTCGGCATAGCGCTGTATCGCGGCAGCATCGGCCCGCGGCGCAGTGCGGCGGCGCCGCTGTTGTTCACTGTCTCTGCACTGGGGCTGGCGACGGTCGCCATCGGTGACAGCTGGCTGCCTGAAGCGACTCCGCTGCTTGCACCATTCATCCATGGGTTGGCGGCCAACACCGCGTTCCTGTGTGCCAGCGTGGGCATGCTGCTGCAGGCCTGGTACCTGCGCCGTGAACCGGGCTGGCAATCCGCCGCGGGCCTGCTCTGGGGCTGGGCCTGGCTGGCGTTCGTACTGCTGTGGCTGCATGTGTTGTGGCGCGCCGGCCCGCCGCGCGGGCTGGGCCAGAAGGCCGTGATCGTCGTGATCGTTGGCTGGCTGTTGTACCTGGCGCTGGCGCTGTACCGGCGCAGCCGCCGTACCGCGGCCCACTGAATCCCCAACGGCCTGCGCCGGTACGTGCCGTGCACGCGGCGGCGGCGTATCGTGTGCGCATTCCATCGGGGATGCGATATGAAGCGTGCAGGGCTGGGCAGGGCAATGGGTGTGGTTCTGGCGCTGGCAGCGCTGCCGGCAATGGCGGCGGCCAACGTGCAGCAGTTCAGCCACGGGCGGTTCGAGCAGATTCCGGTGCACATGCCGGCCGGTACGCCGCAGCGGGTGGTGATCTGGTTCCATGAACCCACCGCCGGTGGTGATACCAGCCGCCTTCCGATCGAGGCCCTGCGTGCCGATGGCGCGATGGTCGCTGCCGTGGACATCGCGCACCTGCGCAGCGTGCTCAAGCGCGAGGGTGATCCGACCTGTTCGTTCGGTTCCGGCGACGTCGAGAACTTCTCGCGCTGGTTGCAGGCCTCCCTGCATCTGCCCGGCTACCACCTGCCGCTGGTCGGTGGTGATGGCGAAGGCGCCGAGATGGCCTACACGCTGGCCGCACAGGCCGACACCCAGGTGTTCGCTGGCCTGCTGACCACCGGCTTCTGCCCGGACCACAGCCACGAGCGCATGGTCTGCGGCGACGGTGTGAAGCACAACAAGCTGCAGCCTGCCGAGTTGAATTTTCCGTGGCTGAGCGCCGCCGGCGACCATGGCTGCAAGGTTGGCGAGGCCAGCCGCTTCGTGCAGCAGGTGGCGATGGCACGCGAGTTCAAGCGCACCGCACGCGGCGATGCTTCACCGGGCCTGGTGGCGGCGGCGCGGGTGATGGGCGCGCAGGTGGGCGTCAGCCTGGCACCGCCTCCGGCCGCGCTGAAGGGCCTGCCCGTGGTGGAGGTACCCGCTGCCGGTAATGGCGACACGCTGGCCGTGTTCGTTTCCGGCGATGGCGGCTGGGCCGGCCTGGACAAGGACGTGGCATCGTCGCTCAACGAGCATGGCGTGGCCGTGGTCGGCATCGACTCGCTGCGCTACTTCTGGAGCGAGCGCACGCCGAAGGGCTTCGCCACTGACCTGCAGAAGATCATCGATCACTACCGCCAGCAGTGGCATCGCGACAAGGTGATGCTGATCGGTTTCTCGCAGGGCGCCGACGTGCTGCCGGCCACCATCAACCAGCTTGATGCCGGCACCCGTGACACGCTGGACCGCATCGTGCTGCTGTCGGTGGGCAAGAAGGCTGACTTCGAATTCCATGTCAGCAACTGGCTGGGTGGCGGCGGCGACGGCCTGCCGATCGCGCCGGAAGTGGCGAAGCTGCCGGCGGCGAAGACCCTCTGCGTGTATGGCGACAAGGATGACGATGCGCTGTGCCCGGACCTGCCGGCCAACGACGGCGTGCAGAAGGTGAAGCTGCCGGGCGACCATCACTTCAATGGCGATTACGACCGCCTGGCCGAAGTGATCCTCAAGGGCGGCGCGTAAAGCGGAGGGCGTGCGAACCAACGGTTCGCACCCACCAGAGCGAGTTGGTAGTGCTGGGGGCTGGGGACGCCGTGGAATGAGCGTGTCGACCAAGGTCGACACCTACCGTGCAGTTGGTAGCGCCGGGCCATGCCCGGCGACATGCGGCGCGTCAGTTCCGCCGCGGGTCCAGCGAGATCAGCCGCGTGGCATCCAGCAGCGCCGCCGGCAGGTGCATGCCGCCCGGCGCGGCCAGATAGCGCGGCCGCCACTGCGGGTCGAACTTCGACTTGAACCGGCGCAGGCCACTGAATCCATAGAAGCGTTCGCCATGCCGCGCCAGCAGGCCCGCCAGCCGGTTCCAGCGCCCAGCCAGGCGGTGCTGGGCCAGCCCGGACAGCGGCGCCATGCCCAGCGAGAACCGCGCATAGCCCTGTGCACGGCCCCACAGGAACAGCTCGATGAACAGGAAGTCCATCGTGCCCTTCGGTGCCTCGTTGACGTGGCGCATGAGGTCCACCGACAGCTCGGCACCGGCCGGTGCCTGCCACAGGTTGGCGAATGCCACGATCTGGCCCTCGGCTTCGACCAGTGCCACCGGGAAGCGCGCCAGGTAATCCGGATCGTAGCTGCCCAGCGAGAAACCCTTCTCGTCGCCGGCCTTGTCTTCCAGCCACGCGTTTGAGATTGCGTGCAGGCGCGGAAGCAGGCTGGGAACCTCTTCCACCGGTGCCACGCGGAACGACAGGCCGCCGCGCTTGCCGCGGTTCCAGGCCTGGCGCAGGTCGGCGCGTTCGCGGCCTTCCAGGCCGAAGTCGTGCAGTGGCACGATCGCTTCTTCGCCCAGCTTGACCAGGCCCAGGCCAAGGTCGAGATAGGTCTGCCAGTAGGTCTCGCCGATCTGGTAGAACACGGGGCGCAGACCGAGCCGGTCGGCTTCCTCGCGGAAGCGCCAGATCAGCGCGCGCGCGACCTCGGGCGGGCCGACCGGATCGCCCATCGCGATCAGCGATCCGCCGTAGCGCTGCATCATCACGAAGCCCTGCTTCGCGTCATCGCGCAGCACCGCCTTGTCGGCGGTCAGCACCAGGCAGGCCTGGGTGTCGGTGGCACCGGCCAGGACCGGAGCCAGTGACTGCAACGTGGCTTCGTCGGCCGGTGGCAGCGGGCTGCGGGTGCTGTGCAGCAGCCGCGCCAGGCCGAACATCACCAGTGCAATGGCCACCACCAGCAGGGCGCGCAGTGCACGCGGTGCGTTGCCGGATATCGCAAACTGCCACCACAGCTCGTTCTGGTATTCGACATGGCTGTAGGTGAAGAACAACAGCCAGGTGACCGCCACCAGCACCAGGCCGAGGTTGCGCAGCCATGGCCACGACCATGCTTCATCCAGCAGCGCGCCCTGGCGATAGAACTCGCGACGCGCGGCCCACAGCGCCATCGCCACCAGCAGGGCGGAGACCGCGATCAACGGTTGGCCACCGCGCAGCCACAGTGGCAACGGGGTGATCACGCACACGGCCATCGCCAGCATCCACGCGGCATGGCTGCGCCGGGCCAGGCCCTGGCCGATCAGCAACAGGGCGACGCCGCTGAGGCTGCCGATCAGATGGGACGTTTCCAGGATCGGCAGTGATGCGTTGACCAGGTGGCGGCGCGGCGTGGGCAAGGTGCCATCGATGACCAGTGCAGCACCGATGCTGAACACCGCCAGCGCGATGATCTGCGGAAGCCACGGCCGCAATGCGTTCCAGCCGGCACGGGTTGCCCCGGCACTGGCCTGCAGCGGTTGCCGCAGCGCCGGCGCCAGCGCGAGCAGGGTGGCCAGCAGCAGCGGCAGCACGTAGTAAGTGACGCGGTAGATCAACGCCGCAGCCAGCACCGCAGCTGGTGCGACCTGTGGCAGCAGCTTCAGCAGACTCCATTCGAACACGCCGAGGCCGGCGGGCACGGTCGAAACCAGTCCGGCCAGCACCGCGACCAGGTACAGGCCAACGAAGCCGGGCAGGCCGGTCGGCGTCGAGTCCGGCAGCAACACATAGAACGCGGCGCTGGCCAGCACCAGTTCGATCACGCTGAGCACGGTGACGCCGATCATGGTGCGGCGGTCGGGCAGCCACAGCGCATGGCCGAACACGCTGAACTGACGCCCATCGCGGCCGACCAGCAGCAGGGTGGCCGCATAGGCCACTAGCGCGACGATGCCGACCACGCGCACCGCATCCGGGTCCAGTGGCAGCGCAAGTGCCGCCGCCGCCGGTTCCATGCACAGCGCCACGCTGATCAGCAGCCAAGCGCCGAACACGAAGCCGAGCGTGCTCATCAGCACGACCTGGCCGATCTGCGCCAGGTCCAGGCCGGCGGTGCGGTAGCCGCGCAGGCGCACCGCACCGCCGGTCAGCGCGGCAAAGCCCACGGTCTGGCCGAGCGTGTGCGCCAGGAACGCCGTAATGCCGATGCGCGCCGGATGCACGCGGATGCCGCTGCGGCGCAGGCCGATGGCATCAAAACCGATCAGGCAGGCATAGCTGGCCAGGCCCAGCACGACAGTAAGCGCGATCTGCGTGCCACTGAGCTGGTGGAAGGCATGGCGGATGGCGCGGTAGCCGTTCTCATCGAACTCGTTGGCCAGGCCGTGCAGCGCCAGCGCAAGGATCAGCAGCGGGACGACGATGGTGAGGACCCGCTTCCATGCCGGGGTAGAGGGAGCGGTGGCGGGGTCGGTGGTTTCGGTCATCGGCGCAAGCGTGCGTCAGGGAGGGCGAGGGCGGTGTCAATGCAGCCGTGGCGCATCGTGCGCCTGTCGCTGGCATTTGACCAGCGTCGCTGTCGGAAGCCGGTAGTGACCGTGCGTGGACGGCTGCCCTGCACCCATTGTTGACCGGTTTGGAGGACAATGCAGGCCTGATCACCCGCAGGAGCCACGCCCATGATGGAGCGTTACGACGTCGGACCGCGCATGTCCGAAATGACCGTGTACAACAAGGTCGCCTACCTCTCCGGCCAGATTCCGGAAGACACCAGCCAGGACATCACCGGGCAGACCCGGCAGGTGCTGGCGGAGATCGACAAGCTGCTGGCGCTGGTGGCCAGTGATCGCCAGCATGTGCTGCGCGCCGAAGTGTTCCTGGCCGACATGGCCGACTTCGACGGCATGAACAAGGCATGGGATGAGTGGGTGGTGGAAGGTGCGACCCCGGCGCGCGCCACGGTCGAGGCCAAGCTGGCCCACGCCGAGTGGAAGGTCGAGATCGTAGTGACGGCAGCGGTGCCGTAACCGTCTTGCGGGGTCAGATCCCTTTTCCTCCGGAAAAGGGATCTGACCCCAGCTGCACGGGCAGCATCTCGATGCAGTCCACCGGACACGGCGGGATGCACAGCTCGCAGCCGGTGCACAGGTCGGCGATCACCGTGTGCATGTACTTGGCGCCGCCGACGATGGCGTCCACCGGGCAGGCCTGGATGCACTTGGTACAGCCGATGCAGTCGGCTTCCACGATCAAGGCCACCTGCGGCGCCTTGTGCTGGCCGCGCGAGCGATCGAACGGAATCGCCGGGACACCCAGTACCTGTGCCAGCGCACGTGCACCGGCATCGCCACCCGGTGGGCAGCGGTCCACGCCTGCCTCGCCACGCGCCATCGCCTGCGCATACGGGCGGCAACCGTCGTAGCCGCATTGCCCGCATTGGGTCTGCGGCAGCAGGCGGTCGAGGCGTTCGGTCAGGGGCGGGATCAGGCTCATGCGTGGCGAAGGCTGCGCGTTGTGTTACTTCAGGGGTTTGCCGCGGAACCAGCGCTCGTGGGCCAGCGCCAGCATCGGCTTGTCTTCGGAACTGTCACCGTAGGCATGGATGCGCACGCAACGCGACAGATCGAACTGGCGACGGATGTGCTCGACCTTGCGTGGGCCGCAGTCGCCACCGGCATAGCGGCCGGTCAGGCGGCCGTCCTGGCTTTCCAGCCGGTTGCAGATCAACTGCAGGCCCAGCTGCTCGCACCACGGCCGCAGGTACAGGTCCAGCGAGCCGGACACGATCACCACGGTGTGCTGCTGTTCCTTGTGCCAGCGGATCTGCTCCAGCATTTCCGGGCGCACCACGTCGGGCAGGAACTCGCGCGAGAAGCCGGCGGCCAGGGTGGCGATGTCGTCACTGTGGCGGTCGCTGAAGGTCAGGCGGGTGACGCGCGCGCGGATGCGTTCGGCCGAGATCAGCTTCAGCTTGTACGCGAGCAGCCACGGGCCGACCTTCCACCACGCCTGCGCCAGTTGTTCGGCGGTGGCCACGCGGCGCAGGAAACGGCCGTAGGTATCGCAGGTGGTCACGGTGTGGTCGAAGTCGAACAGCGCCAGTTCCATTCCGTTGCCTCCCATCGCGTTGCCCCGTGGCCGGTGCCGCCGGCGGGCGTGGCCGCAACCACGCCCGCTGCAGGCATCAGCGGACCGGCATGCCCGGCTGTGCGCCGCTGTCGGCGTCCAGCAGCGCCAGCGCGCCACCGTCGAAACCGGCCGACAGGATCATGCCTTCGCTCAGGCCGAAGCGCATCTTGCGCGGGGCCAGGTTGGCGATGAACACCACGCTGCGGCCGACCAGCTTCTCCGGCTCGCCGTAGCTGGCACGGATACCCGAGAAGATCTGGCGCTTGCCCAGTTCACCGGCATCCAGTTCGAAGCGCAGCAGCTTGTCCGAACCGTCCACGAACTCGCAGACCAGCACCTTGCCGATGCGCAGGTCGAGCTTGGCGAAATCGTCGATGCCGATGTAGGCCGGGGCGTCGGCGCTCCTGGTTTCTTCCTTGGCCGGTGCCGGTGCGGCCGGCTTGACCGCTTCGGTCTTGGCGGCGGGGGCGGCGGCAGCGGCCGGCTGCAGGGTGTCCTTGGAGGCGTCGATCATGGCGTCAATCTTCTTCGGGTCGATACGGGTGAACAGCGGGGTGTAGTCGGTGATGCGGTGGCCCAGCAGCGGCTGCGCCAGCTCGGTCCAGTCGCTGACCGGCGCGGTCAGGAAGGCCTCGGCCTGTGCGGCGGTGGCCGGCAGCACCGGCTTCAGGGCGGTGACCAGCACGCGGAACAGGTTCAGGCCCTGGCTGCACACGGCCTGCAGCTGCGCGTCGGCGCCTTCCTGCTTGGCGATCACCCACGGCTTGACGTCGTCGATGTAGCGGTTGGCTTCGTCGGCCAGGGTCATGGTCAGGCGGATCGCCGCGGCCGGGTCGTTGCGCTCGTAGGCTTCACGGATCGGCGCCAGGCCGTCGACGAAGCGCTGGTACTGCGCCGCATCGGGCAGCTGCGCGGCCAGCTGGCCATCGAAGCGCTTGCTGATAAAGCCGGCGCAGCGGCTGGCCAGGTTGACGAACTTGCCGACCAGGTCGGCGTTGACGCGGGCGATGAAGTCACCCAGGTTCAGGTCGAGATCGTCGACGCCACCGCCGGACTTGGCCGCGTAGTAGTAACGCAGCGCTTCCGGTTCCAGCCCGGCGTCGAGGAAGGTGCGCGCCATCACGAAGGTGCCGCGCGACTTGCTCATCTTGGCGCCGTCCACGGTCAGGTAGCCGTTGACGTGCAGGCGGGTCGGCGCGCGGTGGCCGGTGCCGTGCAGCACCGCCGGCCAGAACAGGCCGTGGAAGTTGACGATGTCCTTGCCGATGAAGTGGTGCAGCTCGGTGCTGGTACCGGCGCGCAGGTGCGCCTCGAAGTCCTCGCCGAGCCTGCCGCACAGGGTCTGGAAGCTGGACAGGTAGCCGATCGGCGCGTCCAGCCAGACGTAGAAATACTTGCCCGGCTGGCCGGGAATCTGGAAGCCGAAGTACGGCGCATCGCGCGAGATGTCCCACGCGCGCAGGCCACCTTCGGCATTGAGCCATTCACCGAGCTTGGCCTTCACGCCCGGCAGGGCGACGTCGCCGGCCAGCCATTCGCGCAGGAACGCGTCGAAGTGGCCCACCTCGAAGAAGAAGTGCTCCGAATCGCGCATTTCCGGCGTCGCACCGGAGATCACCGAACGCGGCTCCTTCAGGTCGGTCGGTGCATAGGTGGCGCCGCACACTTCGCAGTTGTCGCCGTACTGGTCGGGGCTGCCGCAGTTCGGGCAGATGCCCTTGACGTAGCGGTCGGGCAGGAACATGCCCTTGGCCGGGTCGTAGAACTGCGCCACCGAACGACGGCTGATGTGGCCGGCCGCTTCCAGCTTCAGGTAGAACTGCTCGGTCAGCGCCTTGTTGGCCGCCGAATTGGTCGAGTCGTAATGGTCGAAGGCGACGCCGAACGCGGCGAAGTCACGTTCGTGGCTGGCCTGGATGTTGGCGATGAAGGTTTCCGGGGTGACCCCGGCCTTTTCCGCAGCCAGCATGATCGGCGTGCCATGGGTGTCGTCGGCGCAGACGAACCAGGCCTTGCCGCCGCTCATTCGCCGTGCACGCACCCAGATGTCGGCCTGGATGTAGCCGACCAGGTGGCCCAGGTGCAGCGGGCCGTTGGCGTAGGGCAGGGCGGTGGTGACGAGGGCGGTACGGGTCATGGTCGCGGGGTGAAGCCGAGGGGAACCGCAGAGTATCGCATGCCCGCAACGAGGTGACCCGGCCGGGGCCGGGTCACGGGGATGGAGCGGGGGCCAGGACGCTTATTCGCGCTGCCAGGTCTGCGCGCGGCAGATGAAGGCGATGCAGCCGGACACGTCAAGCCTGGTGCCGCCGGGCTGCAGTTCCATCTTCGACTTGTAGGTCTTGCCATTGGCCGGATCGAGGATGGTGCCGCCGGACCACTTGTTGGCGCCGTCGGCCTTCAGGTTCCAGAGGATGGTCATGCCCTTCACCGGCTTGTTCTTGTTGGCACCTTCACAGCCGTCACAGACCGGGTTCGGGCCCTTGTCCGAGTGCAGGATGTCGACCACCTTGCCGGTCAGGGTGCCGTTGGCGGCCTGGGTGATCTCGACGATCGACTTCACCTTGCCGGTCTTGTCGTCGATGGTCTTCCAGCGGCCGGCGGCACCATCGGCGGCCTGCGCCGAGAGCGCGGCCAGGCACAGCGGCAATGCCAGCAGCAGGGTCTTGAAGGTCTTGCGCATGGTCCCCTCCCAGGGTTCATTCCGGCACGATGCCGGTACGGGTCGACTGTATACCCATTCGGCGGGGTATGGGGAAGAGGGGCGTTGGCCGGGTTGCACCCGGCACCCGCAGAGGCGAAGGCAACAGCAACAGCCAGCATTCCGCGGGATGGCGGGGTGGGTCCGGTTGCGGGGGACGCCGTGAACCCGTCCCTGGGGGCTTGGCCGCGGCATCCATGCCGCGGACACCCCCGCAACCGGACCCATCCCGCCTTCGACAGTTTCCGGAGATCTGTCGGAATGGCACGGCCTCTCTTGGTGGGTGTCGACCTTGGTCGACACGTAGATCCATGCCGCGCGTGGATGGCGTTTCCGGTGGCGGCGATGGGGTCAGATCCCTTTTCCGACGGAAAAGGGATCTGACCCCGAGGGGCATCAACCGGCTTCGTACAGCTCCAGCGGCAGGCCGTCGGGGTCGGCGAAGAAGGTGAAGCGGGCGCCGGTGTATTCATCCACGCGGATCGGTTCGCAGTCCACGCCGTGGCTGGCCAGGCGTTCGATGAACGGCTCCAGCGCAGCGACCCGGAACGCGAGGTGGCGCAGGCCCTGGGCTTCGGGGCGGCTGGGCCGGGGCGGCGGCGCGGGGAAGGAGAACAATTCCAGCTGGCTACCATCGGGCAGCGCGAGGTCCAGCTTCCAGGAGTCGCGCGCGGCGCGGTGGTTCTCGGCCAGTACGCGCAGGCCGAGGATCCGCACGTAGAAGTCTTTCGAACGCGCGTAGTCGCTGCAGATCAGTGCGGCGTGGTGGATGCCCAGCAGGGCGTCGGAAGCGGCAGTCATTGCAGGGTGTCCAGCCAGCGCTGGGCAATCTTCAGCGCCAGCGGATAGGGTTCGGGGTCGTTGCGGTTGGTCAGCACGATCACGGTCAGGTGCTTTTCCGGGTGGCGCACGATCACGTTGCGGAAGCCGATGCTCTCGCCGCTGTGCCATTGCGCCGGACCGTTCAGGCGCCAGCCGAAACCGTAATGCGGCACGTCCGGTTCCGATGTGGTCGTGGCCGGGCTGAACATCGCGCGGCGCGAAGCCTTCGACAGCAGGCGGTCGTCATACAGCGCGGCGTCCCAGCGGGCGAGATCGTCCAGCGAGGAATAGATGCCACCATCGCCGAGCACGGCGCTGGTGGTGCTCTGGTCGGTGCGCTGCCAGCGGCCGTCGATCCAGCTGTAGCCGTAGGCACGTGCTGGCACCGTATCGACACCGTCCTGATGGGCCACGGTGTGGGCCATGCCGAGCGGCGCGAAGATGCGCTGCTGCAGGAAGGTGGCGAAATCCTGGCCGGACGCGCGGCCCACGATCAGTGCCAGCAGTGCATAGCCGCTGTTGCTGTAGCGGTACTGCGTGCCCGGTGCGAAGTTCAGCCGGTCCTGGCGCGACAGCAGGGCCAGCACATCGGCATCGTGTACCTGCCGTGTGTCCGCCGGGTCCATCAGGTCTTCGTAGTCGAGCAGGCCGCTGGTGTGCGACAGCAGCTGGCGCAGGGTAATGGCCGCTGCGGCCTGCGGCAGTTCCGGAAGCCAGCGCCGCGCCGGCTGGTCCAGCCCGAGCCGGCCGTCTTCCACCAGCAGCAGCACCGCCGCAGCGGTGAACTGCTTGCTGACCGAGGCCAGCCGGAAGTTGCTGGCGGCGGTCACGGCAGTACCGTCTTCCACCACCGCCAGGCCATAGCCGCGACGGAACACCGGTTGCCCGTCGTGCAGTACCAGCACTGCGGCGCCGGGCACCTGGCCATCGTAGGCCTGCATCAGGCCGTCGATGCCGGCATCCGGTGGGGTCAGCACCGGTGCGGCGGAGGTGGCCAGCGGCAGCAGGCCCAGCACGACGGCGAACAGGACGACGGCAGGGCGCATGGCGGCTCCGGAAGGGTCAGGGGGAAGGTGTGGGTGTAGCGCTGGCCGGCTGCGCCATCCAGCGCTCCATCTTGCGGTCCAGCACGTCCAGCGGCATTGAGCCGTCCTTCAGCAGTTCGGCATGGAACCGGCGCAGATCGAAGGCTGCACCCTGGCGTGCCTTGGCCTTGTCACGCAGGGCAACGATGGTGGTCAGGCCAGCGACGTTCGACAGTGCCTGGCCGGGCTGGGCCATGATCCGCTCGACTTCAGCGTTGGCATCATCGCTGCTCATGTCCACCGTCTTCTGCAGGTAGGCCACGGCCTGCTGCTTGCTCCAGCCCTGTGCATTGACGCCGGTGTCGGCGACGACGCGCGCGGCGCGCAGCAGGCGTGAGTACAGGTAGCCGATACGGTCGTAGGGATCGGTGTAGACGCCGAGGTCTTCACCCAGCGTTTCGGCGTACAGACCCCAGCCTTCGACGAACGCAAGATCGCCACCGAGGCGACGGAAGCGCGGCAGCTTGGCCAGTTCCTGCTGCAGGCCCAGTTGCACGTGATGGCCGGGAATCGCTTCATGCAGGTACTGCACCGGCACGCTCCAGCGCTTGCGGCTGGGCAGGTCGCGGGTGTTGATGTACAGCACGCCCGGCTGCCCGGCCGGTGACGGCTGGTAAGCGGCCGCGGCGGCGGTCAGCGCACGTTCCGGTTCCACCGCACGCACTTCCAGTGTGGACTTCGGCAGCGTATCGAGCACTTGTGGCAGGCGCGCATTGACCTGCTGCTGCACCTGGCGGTAGCGGCTGATCAGCGCATTGGCATCGCTGTACTGGAACTGGCGATCGTTGCGCATGCTGCGCAGCAGCTTGGTCGGCGTGCCGCGCAGCTTGGCGTCCTTCATCACCGTGGCGATCTGTGCCTGCAGTTCCTGCACGCGTTGCTCGCCCAGCGCGTGCAGCTGCGCGGCGGTCTGGTCGCTGGCGGTGGTCTGCACGATCAGGTTGGCGTACCAGGCCTGGCCGTCGGGCAGCGCGCCCATGCCGCTGCTGGCGCGGGTGGCCGGCAGGTACTCGGTGGCGATGAAGCCGCGCAGCGCGCGGTAGGCCGGCATGATGCGCAGCTCGATCATGCGCTTGTATTCGGCGCTGATGCGCGCCTTGTCTTCGGCTGCAATCGTGTTCGGCATGGTGCGGATCGGCGACCAGAAGATGCTCTCTTCAGCGGTCGGCTTGATCACCGCATCCAGCTGCGGCAGCACCTTTTCCATCAGGTCGCGCGGCTGCACCACGCCGGCCTTCATGCCCTGGCGCATGTTGTCGATGGCCTGGTCGAACAATTCGGGAATGCCGAGCGAGCGGCGCGACCAGGTGTCGTAGTCCTGCACGGTGTTGAACGGCTGCGCGCCGGCGCCGGAGCCGAGGATCGCCATGATGCTGCCGATGTTGTAGTACTGGCTGATCGGCATCATCCAGCTTGGGTAACGCTCGGCAGCCAGCGAGGCGCGCGCGTCACGTACGAAGATCTCGTAGCTGAGCAGGTCCTGGCCCTGCAGGCCGTCGCTGCCGAGTTTTTCGACCTTGCCCAGCCACTGCGTGGTGAAGTCGTGCGACTGCTGGCGCCAGGTGGCGGACAGGATGTTGGGCAGCTGGTCGTTGTAGCGCGGTTCGCCCTGGAACGTGGCCTGCAGCGGGTTCAACCGCATCGAGGCATCCCAGTACTCGTCATACAGGCGCTCCAGCTGTACCTGCTTGGGCACGGCACGGGCCGGTGCGACCGGACGCGGCGCAGCGCGGCGCGCCGAACTGCCACGGGCCGGTGCGGTGGCCCGGGCGGGCCTGGCCTTGGGCTTGGCGGCCTGGCGGGTCTGCGCAGCGGCAGGGCGGCTGGCCTTCTTCTTCGCTGCTTCGGCCGGCGGCACGGCACTGAACAGGAACAACGCAGCAATGGCAGCGGCCAGGACGCGGGGGGAATACGGCATCAAGAAGCTTCCGTGGAACACAGACCGTGGAGCTTGCACGATCCGCGCGCGTACGGCCAGCGTGAAGGCGCAGTCAGCTTGGTGGCGCTGGGGCTTCAGTCAGCCGCGGCGGCGGCACGCAATGCCGCCGCGCGATCGGCGCCCAGGTAGCGGGTGATCGCACGCCGCATCAGGTACAGCAACGGAATCAGGGCGATCGCAAAGCCCATCTTGTACACGTAGTTGACGCTGGCGACCGCAAGGAACAGCGAGGTTGGCCAGTGCTGCGGGCCCAGCACGAAGGCGATCCAGATCACCACGAAGCTGTCCACCACCTGCGAGACTGCGGTGGAACCGGTCGCGCGCAGCCACACATGGCGTTCGCCGGTGGCCTGGCGGATGCGATGGAACACCGCCACGTCGATCAGCTGGCCCAGCAGGAATGCCACCAGCGAACCGGCAATGGTCCACATGCCCTGGCCGAACACGGCTGCGAATGCGGCCTGGTAATCGGGCACGCCGTGGCCGTCCATCGAGGTGACCCACCAGCTGGCCGGCGCCAGCGAAATGGCGGCGAAAGCGAACAGGAAACCGTAGCCGATCAGCACCACCGCCAGCCACGAGATGAAGCGCACGCCGCGCTTGCCGAAGAACTCGTTGATGGTGTCGGTCATGATGAACACCACCGGCCACAGCAGCGTACCGGCAGTGAAACTGAGCGAGCCGGTCTGGCCGAACAGGTTCCAGTTCAGCGGATCGATGCCGAGGGTATCTTCCAGCGCGAAGATCTTCACGCCGATCAGCTCGGCCAGCACCGCATTGCCGCAGAAGAACGCGGCCAGCACGATGAACAGCAGCACCGCTCGGTCCTGCAGCGGGCGCTCGATCGGCGCTGCGGTCATTCGTCGCGTTCGCCGGCGCGGGTGAACGGCACGCTGGACGGTGCGACGGCGCCGCCGGAAATGATGAAGCTCATCGCCTGGTCAACGGTCCAGTCGGTGGGCGTCAGCAGCTCCACCGGCACGATTTCCAGGTAGCCCGAGGTCGGGTTCGGCGTGGTCGGCACATACACCGCGGCCAGCTCACGGTCGGTGCCGTGTTCCTTGATCACGCGGGTGACCAGACCGACCGACTTCATGTCGCGGTGCGGGAAGTCGATCAGCACCACGCGCTGGGTGCTGCCCGGCTCGGTCTGCAGCATGTCCAGCAGTTTCTTGGCGCTGTCGTAGATGATGCTGGCCAGCGGGATGCGCTTGATCACCGCGCCGACCCAGCGCAGCAGGCGCTGGCCCAGCACGCGGCGGCTGGCCACGCCCACCGCCAGGATCACCAGCAGGGTGGCCAGCAGGGCGATGGTGTCCTGGATCCACTCGGCGCGGACCCAGCCCAGATAGTGCGGGAAGCTGGTTGCGATCTGTTCGGACAGCGGCACCACCAGCGGGCTGGAGATGCCCGACAGCAGTACGAACACGAACTTGACCACGACCCAGGTCAGCCAGATCGGCAGCAGGGTCAGCAGGCCGGTCAGGAACAGGCGCTGCAGGGAGGGGCGGGGGACCAGGGCGGGGGCTTCGAGCGACATATGCGCATTGTAGCGGTCACTGCCGGTCGATTACGCTGGTGGATCGACTGCGGCAACGAGCCATGGAAGGGAAGCTGTGTTGAAGATTCTGCGCGGACTGGGATGGACCCTGGCGGGCCTGCTGGTGCTGGCCATCGTGGTGTGGTGCGCCTCACGCATGTGGCCGGTGCCGGAATCGCGGTTGCAGGCGCAGCAACGGCTGGAAGCGCGGCTGCCGGCGGGCGGGCGCAATGGCTATCCGCTGTTGTGGACACTGGCTTTTGACGACCTGGATGCCGGCCAGCGCGAGCAGGCGTTGGCCGAGGATGTGCGGCGCTGGGACGCCGACCCGCACGGTAGCAGTGTTGCCCACCCTCATCAGGCCGCCGGCCACGAAGGATTGCGCTCACGGGCGGCCGCCGGTTGCGGGCCGGCTGCCCGCGATTGCCTGGCCCAGGTACGCGCCGACCCGCAGCGCTTCGTCGACGCCCATGCGGGCCATCGCCAGTTGCATGCGCGGTTGGATGCGCTGGCCGACGCGGACCACTTCGTGTCGCCGTTCCAGCCGAAGCGGGAGGGCATCCTGGTGCCGATGCCGACCTACGGGCTGGTGGTCGATGCCACCAGCGCACGCGCGCTGGCGTTCGTACAGGGCGACATCGACGGTGCGCTGCGCGGCAGCTGCCGGGGAGTGCAGCTGGGCCGGCGGCTGGTGCCCGGTGGCAGCTATCTGGTCGACAGCATCATCGGCGCCAGCCTGGTGCAGGCCAATGCGCAGCTGCTGGCCGACATGCTGGTCGAACTGCCTGCCGATTACCCGCTGCCGGCCGAATGCGAACAGGCCATGCAGCCGATGCGGGCCGACGAGCAGAGCCTGTGCCGTGCGATGCAGGGCGAGTATGCGATGAACCAGGTGGCGATCGAGACCTCGGCGCGGGAATTCGGCGGCGTGCTGGTGCTGGACCGCAGCAGCACCCTGGCCCGTGCGGCCGGCAATCTCGGCTGGGCCTGTGGCGCGACGGCGACCGCTGCGCTGGAGGCGGACCGTCCGTTGCCGGTACCGGCGCCGCCGCAGCGTGACTTTGGTTGCCTGTCGAACCTCATGGGTTGCCTGTTGACCGACATTGCGGGTCCGGTCTATCCGGCCTATTCGTCGCGCCCCCAGGACGCGGCGGCGATGCTGCGCCTGCTGGGCGCACAGCGCTGGCTGCGGCAGCAGCCGGGGGATCCGGTGGATGCCCTGCAGCGGTTGCCGGCGCAGTTCGCCTCGCCGGTGCGGGCGCCGCAGGTGTCGGCGGATGGCCGCCATCTGCAGGTGCCACGCCGCTCGCCGTCCCGCAGCAACGACGAAAGCCCGTGGCTGTCGGTGCCGTTGGTGGCCGGCGCCGGCTCAGCGTCGGCTGCCCGCGACTGAGCCGCGGGTCAGTCGTCGCCGGCCTGCGGATCGAACGCCCAGCCATCACCAACGGTCTGCAGCGTCCAGCGGCGGCTGCCGCGCAGTGGCTGCCAGCGCACGCTTTCCTTGTCGTCCTCGATGCTGCCCTCGGTATGCTTCACCTTGCGCGTGGAAAAATTCACGCTCACCGAGGTGGCCTGTCCTGAATTGCGCATCACCGAGTTCTGGTCGTAGCCGATCAGCGCGAAGGCATCGTCCTGCCAGCGGAAGGTGAAGGCGGTGGTACCCATCGACCAGCTTCCCGCGCTGGAGAAGGAAAACAGCGCCACCCTCAACGTGCCGCGCTGGATGCTGACACCGCCATCTTCAAGCGGGTCGCTCATCACCGGGTTGTCCGGGCGAGGAATCAGCTGGTGGTCCTGCACTGCCAGCACATAGCCGGCCGGGCGTGACCACGCCACGGCGAGAATGCGCGGGTTGCTGTCGTAAGGCGATGGGCCGAAGCCATCGTGCTCGATGACATTGCGCGGATCCTGCTGGCGCAGCACCAGCACCAGGTCCGCGCGGCCATCCCGGTCGAGATCGCCTTCGATGCTGGAATCCAGCGTCCAGCCCTCGGGTACGAAGCCGGCGGCAGTGGCAGCCTGGGCCGGCAGCGTCGGGTACTGCACCGGCGGCAGGTCGAGTGCATGGGCCGCGCACGGCAGGGTGCCCAGCAGTGCTGCAAGGGTGTAGGGACGCATCGGAGCCTCCATGGCAGGGGGCCAGAGGATAGCGCCTGTGCGGTGGATCAGCGCGCGTGCGGCTTCAGGCGCAGGTACACCTGCTTGCGGACCTGTGCGACCACCTCGCCGCTTTCATCCACCACGTCGTTGCTGAACCAGCGCAGCACCTTGTCGCCGCTGGCGGCCTCGGCGCGAAGTTCGTCCAGCAGCGCGTCGTCGATGCGGAATGATGTGCGTACGGTGCCACGGCCGGGCTTGAGGAAGTCGATGGCGCCTGCGCGGTCCCACACGTAGTAATCGCGGCCGAGGATGTGCAGCAGGCCGAGCATCCAGAACGGATCGGTCATCGCGAACAGGCTGCCACCGAAATGGGTGCCAACGTAGTTGCGGTTCCATGGCCGCAGGCGCAGCTCGACATCGATCTGCCGGTAGTCGGGAGTGATGCGGGTGACGTGGATGCCGGTGAACAGGAAGGGCGGCCAGAGGTTGATGCCGAAGCGGAACAGGCGGGCATTCATGCGGATCCGGGGACGCTGGGCGAGGTGTCCAGTCTAACCATTCGCATGCGTATGTTGCACCCCGCTGGCGCCGGTCACGCGCCGCGGTCGATCACATACCCGTCGCGCCCATTCGCTTTGGCCTGGTACAGCGCTGTGTCGGCCCCTTCGACGAAATGGTGCGGTTGCAGCTCGCCTTCCGGTACCCGGGTGAACACGCCGACGGTGAGCGTCACCCGGTCGTCGCTGCCATCACCATGTACCGGCAACGCACGCACGCAGTTGATCAGGTCCTGGATGACAAGCCGTGCGCCCTCGGCCGGGGTATCAGGCAACACCAGCGCGAATTCATCGCCACCGTAACGCGCGGCCATGTCGCGCGGGCGCCGCGCATGCGCGCCGATCAACCGGGCGACGTCCCGCAGCACGCGGTCGCCGACCTGGTGGCCATGGCGGTCGTTGTGGCGCTTGAAGTGGTCGACGTCGATCAGCGCCAGGCTCAGTGGCTTGCCGTTGCGTCGCGCGGCGTCGCATTCCTGCTGCAATGCCTGTTCGAAGCGCAGGCGATTGCCAAGGCCGGTCAGTGCGTCGCGGTTGGCCTGCCGGTGCCAGGCCGAAATCCGCCAGATCGCCCAGGCCAGCAGTACCAGCAGGACGCCCAGCAGGGCGGTGGCCGGCGCCCACCAGAGGTTGCTGGTGCGCAACAGCAGCCAGCTCAGCAGAGGGGCAAGCGGCAGCGAACACAACGCCGCCAGCCACGGCAGGCGCAGGCCGAGCAGGATCACGCACAGCGCCACCAGCACAGCACTGATGGTGTGCTGCCAGAAGCGGGGCAGCACCTCGATCTGCTTGTGCTGCAGCAGCATCGAGGCGATGTTGGCCTGGTACTCGCTGCCGCTCATCCAGAACTCGCGGGTGGTCGGGGTCAGCAGGCGCGGCGCGATGCCGCTGGCGGTCATGCCGACGATGATGCGGCGGCCATGCAGCATCGCCATGTCCACGTGGCCATCGAGTACGTCTGCGTAGGAAACCTGCGGCAACTGCTCGGGGGGACCGGCATAGCGCACCCGCACGTAGTCGTTGCGCCGCCATTGGTAGGGCGAACCCACCTCGGGATCAGGGTCGGGCAGGCCGCGCACCGCGCCCGCGGGCAGGCCGGTCAGGGCCAGCCCGAGCGCCGGCCAATGCGCCTTGCCGATGCCTGCATGCAGGTAGATGCCGCGGGCGACGCCGTCACTGTCCACCTCAACATCGGTGTGGCCGATGGCGGCGGCACTGGCCGCGATCTGCGGAACCGGCAGCATTTCCTCGGCCATGCGATCACCGGCTGCCGGTGCGGCCAGCACCGGCAGCACCACCCGGCCATTGCGACGGATGGCTGCGGCCAGCGCCTCGTCCTGGCGGCTGTCACGGCGGTCCGGCTCGGACAGCATCAGGTCCAGCGCGACCCGTTCGGCACCGGCATCGGTCAGGCGATCCAGCAACCGGGCGTGGACCGAGCGCGGCCACGGCCATTGGCCGATGCGTTGCAGGCTGCCTTCGTCGATGGCCACGATCAGCACGCTCGGGTCGGGTCGATAGTCCCAGTTGCCGACCATCGCGTCGTAGGCGGCCTCGTCCTGCCGCCACAGCCATTGGCCTTGGCTGGCGACGATGGTCAGTATCCCGGCCAGCATGGCCAGCAGGATCCGCTTCGACCACGGCAGCGGCGAACGCCTCACAACAGCAGCCACAGCAGCAGGGCACCACCGCCGGTGCCATAGCAGAGGCGACACGGCAGGGCGATCTGCTGGGCAGGCGAGAACTCGCCGGCATGGCCATCATCGTCGATGTACTGCACGCGCACGTGCAGGGTGCCGCGCCACGGACGCTTGAAGCTGACCTGCGGTTCGGCCACGGTTTCGTCGACCAGTGGTGCCTTGAAGTCGCTGCGGCGGTCGACCTGCACGCGATAGCGCTGGCCTTCGCTGCCGGCCTGCCAGCGCAGGGTCAGTTCACCATGCGCGGCCTCGGGCGGTTGCAGCGCAGGATCGACCGGTTCGTTGCTGAGCTGCAGCGGCAGGGCCTGGCCATAGCGTCCCTGGTGGCCGTTGGCATCGCGGGAGGCGACCCGCCAGAAGTAGTGACCCGGCGGCAATGGCTGCGCCAGGCGCAGATCGGTACCGGTGCTGGTCTGTTCCTGCAGTGGCTGTACGAAGGTGGAATCGGCCGCGATCTGCAGCACGCTGCTGCGCGCACCGGGGGCCTGGCTCCAGCGGAAACGCGGGCGGTCGCTGTTGATTGTCTGTCCATGCAGCGGGGCCAGGGTCAGCGGCGGTGGGGGCTGGTCGCTGAGTTCGAAGTCGGTGCTGGCGTCGATGCCTTCCACACCCTGCGCATCGACCGCGCGCAGCAGGATGCGCAGCTGGCCCGGCGGCAGATCGCCGATGGCCAGGCGCGTATCGGTGGTGGTGGCAGCGAACAGCAGGATCTCCGGCGTGGCGGCCTGTACCACTTCAACGCGGTAATGGGCGGCGCCGGTGACCGGAGTCCATGCCAGCAGCGTCGGCAACGGGGCCAGGCGCAGTTCATCGCTGCGCAGCTGCGGTGCCGGCAGCAGTGCGGAGACCGCATCCGGTGCGGCGTCGGCGCTGGCGCTGCGGGTGGCCTGTCCCGGCTGGACCATGCGCTGGCCATGGGTGTTGCCGACCTGCACCTTGCCCTGCAGGACTTCGGTGGCCGCGACATCACGACCGTCGCCGGCACTGACCCGGAAGACGGTACCGCGCACGCTGCTGGTGGCGGTGGGCGCATCGATGATGTAGCGCGATGCCGGGCCGCGCGCGGGCGTCACCCGATTGCTGGCGCGGCCCTGCTGCAGGCGCAGGCGGGTGTCGACCATGCCGGTGTGGCCATAGCGGCTGAGCTGGTCCAGGCGCAGGCGCGAGTACTCACGCAGCTGCAGGCGCGAGGCATCGGCAAATTCCAGCGTGACGCTGGATTCGCCCTCGGTCTGCACGGTGTCACCGATGTGCAGCTGCTCGCCGGCCTGGATGACGCGGCTGGCGCTGCCGTCTCCGCCGGACAGTTCGACCTTGCCGCGGACCGAGAGCACCCGCGCCGGCGCCGGTTCGGTGCGCAGCCAGCTGATGGGAAAGCGCAGCAGCTGGCCGGGCGGCAGCCGGTAGGGGTTGTCGATGCGGTTGTGCTGCTGGAGCTGTTGCCAGCGCACCGAGGGTTTCAGATACACGCCACCCAGATCCCACAGGGTGTCGCCGGGACGGACCCGGTAGTTCCAGTCCTGCGCGGCGGCGATGGCCGGCAGCAGGAGGAGGGCAAAGAACAGGGCGCCCTGGAAGCGCATGGCAGACGACAGCGAGCGGACGAAGGTCACAGTTTTGCAATCCCGGCAATGCGGGGGTGCAGCTGCAAGACCCCATGGCCCCGACCTCATCCCCCCGAACGGATCGTGGCGGCCGTACGGCCGCCATCGCGCGCATTATTGCCTGCGTCCAGTGCAGGGATTCTGAACGAACCCGGCTCCCGTTCAGAACAGCAGGGAGGCCATCCTGCGGCGGTACTGCCCGACCAGGTCCTCGTCGGAGATCACATTGAAGGCGTCGATCAGCGCCTTGCGCGGCAGGCCTTCCTCGAAACTCCGGTCGATCCGCAGCATTTCCAGGAACTGCGCCAGCGCCGCTTCGTCATGGCCGCCGAGCAGCAGCTGCACGCCGCGCAGGTGGCGGGCCTTGAGGTCCTTGCCGTCGGCGGCGATACGCGCGTCCAGCACCTCGGCGGCCGGGGCGTCCTTCAGCGCCGCAGCAAAGGACAGGCGGGCGCGGGCGCGCACGGCGCGGTCGTCGGTGGCCAGGTTGGCGGGCAGGCCGTCGATCAGCGTGCCGGCTTCGTCCACGCCGCCGATCTGCAGCAGGGCCAGGGCCAGGTCGAGCTTCAGCTCGTCCTTGTCCGGCTCGGCGGCGATCTGCGCACGCAGTACATCCACCTGTGCCTGCGGATCCAACGGCGCTTCGTCCTCGGCGGCAGTGTCACCAATGTCGGCCGGCACGATGCCGTGCTGGGCCAGGAATTCACGCAGCTGGCCTTCCGGAATGGCACCCGGGAAGCCGTCCACCAGCTGGCCGCCCTTGACCAGGAACACGGTCGGCACCGAGCGGATCTGGAAGGCGGCCGCGATCTGCTGTTCCTTGTCGACATCGACCTTGGCCAGCTCGAAGGCGCCGTTGTATTCGGCGGCCAGCTTTTCCAGCATCGGGCCCAGGGTCTTGCAGGGGCCGCACCACGTGGCCCAGAAGTCGACCAGCACCGGCGTCTGCAGCGACTTCTGCAGGACTTCGGCCTCGAAGGTCGCAGTGGTGGCGTCGAATACGTAGGTCGTCTCGGTCATGGGGGAGGCATCGATTGGCATCTGGAGACCGATTCTATGGTGACGATCGATGCCCGTCTCAACCCGGACTGCGGCAAATGCCCGACAATGCGTCGTTCCCGCCGCCGTTGCTCCCGGAGCCTGCATGACCTCCCTGCCTTCCCTGTTGTGCCTGTCCGGCCTCGCCGCCGCACTGCTGTTCGTGCTGGCGGTGCTGGGCTTCGGCGCCGGCCTGGACGGCTATGCACAGGCCCGCCACCCGGTGGCCCTGCTGGGCGCACACGGCGTGCCGCACGCGCTGGCCTTCAATCTGCTGGGCTTCGTGTTGCCCGGCCTGCTGGCGGGGGTGGTGGCCGAGTGCCTGCGCCGGCGGCTGCCTGCCACGGCCGGCTGGGCGCCGCGGGTCGGCAGCCAGATGCTGCTGCTGGCCGGGCTCGCATTCGCTGCGATGGGCCTGCTGCCGCTGGATGTGGACGACCTGCACGGGCCGGCCAGCCAGCTGCATGCCAGCGCCTGGATGATCTGGGTGCTGGGCTTCGTCGCCGGCACCCTGCTGCTGGGCATTTTCAACGTGCGCCAGGGGCACGGGCGTGTCCAGGGGGGACTGTTGGTGGCCTGCGGGGTGCTTGCGGCACTGGCCGCCTTCGCCCTGCAGGGCCTGGTGCCGGCACCCCTGGCACAGCGCGTGGCCTTCGCCTGCTGGGCGCTGTGGCTGGTGGTTGCGCTGCCGCTGTCGCGACCGCGCTGAGACGGATCGTGGGTGCCGGCGGCGGCACTGGCCGGCGGCCGGGATTGGAGCCCCATGCCGCACTGCGGTACGCTGTACCGCTTTGCCGCCGCATCCGCGTGTTCCATGACCAGCGCTGAAACCAACGCCTACGACCCGCAGCAGGTTGAATCCGCCGCCCAGCAGTACTGGGACGCCACCCGTGCCTTCGAAGTGGACGAGTCTTCGGACAAGCCGAAGTACTACTGCCTGTCGATGCTTCCGTACCCGTCCGGTGCGCTGCACATGGGCCACGTGCGCAACTACACGATCGGCGACGTGATCAGCCGCTACAAGCGCATGACTGGGCACAACGTGCTGCAGCCGATGGGCTGGGACGCGTTCGGCCTGCCGGCAGAGAACGCGGCAATCAAGAACAAGACCGCACCTGCGGCCTGGACCTACAAGAACATCGAGCACATGCGTGGCCAGTTCAAGGCCATGGGCTATGCGGTGGACTGGTCGCGCGAATTCGCCACCTGCCGCCCGGACTACTACGTCCACGAGCAGCGCATGTTCACCCGCCTGATGCGCAAGGGCCTGGCCTACCGCCGCAATGCGGTGGTGAACTGGGATCCGGTCGACCAGACCGTGCTGGCCAACGAGCAGGTCATCGACGGCCGTGGCTGGCGCTCCGGCGCGCTGGTCGAGAAGCGCGAGATCCCGCAGTGGTTCCTGCGCATCACCGATTACGCCCAGGAGCTGCTGGACGGCCTGGATGAACTGGACGGCTGGCCGGACTCGGTCAAGACCATGCAGCGCAACTGGATCGGCCGCTCCGAGGGCCTGGAAATCCAGTTCGACGTGCGTGACACCGACGGCGGCGTGCTGGATCCGCTGCGCGTGTTCACCACCCGTCCGGATACCGTGATGGGCGTGACCTTCGTGTCGATCGCCGCCGAACATCCGCTGGCGCTGCACGCGGCGAAGAACAACCCGGAACTGGCTGCGCTGCTGTCGGAAATGAAGCAGGGCGGCGTGTCCGAGGCCGAGCTGGAGACCCAGGAAAAGCGCGGCATGGACACCGGCCTGCGTGCCATCCATCCGGTCACCGGCGAGAAGGTGCCGGTGTGGGTCGCCAACTTCGTGCTGATGGGCTACGGCACCGGTGCGGTGATGGCTGTTCCGGGCCATGACCAGCGCGACAACGAAGTGGCCAACAAGTACGGCCTGCCGATCGTGCAGGTCATCGCCCTGAAGGACCCGCGCAACGACGACGAGCGCACCTGGGACGGTGCCCGCTGGCAGGACTGGTACAGCGACAAGAGCCGCCAGACCGAACTGGTCAACTCGGCCGAATTCGATGGGCTGGATTTCCAGGGCGCCTTCGAAGCCCTGGCCGAACGCTTCGAGCGCAAGGCCCAGGGCCAGCGCCGCGTCAACTATCGCCTGCGCGACTGGGGCGTGAGCCGCCAGCGCTACTGGGGCTGCCCGATTCCGGTGATCTACTGCGACAAGTGCGGTGCGGTGCCGGTGCCGGAAGAGCAGCTGCCGGTGGTGCTGCCGGAGGACGTGGCGTTCTCGGGGACCGGTTCGCCGATCAAGACCGATCCGGAATGGCGCAAGACCACCTGCCCGGAATGCGGCGGCGCGGCCGAGCGCGAGACCGACACCTTCGACACCTTCATGGAGTCAAGCTGGTACTACGCCCGTTACACCTCGCCGGGCGCCCGTGATGCGGTCGACAAGCGTGGCAACTACTGGCTGCCGGTCGACCAGTACATCGGTGGCATCGAGCACGCGATCCTGCACCTGATGTATTTCCGCTTCTACCACAAGCTGCTGCGCGACGCGCGGATGGTGGACAGCAACGAACCGGCACGCAACCTGCTGTGCCAGGGCATGGTGATCGCCGAGACCTACTACCGCCCGAACCCGGACGGCTCGAAGGACTGGATCAACCCGGCCGATGTGGAAGTGCAGCGCGACGAGCGCGGCCGCATCACCGGCGCCACGCTGATCGCCGATGGCCAGCCGGTGGTGGTCGGTGGCACCGAGAAGATGTCCAAGTCGAAGAACAACGGCGTGGACCCGCAGGCGATGGTCGACAAGTACGGTGCCGACACCGTGCGCCTGTTCTCGATGTTCGCTGCCCCGCCGGAGCAGTCGCTGGAGTGGAACGAGGCCGGTGTGGACGGCATGGCGCGCTTCCTGCGCCGCCTGTGGGCCCAGGTGCAGAAGCACGCCGCTGACGGTGCCGCACCGGCGCTGGACGTGGCCGCGCTGGACGCCAACCAGAAGGCGCTGCGCCGCAAGACCCACGAGACCATCGGCAAGGTCGGCGACGACTACGGCCGCCGCCACAGCTTCAACACCGCCATCGCGGCGGTGATGGAACTGATGAACGCGCTGGCCAAGTTCGAGGACAGCAGCGAGCAGGGGCGTGCGGTGCGCCAGGAAGCGCTGCAGGCGATCGTGCTGCTGCTGAACCCGATCACCCCGCATGCCAGCCACGCCCTGTGGCAGGTGCTGGGCCATGGCGAAACGCTGCTGGAAGACCAGCCGTTCCCGCAGGCCGACGCCGGTGCGCTGGTGCGCGACGCGCTGACCCTGGCCGTGCAGGTCAACGGCAAGCTGCGTGGCACCATCGAGGTGGCCGCCGATGCTGCACGCGAGCAGGTCGAAGCACTGGCCCTGGCCGAGCCGAATGCGGCCAAGTTCATGGAAGGCCTGACGGTGCGCAAGATCATCATCGTGCCGGGCAAGATCGTGAACATCGTCGCTGCCTGATGCATCCTGGGCCGGCCACCTCCGCGGTGGCCGGTACCTTCCCGGTGCGGGGCCATGCACTTGATGGCCCTGCATTCACGCGGCTTCGGGCAGGCTGTGTGTTGCCGTGATCGCCCGGCTCCGCCAGACTGTCTCCATGACCCGAATCCTGCTTGCCCTCGTTCTTGTCCTCGGCCTTGCCGGCTGCGGTTTCCATCTGCGCAACAAGCTGATGCTGCCGACCGACACGGCGCCGGTGAAGGTGGTCTCCACCGCGCCTTACAGTGAACTGGTCAAGCTGCTCAATCGCAGCCTGCTGGCATCCGGTGCCAAGCTGGCAGACGAGGACAGCAAGGGGCCCAGCACCCAGCTTCAGGTGCTGTCCGAACGCTGGGGTGACCTGCCGATCGCCATCGACTCGCAGGGCCGTGCGCAGGAGTACAGCCTGCGCTATGCGGTGATCTTCATCTTCCGTCGCGAGGATGGCAGCGAGCTGGTGCCGCAGCAGGTGATCGAACTGTCGCGCGACTACGTGTCGCCGCCGACCGACGCCACCGGTACCACCACCGAACGCGAAATCCTGGCCGATGAGCTGCGACGGGAAATGTCCGCGTCGATCATCCGCCGCATCGACAGCGTGGTGCGTGCCGAGATCGAGAAGGGCGGCAGCCTGACGGCGCCGAAGGCCAAGCCGGTTGAAGGCGCGGAGCCGGCCGAGCCGGTTCCCGCAGCCAAGCACTGAGTCGCGACGATGGAACTGCGTCCGGAGCAGCTGGCCAGCCAGGGCGCTGACACCCCGCTGGCGCCGGTCTACCTGATTGCCGGCCCGGAAACCCTGCGCGTGCTGGAGGCGGCTGACGCCATCCGTGCGCGCGCGCGCGCTGCCGGAATCGGCGAACGGGAAGTGTTCGACGCCGATGGCCGTGATTTCGACTGGAACCAGCTCGACGCCAGTTTCAATGCGCCCAGCCTGTTCAGTGCCCGCCGCCTGGTCGAGGTGCGCCTGCCCAGTGGCAAGCCGGGCAAGGATGGCGCCGAGGTGATCAGCCAGTTCTGCGCCAACCCGGCACCGGACGTGGTGCTGATGATTACCGCCAACGAATGGAGCAAGGCCCATCAGGGCAAGTGGGCCGAGGCGGTCAACCGCATCGGCGTGCTGTCGGTGGCCTGGGCGATCAAGCCCCACGAACTGCCGGACTGGATCGAGCGCCGCCTGCGTGGCAAGGGCCTGCGTGCCGACCCTGCCGCGGTGCAGCGGTTGGCCGAGCGGGTGGAAGGCAACCTGCTGGCCGCCGCACAGGAAATCGACAAGCTGGCGCTGCTGGCCGACGGCCAGCCGCTGGATGTGGAGCGGATGGAATCGCTGGTGGCCGACGCCGCGCGTTATGACGTCTTCCGGCTGCTGGAAGCCACGTTCTCCGGCCAGCCGCCGGCGGTGCTGCGCATGCTGGCGGGCCTGCGTGGCGAAGGCGAGGCGGTGGCCGCACTGATGCCGATGGTGATCCGCGAGCTGTTGGCCGGTGCCGGCCTGGCCCGGGTACAGGCGCGCGGCGGCAATCTGGCCGCCGAAATGAAATCGCGCGGCATCTGGGAATCGCGGCAAGCGCCCTACAAGCGTGCGCTGCAGCGGCACCCCGAGGGCAAGCGCTGGGAACGTTTCGTGGCCGAGGCCGGACTGGTCGACCGTATCGCCAAGGGGCGCGCCGACGGCGACGCCTGGCTGGCGCTGGAACGCCTGCTGGTAGCCGTGGCCGAACCGCGTGCCGTGCGCCTGCTGGCGCGGGCCTGAGTGATGAGCCTGCGGATCTATTACGGGGGCACCTTCGATCCGGTGCACCTCGGGCACCTCGCCATCGCACGTGCTGCCCGTGATGAACTGCAGGTCGCTGTACGCATGCTGCCAGCGGCTGATCCGCCGCATCGCGCGGTGCCGGGTGCAACCGCTGACCAGCGCTTCACCATGCTCTCGCTGGCCATTGGCGATGAGCCTGGCCTGCTGCTGGACCATCGTGAACTGGACCGTGCCATACGCTTTCCCGGCCGCCCGTCCTACACCGTCGACACCCTGCGCGAACTGCGCGGCGAGCTGGGCCCCAGCCGGCCATTGGCCTGGCTGGTCGGGGCCGACAGCCTGCTGGGCCTGACCCGTTGGCATGAATGGGAGGCGCTGTTCGGGCTGGCCCATTTCGTGGTGGCCGAGCGCCCGGGCAGTCCCCTGCAGGCCTCGGTGGATGGCGAACTGGGCCGCGCGCTGGAAGGGCGCTGGGCCGACAACGAGCAGGCCCTGTTCGCCAGTCCGGCCGGGCGCATCCTGCGCCTGCATCACCCGCTGCGCGAGGAATCGGCCAGTGCCGTGCGTGCGCAGATCGCCGCCGGCGGACCCTGGCGGGCGTTGCTGCCGCCGGCCGTGGCCGACTATGTGGCCGCGCATGGCCTGTACCGCTCCCCTACGCCGTGAATGCCGCCGCCCCGGCTTGCCCGTATAATCGCCCCCACGTTTATCGAGTCGATCCACTTTGAGCAACCAGACCCAGCCCCAGACCATCAAGGTCGATCTGCCCAGCCCGCCGCCGTCCGTGCCGGAACTGCTGGCCAGCGTCCGCCAAGCCACCGAAGACCTGAAGGCCAAGGACCTGGTCGAGATCGATGTGCGCGGCCGGTCCAGCGTTGCCGACTACATGATCGTCGTTTCGGGCACCTCGACCCGCCACGTCAAGTCGATCGCCGATGAAGTCGTGCGCTTCGCCAAGAATCTCGACGTGATGCCGCTGGGTGTTGAAGGCGAGCGCGAAGCCGAGTGGGTGCTGGTCGACCTGGGCGACGTGATCGTGCATGTGATGCTGCCGCGCGTGCGTGAGTTCTACGCACTTGAGCGCCTGTGGACCGTTGGCGACCAGCCGCCGTCCAGCGACGACGAAGTGGCCTGAGCCGCACGTTGATGCATCCCTTCGACGGCGCCGATGGCGCCGTCGACGTTTTGGAGGACCGTTGATGAAAGCCCGCCTGATTGCTACCGGTGAACGCGCACCCAGTTGGGTGGCGCAGGGTTTCGCCGAGTACCAGAAGCGGCTGTCGCACTGGCTGCCGTTCGAGCTGGTGGAAATCGAGCCTGGCCTGCGTGGCAAGGGCCGTGATCCGCGCCGCGCCACTGAAGACGAAGGCAAGCGCGTGATCGCCGCACTGCCGAAGAATGCCTATGTGGTCGCGCTGGATGTGCCGGGCCGCCAGCTCAGTTCCGAGCAGCTGGCACAGCGCCTGGAGCATTGGCGCGGGCAGGGCAGGGACCTTGCCTTCCTGATCGGCGGCCCGGAAGGGCATTCGCCGGAAGTCTCCGCGCTGGCCGATGAGAAGTGGTCGATCGGACCGTTGACGTTGCCCCACATGCTGGTGCGCCTGGTGGTGGCCGAGCAGTTGTACCGGGCCGCCGCAATGATTGCGAATCACCCCTACCATCGCGCGTGAAGAGTGGTTATACTAGTCGTCTGCCCGAATAGCTCAGCCGGTTAGAGCACTTGACTGTTAATCAGGGGGTCGTTGGTTCGAGTCCAACTTCGGGCGCCACATTGAAGAGACCTGCATCGCAAGATGCAGGTCTTTTTTTTGCCGTGTTGTAGAGCCGAGCCCATGCTCGGCTTCGAGGATGCAGCCGAGCATGGGCTCGGCTCTACAATCTGCTGCTCCAACCATGGAAGTTGATCGTGCGCGCACTCCTGTCCCTGGGTTCTCTGCTGCTTGCGATGTTGCCGTTCGCTGAAGCGAACGCAGCACCACCAACCTGGCATCCGCCGCAGGGCACCACCGAGCTGCCGTTGTGGCCGCAGGGCACGGTGAAGGCGCCGCCAAAACTGAAAGGTCCCGAGCAGGTTGGCAAAGCAGTTTCCAAGGCCAGCGGAGAACGCTGGACGATGCTGCAGAACGTGGCCGTGCCGACACTCACCGTGTTTCCGCCGAAGGGACCGGCCAATGGCACCGCGGTGATGGTGGTGCCCGGTGGTGGTTACCGGGTGCTGGCGATGGACCTGGAAGGCAGCGAAATCTGCGATTGGCTGAACGCGCAGGGCATCACCTGCGCGCTGCTGAAATACCGCGTGCCGGCGTCCGGCCCGAGCTGGGATCCCGACTGCAACTGTCGCGACAACCCGACGGTGCCGATGGCCTTGCAGGACGCGCAACGCGCAATGGGCCTGCTGCGCGCGCAGGCACAGCGCTGGAACATCGACCCGAAGCGGGTGGGGGTGATCGGCTTTTCGGCGGGTGGTCACGTGGTGGCGGGATTGAGCACGCACGCACGTCGCAGCTACACGGCGGTCGACGCGGCCGACTCACAGTCCAGCCGCCCGGATTTCGCGATGGTGATGTACTCCGGCCATCTGTGGGCCGGGCATGGCAAGGGGCTCTCGCTGGTCAGGGACATAGTCGTGGACGACACGGTGCCGCCGACGTTCATTGCGCAGGCGACCGATGATCGCACCGATGATGTGCGCGAATCACTCGCCTACTACCAGGCACTGATCGACGCAGGCGTACCCGTCGAGATGCATCTGTTCGCCCGCGGCGGCCACGCGTTCGGGCTGCGCATGAAGGATGCACCGGTCACTGCGTGGCCGCGGCTGGCCGAGCGCTGGATGCAGGATATCGGCATGCTGCCGGAACGCCAGCTGTAGAGCCGAGCCATGCTTGGCTGCCTGTGCCAAGCCGAGCGTGGGCTCGGCTCTACAGTGCCAGCTCACCTCTGGAGAACGCGACCAGCGTAGCGATGGCCACCACCAGAATGGCACCGAACAGCACCCATTCCCAACGCGTAAATACCTGCTCACCGCGTTGGAGCCGGGTCATTGCGAACACCACCACACCGGGCACATACAGCAGGACCGACAGCAGCAGGTTGTCGAGACCGCCGGCATACACCAGCCACAATGCATAGGCGCTGGCCAGCAGGGCAATGACGAAATCGCGCCAGCGCACACCCGGTTCACCCGCATAGGCGTGGCCACGCCAGGCCAGCTGCACGCCGAACGCGGTCGACAGGAAGTAGGGCACCAGGCTCATCGACGCGGCCAGCAGCACCAGGCCTGTGTAGCTGCCGGAGTTGACCAGCACCAGCAGCAGGAACAGCTGGATCAGCCCGTTGCTGAGCCAGAGCGCGTTGGCCGGCACGCCGCGCGCGTTCTCGCGGCCCAGGAAGGCCGGCATGGTGCCGTCGCCCGCAGCGGCGTACAGCACTTCGGCACACAGCAGCACCCAGGCCAGCAGCGCGCCGAGTACCGAAATGATCGAGCCGATGATGATTACCGTCGCGCCCCACTCGCCAACGATGGCGTGCAGCACGTAAGCCATCGACGGATTGGGCAATCCGGCCAGTTCGGCCTGCGACAGCACGCCCATCGACAGCAGGCTGACCAGCACCAGCAGCAGCCAGACACCGAGGAAGCCGATCACCGTGGCGCGGCCGACATCGGCACGGCGGGCCGCGCGGCGCGAGTAGATGCTGGCGCCTTCGATGCCGATGAATACCCACACGGTCACCAGCATCATGCCGCGCAGCTGCTGGCCGAGGTCGCCGAGTGCGGGCGTGCCCAGGGAATCGGCGCGGAACACATCCATGCGGAA
The DNA here is from genome assembly GCF_059371315.1 of Stenotrophomonas sp. YJH_SMC_8. Taxonomy (NCBI): domain Bacteria; kingdom Pseudomonadati; phylum Pseudomonadota; class Gammaproteobacteria; order Lysobacterales; family Lysobacteraceae; genus Stenotrophomonas; species Stenotrophomonas sp. YJH_SMC_8. The sequence continues at coordinate 371,379 of NZ_JCAFUL010000002.1, read as the reverse complement.
GGCACCGGCGGCCAGGATCAGGAACAGCGTGATGGGCAGCAGCTTGGCCACCGTCACCAGGCCGTTGACGATGGCGGCAGTGCGCAGGCCGCGCAACACCAGCAGGTGCACGGTCCAGAGGAGCAGCGACGAAGCGGCCACGGCGGCCGGGGTATTGCCTTCACCGAAGATGGGCATGAAGTGGCCGAGGCCACTGAAGATCAGCACGAAGAAGCTGGCGTTGCCGAGCACCGAGGCAACCCAGTAGCCCCATGCGGCGGAGAAGCCGATGTAGTTGCCGAAGCCCTCGCGTGCGTAGGCGTAGATGCCGGTATCGAGGTCCGGCCGGCGGTTGGCCAGGGCCTGGAACACGAAGGCCAGCATCAGCATGCCCGCGCCACTGACCGCCCAGCCGAGCAGCGCCGCTGCCGGCCCGGCGCTGCGCGCCACGTTCTGCGGCAATGAAAAGATGCCGGCGCCGACCATCGAGCCGACCACCAGTGCGGTCAACGCGGGCAGCCCTAGGCGTTGTGAGGTCGTGGCCATGATGTCCCCTGCGGCGGTGATGCCGCTACCCCACGGTAGCGGCGTGCCCGTGAACATGCACGCAAGGGGGCCGCAACGACGAAGGCCCGGGCAGATGCCCGGGCCTTCGAAGGTGGTGCGATGAACGGTATTACTTGAAGGTGTACTTGGCGCCGACGGTGAAGTAACGGCCGATGGCGCCGCTGAAGTGCAGCGGGTTGTAGTTCACGCCACCGTAGGTGGTCGGGTCGAGCGGAGCGATGCGATCGAACACGTTCTGCACCGAGGCATTCAGCTCGAAGGCTTCGGTGATGTTCCAGCGGCCGGACAGGTCGAAGGTGGTGAACGAGGAGATCTTGGTGACGTCGGTACCGTCGAAGTACGAGAACTGGTACGAGCCCTCCGGACCACGGAAATCCTTGTTCTCCATCTTGGAGATGTAGTTGGCGACGCCGCTCACACTCCACGGACCCTGGCGCCAGGTGGTGCCGAAGTTGATGCGATCCTTCGGCGTACCGATGCAGTTGGTCACGTCGCAGTTGCCGTGGGTGCCGGCGTAGTCGCGGGTGACGTCGGCATCGGTGCGCTCGAACTTGAGCACATGGCTCCACTGCAGGTCCATTTCCAGCTGGCCCGGGCCGATATCGAAGGTCTGGCGGATATCGGTATCGATACCGCGGACGCGGGTCGATGCGGCATTGATGTACGCCGTGTTGACGGCCAGGATGCTGCCGGTGCCCGGGACGCCGTTGAGCAGGTTGTTGTCACGCAGCACATTGCCTGCCGCGATCGCCGCACCCGTGTCGCCCTGGGCGATTTCATTGGTGCGCTTGATCTGCCATGCATCCACGGTCAGCGAGGTGGTGGAAGTCGGCTGCAGCACGATGCCCACCGAGTAGCTCTTCGACTCTTCCGGCTTCAGGTCCTTGTTCGGACGGGTGATGATCGCGACCGGCAGGGCGCCGCAATCGTCGGAGGTCGCACCTGGTGCGGGGTTGCCGCCCGGGCAGCGCACCGGGTCGGCAGCATTGGAGAAGGCAGCCAGGCCACCATCGCCGTTCTCGGCCGGGTTGGGCGCGCGGAAGCCTTCGGCGTAGCTGGCACGCAGGGCGATCCAGTCAGCCGGGGTCCACTTGATGCCCAGCTTCGGCGTTGCCTTGCCTTCGCCGCTTTCGTACTTGTCGTAACGCAGCGCGCCGGACAGTTCCAGCTGTTCCAGCACCGGTGCCGACAGTTCCACATAGCCGGCGTAGACGTTCTGGGTGCCGTCGTAGGCCGAATAGCCCAGGCCGATGATCTGGCCCTGGTCGGTGAAGGTCTGCGGGGTCAGGCTGTTGCTGGTCTTGCGCCACTCGGTACCGATCGCCAGGCCCAGCGGGCCACCCTTCAGGTCCATCAGGCTGCGCGACACGGTGAAGTCGAACATGTCCAGGGTCGACTTGGCACGTGCACTGATCCGCGGCGAGATGAAGTCGTACAGCGCCTGCGAATTGAGGTTGGCGTTGTCGCCGATGCGCCACACACCACCGGCACAGTTCGGATTGGCCAGGGCGCAACGCACGTTGTCGTAGTTGAGGAAGCCGGTGCGCTTGTTGACCAGGTCGGTGCCGGAGTGCAGGTAGGCGGTATCGTAGCTCCAGTCACCCCAGTTGCCCTTGACGCCGACCAGGAAGCGGGTGAACTCGTTGGAGTTGTCGGTCACGCGCGGGCCGACATCCCAGGCCGAGTAACGCAGGCGCGAGGCCTGGCCCGGGATCGGGTTGTCCGGATGGTTCGGGCCCAGCACGGTGGCGCCATCGCCACTGTTGGCGTTGATCGGGCCACCGGGGTAGCCCCAGCCACCGGAAACACCGGACGGCGTGTTGCTGAAGGTGGTGTCCTTCTTCGAGTAGCCGATCTCGGTGTAGATCTCGCCGCCTTCGCCGAAGGCGAAGCTGGCACGACCGAACACGTTGACGTACTTCTCTTCCGGGGTCAGGTCACGGTACAGCTGGTTCGGATCCCACAGGCAGCCCTGTGCCTGGGCGGTTGCGTCGTTCTGGCCGGGAATGGTGGTCAGGCCGGCACAGCCCGGCAGGGCGACCAGATGGCCGGTGCCGTCGTACACCGAACCATTCGGACCTACGCCGCCGCGGGTACCGCCGCTGAGGAAGGCGCCGCCCAGGAACTGAGCGTTGTTGCCGTAGCCCCACGGGCGGGTGTCGCCGGTGCCGATCCACTTGCGGTTCTTGCGATCGCTGATCTTGATCGCGTCGGTCTTGCCGACGTCCAGGCTGAAGAAGGCATTCCAGCCGTCAGTGGCCAGATCGCCGGTACCGGCGGTCAGGGTGGCCTTCTTTGCGTTGCCGTCGCCGTCGCCGGAGGTGCCGTACGAAGCGCGCAGGATCGCGCCCTGGAAGTCACTGCGCAGGATGATGTTGACCACGCCGGCGATGGCATCGGAGCCATAGATCGCCGAGGCACCATCCTTCAGCACTTCCACGCGTTCAACCGCGTCGAGCGGAATGGTGCTCAGGTCGGTGAAGACCTTCTGGCCGTCATCGGCCAGGCCGTAGGTGGCCATGCGGCGGCCGTTCAACAGGACCAGGGTCGAGCCCGCGCCCAGGCCACGCAGCGAAATGCCGGCACCACCGCCGGCGAAGCCGTTGCCGAAGGTCTTCGGAATGGAGCCGGAACCATCAGCAGTCAGGGTCTGCAGGTATTCGGCAACCGTGGTCTTGCCGGTGCGGTCGATTTCCTGGCGGGTCACCACCTGCACCGGGGACGGTGTTTCGGTGTTGGTGCGCGGAATGTTCGAACCGGTGACCGTGATGCGGTCCAGGTTGGTGGCCTTTTCCTGCGCGAAGGCGGAGGTGGAAGCCACGGCGCCAACCAGCAGCAGGGTGCCGCCGGTAAGGATGTGGGTGATGGACGATGCCAGGGTGCAGCGGCGGCGGCTGGCGGGCCGTTGGATCAGGTGTTTCACAGCTTCTCTCCTAACTGGAAAACCGTAGCGTTGAGGGCTGTCTCCGGAGTGTCCGGGACGGGCCAATCTAGGTTTCCGACGGGTGACGAAGACGTGAAATTTTGCTTAATCCGTAACGTTTGAGGTCGAACTTTGCCGAGTTTGGCATTTCGATCTCGAAGGCCGGTCCGACAGGCGGTCGGACCGGCCCCGGATCGTCAGTCCGGCAACGAGAACTGCACCGGCACCAGGCCGATGGCCGGTACCGCTACGCCATCACGCTGGGCCGGTTCAAAGCGCCAGCGCTTGAGCACCTGCTGGCGTGCGGCCTGGTCCAGGTGGCGCGAGCCACTGCTGCGCTCGATGCTGACCGCGACCGGCTGACCGCTGTTGTCGACCTCCACCCGCAGCAGCACCGTGCCCTGCTCATGGTTGCGCAGTGCGGCGACCGGGTAGGCCGGTGGCGGTGCACTGCGGTACTGCAGCTGGGCGCCGGACAGCGGTGTATGGGTGTCGATGCTCGGCGCAAGTTGCGGTGGGGCCTGTTCAGCGGCCGGCAGCGTGATGCCCTGGGTTTCCTCCACGGTCGCGGTAGGGGCCGGCAGTGGCGGTGTCGCCGGCTGTGCGTGCGGTTTCGGCACGACCCGGGCGACTTCCTTCGGTTCCTGCAGCACCGGAGGGGGCGGCGTTGGCGGGATCTTCTCGATCAGCCTGACCGTGGTCTTGTCACGCGGGACCTGCACGGCCTGGTAGGTCGCCGGAATCAGCAGCAGCAGGAACGCGAGCAGATGCAGGGCGATGGCCGCGCTCCAGGCGGCAACGCGGGCGGGGTCGAAGTGCGGGGATGCAACGGGATACGTACGAACCATGGTCCACCTCCATGCCAGTGACGAAGTCCTCAACGCACCAGGGCCCGTGGCGGGGTTGCCGCACGCGGCTGGCAGTCAATCATTAACGCCAGGGCCCGGCCACTGCCTAGAGGCAGGGGCAGGATCGTTGGGCTGGCCTTCAGCCAGCCGCCCCGGCCCACATGAAAAAGGCGGGCCCCCCGCGGGACCCGCCTCTGTCTAACGGAAAGGATGGGATCAGCGACCCAGTTCGAACACCACGTCCAGATTGACCGACACAGTGGATTCACCCGGTGCGACGGGGGTGGCCTTGTCCATCGCCGCGCCGGCCGACATGGTCCGCATCATCGGCATCGGGCGGTAGCCGCCGCCGGCGTTCTCGGAGATGCTGACGATGCGGCGCACCTGCAGGCCCAGCGACTTGGCATAGGTCTGGGCACGGGCCTGGGCCTTCTTCAGCGCGGCGAGGCGGGCTTCGTCATAGACCGGTTCCGGCTGGTCGATCTCGAAGCTGGGGCCGTTGATCTGGTTGGCACCCTGCGCGGCCAGCGCGTCGAGCACCTTGCCGAGCTTGGCGATGTCGCGGACCTTCAGGCTGACCGTGTTGCTGGCCTGGTAGCCGGTGATCTTCGGCGCTTCGTTGTCCGCATAGCGGTATTGCGGGTTGAGGCTGACGCCGCTGGTCTGCACGTCACGCTCGGCGATGCCGGCGGCCTTGATCGCGGCCAGCACCTTGTCCATCTGCTGGGCGTTCTGGCGCATCGCGCTGTTGCCATCGGCGGCCTGGGTGACCACGCCTGCCGACAGGGTGGCCACGTCCGGCACGCGAGTGGCTTCGGCATTGGACGAGATGTTCAGCAGGGTGCCTTCGGCCGCGGCGGCGATCGACGGCGACGACGGGGCGGCATGGGCGGTCATCGAGGTTCCAAGGGCGAGGGACAGGGCGAGCAGCAGCGGGGTGGCGGTCAGGCGCATGGGATCTCCTTGTTGTGCGGATGAGGGTGGTGTCGTAGCGATGAACGCGCTGTGAGCCCGTTCGGGGTTGTGTGCGTTCCTCGACAGGTTGCCGACGATTCAGGTGACGGGCTCAGGTTATGCTGTGCCGATGCTCTATCTTGCTTCCCGCTCCCCCCGACGCAACCAGTTGCTGGCCCGACTCGGACGCCCCTTCCAGGCCCTGGACCTGGAGGTCGTCGAGCAGCGCGCCGCGACCGAGAGTGCCGAACAGTATGTGTGCCGGGTCGCCGCCGACAAGGCACGCGCCGGGCTGGCCCGGGTGCTGGCCGAAGACCCGCAGGCGCAGGTGCTCGGTTCGGACACCGAGGTGGTGCTGGACGGTGAAGTGTTCGGCAAGCCGGCCGACGCCGCCGACGCGCGCGCGATGCTGGCGCGACTGGCCGGGCGCACCCATCAGGTAATGACCGCCGTGGTGGTGGTCGGTGCGGATGGTCTGGACAGCGAACTGGTCATTTCCGAAGTGACCTTCGCGCCGATCGACGACGCTGACATCGCCGCCTACGTGGCCACCGGTGAGCCGCTGGACAAGGCCGGCGCCTACGCCATCCAGGGCGGGGCCGAACGCTGGATCGAACATCTTTCCGGCAGCTACTCCGGCGTGATGGGACTGCCGCTGCTGCACACCGATCGTCTGCTGGCGCGCTGCGGCGTGCCGGCCCCAACTGCTGATGCCGCCAGGGAGGCTGCCGATGTCTGAGGAAATCCTGGTCAATGTGACCCCGCGCGAAACCCGGGTCGCGGTGATCGAAAACGGCATGCTGCAGGAACTGCACATCGAGCGCGGCTGGCGCCGTGGCGTGGTCGGCAACATCTACAAGGGCAAGGTGCAGCGGGTCATGCCCGGCATGCAGGCCGCGTTCGTCGAAGTGGGTCTGGAGCGCGCCGCGTTCCTGCACGCCAACGACGTGGTGCGCCCGGCGCCGGTGGCCAGTGCCGACACCGAGAACACGACCCTGCCGCCGCCGGCCAGCGTGCCCATCGTCGAGCTGCTGCGTGACGGCCAGGACATCGTGGTGCAGGTGGTGAAGGACCCGATCGGCACCAAGGGTGCACGCCTGACCACGCAGATCAGCATTCCGTCGCGCTACATGGTGCTGCTGCCGCAATCCAAGGTCGTGGGCGTGTCCGCGCGCATCGAGGATGAAACCGAGCGCGCGCGGCTGAAGGCACTGGTGACCGAGCTGTCGGCCCAGCATGGTGGCTACGGCTACATCGTGCGTACCAACGCCGAAGGCCAGCCGGCCGAAGCCATCGCCGAGGACATCGCCTACCTGTCGCGGGTCTGGAACGTGGTCGAGCGACGGGGCCGCGAGGCAGCCTCGTGCAGCAACATCTATGAGGACCTGAGCCTGCCGCTGCGTTCGGTGCGCGACCTGATCCGCAAGGACGTGGACAAGGTGAAGGTGGATTCGAAGGAGACCTTCGGCCAGCTGCAGGCCTTCGTTGCCAAGTACATGCCGGTGCTGGCCGAGAAACTGGAGCTGTACGCCGGTGATCGCCCGATCTTCGACATGTTCGGGGTGGAGGACGAGATCGGCCGTGCGCTGGACAAGCAGGTGCCGCTGAAATCCGGTGGCTACCTGGTGATCGACCAGACCGAGGCGATGACCACCATCGACGTCAACACCGGTTCGTTCCTCGGCCAGCGCAACCTGGAAGAGACGGTGTTCCGCACCAACCTGGAAGCGGCACAGGCGGTGGCACGGCAGCTGCGGCTGCGCAACCTGGGCGGCATCATCATCATCGACTTCATCGACATGGATGATGCCGAGCATCGCCGCCAGGTGCTGCGCACGCTGGAAAAGGCGCTGGCCCGCGACCATGCCAAGACCACGGTGTACGACTTCTCGCCGCTGGGCCTGGTGGAAATGACCCGCAAGCGCACGGTCGAAAGCCTGGAGCGCCAGCTGTCGGAAACCTGCCCGCAGTGCAGCGGCCGTGGCAGCATCAAGACCACCGAAACGGTGACCTACGAGATCTTCCGCGAGATCACCCGTGCCGTGCGCCAGTTCGATGCCGCGCGCCTGCTGGTGATCGCCTCGACCAAGGTGGTCGCGCGCATCACCGACGAGGAATCCTCGGCTGTGGCCGAGCTGGAGGAATTCCTCGGCAAGAGCATCCGCTTCCAGGCGGACGAGCAGTACCTGCAGGAGCAATTCGATGTCGTTCTGCTCTGATCCTCGCCGGCCGCAGGCCGGCGGTGGCCGATGAGCGCGCCGCCGCGCCTGCGACTGCGAAGGATCCGCCGTCATTTCATTGCCGCCTGCGCGGTGGGCCTGGTCGGGCTGGCACTGCTGGTGGGCACCCTCAGCCAGCTGCTGCCGCTGGCCGAGCGCCATCCCGACAGGATTGCCGCCTGGTTGAGTGAACGCGCCGGCCAGCCGGTGCATTTCGACCAGCTGCAGACGGCCTGGACCCGGCGTGGCCCGCTGCTGCAGCTGAAGGGCCTGCGCATCGGCGCCGGCCAGGGCCTGGCCATCGGCGAGGCCGAGGTGCTGGTGTCGATGTACAGCGGGCTGCTGCCCGGCCGCTCGTTGACCGAACTGCGCCTGCGTGGCCTGGCACTGGACCTGCAGCAGGGCGAGGACGGCCGCTGGTCGGTGCGTGGCCTGCCGCAGTCCAGTACCGGCGGCGACCCGCTGGACGCGTTGCGCCGGCTGGGCGAACTGCAGGTGATCGGTGGCCGCCTGGGCGTGCATGCGCCGGGCCTGGGCATCGACACCACGCTGCCGCGCATCGACCTCCGCCTGCGCGTCAACGGCCAGCGCCTGCGGGTGGGCGTACGGGCATGGGCACAGGCCGATGCGCTGCCTTTGACCGCGGTACTGGACGTGGACCGCGCAGGCGGCAACGGCCAGGCCTGGCTTGGCGCAGACCCCGTTGATTTCCACGCCTGGTCGCCGCTGCTGGCGGCCGGGGGCATCCGCCTGCGCGAGGGCAAGGGCGAACTGAACCTGTGGCTGACCCTGCGCGATTTCGCGCCGGTGGCCCTGACCACTGATTCGGACCTGCGTGACGTCCGCATCGACGGCGCACCGATGCCCGACGTGGCTGCTCCGCAGCTGCAGCTGCAGCGCGTGCAGGCCCGCCTGCGCTGGCAGCGCCAGGCCGATGGCTGGGCGTTGCAGGTGCCGCGCCTGCGCCTGAAGTCGGCGGACGGTGAACAACAGCTCGATGGCCTGCACCTGCAGGTCGGCAAGCAGTTGCGGGTTGGTTCCGGCGAGGTACAGGCCGGTACCGCGCTGCGCGCCCTGGCGCTGAGTGATCGCCTCGACCCCGGCCTGCGCCATTGGTTGTTCCTGTCCAAACCGCAGCTGGATGTGCGTGAGCTGCAGCTGGCCGGCGAACGTGATGGCCCGTTGTGGGTCCAGGGTGAGCTGCAGTCGCTGGGCTTCGCCAGCGTGGGTCACTCACCGGGCCTGCGTGGCCTGGGGGGACGCTTCGAGGGCGATGCCGATGGCTTCAGCCTGCAGCTGCAGCCGCAACGTCAGCTGCAGTTCGATTGGCCGACGGGCTTCGGCGTGCGCCACGACCTGCATCTGGCCGGGCAGGTGGTGGGCTGGCGCGACGAGGCCGGTGGCTGGCGCATCGGCACCGCGGCGATGCGGGTGGAAGGTACCGATTACGCGGCCGATGTGCGTGGCGGCGTCTGGTTCCAGGGTGACGGCACGCGGCCGTGGCTGCAGCTGGCGGCCAAGCTGGACGATGTGCCGATGACCGCGGCCAAGCGGTTCTGGATCCATTCCAAGATGAGCAAGGGTGCTACCGACTGGCTGGACATGGCACTGGCCGATGGGCAGGTGCGCAACGGTGTCGGCCTGGTCAGTGGTGACCTGGATGACTGGCCGTTCGACAACCATGATGGCCGCTTCGAGGCCACCGGACACATCACCAATGGCGAGATCCGCTTCCAGCACGATTGGCCGCTGATGCGCCAGGTCGATGCCGATATCGCCTTCATCGGCCCCGGCTTCGACATGCGTGGGCGCGGCGATCTGGCCGGCGTGGCGGTACAGGCATTCGAAGCGGGCATTCCGGACTTCGGCCAGCAGCCGCTGTATGTGCGCGCGGATGCGCCCAGCGATGCGGGCAAGCTGCTGGCGATGCTGCGGCAGAGCCCGCTGCACAAGGACTATGGCGATACCCTGGACAACCTGGTCGCCAGCGGCCCGGCGCACGTGACCTTCGACCTGCTGCAGCCGCTGCACCACGATGAAGGCGGCGGTCACCTGCAGGGCACGGTCGACCTCAATGGTGTGAAGCTGGTGGACAAGCGCTTCCAGCTGGCCTTCGACAACATGCATGGGCAGGCGCGCTACAGCAATGGCGGCTTCGGTGCTGAGGAACTGGCGGTGCGCCACCTTGGTCAGGACGGCCGCCTGAGCCTGCGCGCCGGCGGCTACGTGCACGACAGCAGGCTGGCGTTCGAGTCGCAGCTGACGGCCAACCTCGACGCCGGCGTGCTGATTGACCGCGCCCCGGAAATGGCGTGGCTCAAGCCCTATATCGCCGGTACCTCGCCATGGACCATTGCGGTCAACCTCCCCAAAGTGGCACCGGGAGCGCCCGCACCGCCCAGCGAGCTGCGCCTGAGCTCGGATCTGGTGGGAACCCGCCTGGACCTGCCGGCGCCCCTGGACAAGCCGGCCACCGAGCCGCTGGCGACCACGGTGGCCGCGCAGCTGCCGATGGGCGCTGGCCGCATCGATGTGGCCTTTGGCCAGCGTCTGGCCCTGGCCGCGCGCAGCCACAACAACCGCACCGGTGTGCAGGTCACCCTGGGCAGCGACCATGCCGATCGCGAGCCGCCGCCGAGCGGACTGTCCGTCAATGGCCGCAGCCCGACCCTGGATGCGCTGGAGTGGATCGGCCTGGCCCGCGGTGGCAACGACGATGACGGCATGCCGCTGCGTGCCGTGGACGTGCAGGTCGGCAAGCTGATGCTGATCGGCGGCGTCTTCGAGCAGACCCGCCTGCAGCTGCAGCCGGGACCGCAGGCGCTGGATGTGCGCCTGGATGGACCTTCGCTGGCTGGTCGCCTGACCGTACCCAACGCCGAAGGAGGCACCATCAGTGGCCAACTCGATCGCGTGCACTGGCAGTCGCTGCCACCGGCACCGGGTGCGGCCGCGCCAGCGCGGGTGCAGGCCGGTGCCAATGACATGGACCCGGCCAAGCTGCCGCCGTTCGCGCTGGACATCGCCGACCTGCAGTTCGGCAAGGTCGTGCTCGGCCAGGCGGTGCTGCGGACGCGGCCACTGGCCAACGGACTGAACGTGGACGAGCTGCGCTTCCGCGCGCCGGACCAGGAGATTGACATCAGCGGTCGCTGGCTGGGCCGCACCGGTGGTGCCCGCACCGAACTGACCGCGCAGGTGCGCAGTGAGGACCTGGGCGGACTGATGCAGAACCTCGATTACGGCGGCCAGCTGCGCGGCGGCTCCGGCCAGGCGCAGCTGCAGGCGTCGTGGAGTGGTGGCCCTTCGGACTTCCAGCTGGCCAACCTGCAGGGCCGCCTGGACCTGCACGCGCGCAATGGCCAGCTGCTGGAGCTGGAGCCGGGCGCCGGTCGTGTGCTGGGCCTGCTCAGCGTGACCCAGCTGCCGCGGCGCCTGATGTTCGACTTCCGCGATTTCTTCTCCAAGGGCTTCGCGTTCAACCAGGTCGACGGCAGCGTGCAGTTCGGACAGGGCATGGCCCGCACCGACAAAGTACTGATCGAAGGCCCGGCGGCAAACATCACCATCCGCGGCCAGGCCGATCTGCGCAACCAGCAGTTCGACCAGACCATCGATGTCAACCCGCGCGCCGGCAACCTGCTGACCGTGGTCGGCGCGGTGGCAGGTGGCCCGGTGGGCGCGGCGCTCGGCGCGGCCACCAATGCGGTATTGTCCAAACCGCTCGGCGAGATCGGCGCCCGCACCTACAAGGTGACCGGCCCCTGGAAGGAGCCGAAGGTGGAAGTGATCGAACGCAGCCGCGACAAGACCCCGCCAGCGCCCGTGCCGCGCCCGGCCCCGGCCGTTCCGCCGACCGTTACCGACCTGCCACGCTCACGCTGAGCGTGGACCTCCTGTTCACGGGGCTTGCCTGAGCGCCCCCGCACCCCCAGATCGAGACCATGACTGATATCGCCCTGACGCTTGCCCAAGACCGCCTGCTGCGCCCCGGTGGCCTGGATACCGCTGGCCTGGAGCGCACCTTCGGGCAGTTGCTCGGCCCCGGAGTCGACTTCGGAGACCTTTATTTCCAGCATGCCCGCCGCGAGAGCTGGAGCGTGGAGGATGGCATCGTCAAGGACGGTGCCCACTCCATCGAGCAAGGCGTGGGTGTCCGCGCGATTTCCGGCGAGAAGACCGGTTTCGCCTATTCCGATGACATCCATGCCGACGCGCTGCTGGCCGCGGCGCAGTCGGCGCGTGCGATCTCGCGCGAAGGTGGCGCGCAGGCCGGGCGCTCGCTGCTGCGCGGCAATGCACGCGCGCTGTATCCGGCGCTGGATCCCATCGATGGCGTCGGCAACGAGGCCAAGGTCGAGGTGCTCAAGCGCCTGGACGGCTACCTGCGTGCCGCCGACCCGCGCGTGAAGCAGGTGATGGTCAGCCTGTCCGGGGGAGTCGACACGGTGCTGATCGCCCGCAGCGACGGCGTGCTGGGCGCTGACGTGCGCCCGCTGGTGCGCCTGAACGTGCAGGTGATCGTCGAACACAACGGCCGCCGCGAGTCCGGCTATGCCGGCGGTGGTGGCCGCTATGGCTATGAGGAACTGTTCGCGGATGGCCGCCCGGAAGCGTTCGCGCGCGAGGCCCTGCGCCAGGCGTTGGTGAACCTGGATGCCGTGCCGGCACCGGCCGGCGTGATGCCTGTTGTGCTGGGCCCGGGCTGGCCCGGCGTGCTGCTGCACGAGGCGGTCGGCCATGGCCTGGAAGGCGATTTCAACCGCAAGGGCACCAGTGTCTACGCTGGCCGCATCGGCGAACGCGTTGCCGCCCCGGGGGTGACCATCGTTGACGACGGTACGCTCGACGGCCGTCGCGGTTCGCTCAACATCGACGACGAAGGCCACCCGAGCCAGTGCACCACGCTGATCGAGGACGGCATCCTGGTCGGCTACATGCAGGACAGCCTCAATGCACGCCTGATGGGCATGGCACCGACCGGCAACGGGCGCCGCGAATCGTTCGCGCACCTGACCATGCCGCGCATGACCAATACCTACATGCGTGCCGGCCAGCACGATCCGCAGGAAATGATCCGTTCGGTGAAGAAGGGCCTGTATGCGGTCAACTTCGGCGGCGGCCAGGTCGACATCACCAGCGGCAAGTACGTGTTCTCGGCCACCGAGGCCTACCTGATCGAGGATGGCCGCATCACCGCGCCGGTGAAGGGCGCGACCCTGATCGGCAACGGTCCGGAGACCATGCAGAAGGTACGCATGGTCGGCAACGACCTGGCCCTGGATGAGGGCGTGGGTATCTGTGGCAAGGACGGGCAGAGTGTGCCGGTGGGTGTCGGCCAGCCGTCGCTGTTGATCGAGGGCATCACCGTCGGCGGTACCCAGGCCTGAGCCGGGCGATGGCCAGCGCCACCGCCCGCGCCGGCGCGGACTCAGTCCTCGTCGGCTTCGTCGGTCTCGACGTGGCCGGCGTCCTCGGCGCTGGCCTTCAGGCCGAGCGCCGCCGGCAGCATCAGTGCGCGCAGCACCTGGTAGATCTCGCGGTAGGCACGCGGCGGCTTGTTCTTCGCCTTCTCGGCCTGCGCATTGCGCACCAGCGTGCGCAGCTGCTGGCGGTCGGCCTGCGGGTAGTCGTCCAGCAGGGCGGCCAGCGCCTTGTCACCTTCGGCCAACAGGCGCTCGCGCCAGTCTTCCACGCGGTGCATCATCGCCACCTCGCGGCGGCCGGTTTCGCTGTTGGCATCCAGCGCATCGCGGATCGCATCCAGCGTGGCGTCTTCTTCGCGGCGCATGTGCTTGGCCAGGAACGCCAACTGGCGCTTGTGGGCGATGTGGGCGGTGATGCGCTTGCACTCGGCGATGTGCGGCAGCAGGTCTTCCGGGATCGGCAGGCGCGCCAGCTGGGCCGGTGTCAGCGACACCAGTTTTTCGCCCAGGGCCAGGACGTCGAGCGCGTCGCGCCGGTTCTGGCTGCGGCTCTTGTCGTGGAATTCACCGGTTTCTTCGTCGCGTCCGCGCATCGTCCATACCTGATTTCAAAAAAAGTCGCCCGGCGTGATGCCGGGCCCAACCCGTACAGGATAAAGCATTGAACGTGATCGCCCCTGAAGCCGCCGTCGGCGACGACAGCCCGGCCCGGCTGGAACGGCTGGCCGACCTCTCCCAGCAGCTGCTCGACCGCGCCCGCGCGCTGGGCGCCAGCCAGGCCGAAGTCAGCTGCAGCGAAGACCGTGGGCTGGAGGTCAATGTCCGCCTCGGCGAGGTCGAAACCGTGCAGTCCACCCGCGACCGCGGCATCGCCGTCACCGTGTACTTCGGCCAACGCAAGGGCAGCGCCAGCACCGGCGACCTGAACGAGGCCAGCCTGGCGGCCACGGTCGAGCAGGCCTGCGCCATCGCCCGGCATACCGAGGACGACCCGGCCGCCGGCCTGGCCGAGGCGGACCTGATGGCCACCCACTTCCCGGACCTGGACGGCTGGCACCCGTGGGCGCTGCAGGCCGACGAGGCGGTGGACCTGGCCCTGGCCTGCGAAGCCGCAGGCCGTGAGGCCGATGCGCAGATCCGCAATTCCGACGGCGCCTCGGTGTCGAGCATGCAGAGCCTGTCGGTCTATGCCAATTCGCATGGCTTCATCGGCCGTGAGCGCGGCACCCACCACTCGGTCGGTTGTGCGCTGATCGCCGGGCAGGGCGATGGCATGCAGCGTGACGGCTGGTACACCAGTGCGCTGGCTCGCGAGGACCTGGAGGACGTCGGCCTGGTCGGTCGCCGTGCCGCCGAGCGCACTGTCGCCCGCCTGCAGCCGCGATCGCTGGCCACCGGCAGCATGCCGGTGCTGTTCGCCCCGGAAGTGGCGCGCAGCCTGGTCGGGCACCTGCTGTCGGCGGTGTCCGGCGGTGCCCTGTACCGCCAGGCCAGCTTCCTGCTGGACAGCGTTGGCCAGCGCCTGTTCCCGGAATGGATGCAGATCGAGGAGCTGCCGCACCTGCGCCGTGGCCTGCGCTCGGCAGCCTTCGACGGCGACGGCGTCGCCACCCGGGCCTCGGCGCTGGTCCGCGATGGCGTGCTGCAGCGCTATGTGCTGGGCAGCTACTCGGCACGCAAGCTGGGCCTGCAGACCACCGCCAACGCCGGCGGCGTGCACAACCTGCAGTTGGCGGCCAATGCCGGCTCCCTGCAGGACATCGCGCGGCAGATGGGCGACGGCCTGCTGGTGACCGAGCTGATGGGGCAGGGCGTGAACGGCGTGACCGGCGACTATTCGCGTGGCGCGGGTGGCTTCCGGGTCGAGAACGGCGAGATCCAGTACCCGGTGGACGGCATCACCATCGCCGGCAACCTGCGCGAGATGTTCAGCAGCATCGAGGCGGTCGGCAGCGACGTCGATCCCCGCTCGCACATCCGGACCGGTTCGATCCTGTTGGGGAGGATGACCATCGCAGGTAATGATTGATGCCGTCGATGGCGTAAGCTATGCCCGCCTGACGCAATCAGCTGGGTGCTGGTTGGTCAAGACCACCCAATGAAAAGGAGTTTTGTCGTGAGTGAATTCGATAACGTCCCGCCGCCGCCGCCGGCCACCACCGACGTCCCGGCCGACCAGCGCACCATGGCCCTGGCCGCGCACCTGCTGGGCATCTTCACCGGCTTCATCGGCGCGCTGATCATCTGGCTGATCAACAAGGATGACGCGGGCAAGGCCTTCGTGACCGACCAGGCCAAGGAAGCCCTGAACTTCCAGATCACCGTGACCATCGCCATGGTCATCAGCATGATCCTGATGATCGTGATCATCGGCGGCATCCTGGCGCCGATCGTCGGCATCATCAGCCTGGTGTTCAGCATCATCGCTGCGGTCAAGGCCAACAACGGCGAAGCCTACCGCTACCCGTTCGCGCTGCGCCTGATCAAGTAAGATCGTCCGCACGCGGAACTGAAAACGCCCGGCATTGCCGGGCGTTTTCGTGTGCGGGAAATGCCGGGCCGCGTGCAGCGATCAGTGATCGCGTTCCACTGCCAGCGTCGCCAGTGCGCGCAGCGCATCGGCCTCGTCGCCATACCCGGCCAGCAGGGCCTGCATGCGTGCCGCCAGTTCCTGCAGCTGCGCCTTCGCACCGTCCATGCCGAGCAGGGCGGGGAAGGTGCTCTTGTCCTGTGCCTGGTCCTTGCCGGCGGTCTTGCCCAGCTGTTCGGAACTGGCTTCGACATCGAGGATGTCATCGCGCACCTGGAAGGCCAGGCCGAGCGCATCGGCGAAGCTGTCCAGCTGGGCCAGCTGCGGTTCGTGGGCCTGGCCGCACAGCGCGCCCAGGCGTACTGCCGCCCGGATCAACGCACCGGTCTTCAGGGCATGCATGCGGGTCAATGCTGCCAGCGTCTGCTGCTGGCCGGTGGCATCGATGTCCAGCGCCTGGCCGCCGCACATGCCTGAAGCACCCGAGGCATGGGCCAGGGTCTGCAGGCAGGCCACGCGCAAGGTGGCTGGCAGCGGAGCATCGGCCAGCAGGCCGAAAGCACGGGTCTGCAGCGCATCACCGGCAAGGATCGCGGTGGCTTCGTCGAAGGCGATGTGGGTGGTCGGCTTGCCGCGACGCAGGGCATCGTCGTCCATCGCCGGCAGGTCGTCATGCACCAGCGAATAGGCGTGGATCAGCTCGACGGCCATCGCAGCGGCGTCCAGGTGTTCCAGTTGCGCGCCGAACAGGTGACCACTGGCGTACACCAGCAGCGGCCGCATGCGCTTGCCGCCACCGAGCACCGAATAGCGCATGGCCTGGTGCAGGCGCTGCGGCGCCTCGGCAGGCGAGGGCAGGGCGGCATCGAGCTGGCTTTCGATACGGTCGCGCCAACGCGCGAACAGGACCTCAGCCGTCATGGCTGGGTGGATCGAAAGGCTCGGAGGCTTCCGGCTGCGCCGGATCGCTGAGCAGGCGCACGCGCAGTTCGGCCTGCTCCAGCGCCTGCTGGCACTGGCGGTACAGACCGACACCACGCTCGTAAGCACTGAGCGAAGCTTCCAGGCTCAGCTCGCCGGTTTCCATCTGCTCCACCAGCTGCTCCAGCGATTCGAGCGACTGCTCGAACTGGGCGACCGGGGAGGCGTTTTCGGGGGACTTCTTGGCCATGCGGCAAGTGTGGACGGGCCGCGCGCGGGGGTCAATTCACCAGCCGCCGGGACGCCACCGCAGCTGTGCCTCGTTCGCCTGCAACCAGGCCTGCAAGGGCGCGGCGATGACCACGTCGGCGGCGGCCAGCAACTGCGGGCCATCGAAGATCAACGGCAGCTGCGCGCGCCGCCATGGGGCAAGGCGCTCACGTTGCAGGCAGTCCTTCAGCGCGTGCGAATGCTGGCGGCCGGGCAGCAGGATGCGCTCACCGCCCACGCGTGCACGGACCTGCAGTGGCTGTTCGAACGCGCTGGCGCCAAGCAGGCTCAGCTGGCCACCGTCGGGCAATGGCAGCGGTGCACGGCCATCCCAGGCCGCCTGCCAGTCTAGAGGCAGCGAGGGCAGCCGGGCTGGCAGCAGGTAGGCATGGTCACGCCATTGCTGGATCACGTGATCCTGCCAGCGCACACGCGCCTGGCGGTCGGTGTCGGCCGGCAACAGCTCCTCCAGCGCCTGCTGCAACACCGTGGCCGGCAACGGTGCTGCGCCGTTGCCGATCACCCAGGCGCGCAGCACGCGTGCCGCGCGCCCCGGTGATACCTGACGCAGCAACTGCAGCGACAGCACGCGCGGTGCCACTTCCAGGTGCGCGATCAGCTCGGCGTCTTCCTCGTCCAGCAGTTCGCGGGTCTGCCGGCAATGCGTCGCGCTGCCGGCCAATGCCGCCGCCGCGTGCGGCCAGCGCTGGCGCAGCAACGGCAACACCTGCAGGCGCAGGAAGTTGCGATCGGCGTGGTCTTCGGCGTTGCTGGGGTCTTCGATCCATTGCAGCGCGTGCTGCTGGGCGTAGTCGAGCAGCGCGGTGCGCGGCGTCGACAGCAGTGGTCGCCACAGGTGATGTTCGCCAAGACGGCTGCGTGCGGACATCGCTGCAAGGCCATCGACGCCCGAACCGCGCAGCGCGCGCAGCAGGAAGGTCTCGGCCTGGTCGTCCTGGTGCTGCGCCAGTGCCAGCGTTTCACCTTCGCGCAGCTCGGCCGCGAAGGCGGCACGTCGTGCCTGGCGCGCCGCGCCTTCGAGGCCCAGGCCTGTGGTGTCGTCGACCTGTACGTGGTGCACGGCCAGCTCGATACCGAGGGCCGCGCACTGCTGCTGGCAATGCCGTACCCAGTCGTCGGCGGCTGGCTGCAGACCGTGGTGTACGTGCATCGCACGCAGCGGAGTGCCGGAGGCCTGGGCGCAGCGCCACAGCCAGTGCAGCAGCACGGTGGAGTCGACACCGCCGCTGTAACCCACCAGCAGCGGCGCATCCAGCGGAACGAGGGCGGGGAAGGCAGTCACGGCGGCAAGTATAGGGTGGGGTTTACTTGGCAGGGCTGCGCCCTGCACCCGCTACGAGCCAGAGCAACAGCAACAGCAACAGCTGGTCAGCTGAGGGATGGCGGGGTGGGTCCGGTTGCGGGAGACGCCGTAAACCCATCCTTGGGGGCTTGGCCGCGGCATCCATGCCGCGGACACTCCCGCAACCGGACCCACCCCGCCTTCGACAGTTTCCTGCGAACTGTCGGAATTGCTCTTGGGGTCAGATCCGTTTTCCGCAGGAAAACGGATCTGACCCCGGATTCAATTCGATATCTGACAGATGTGATCCACGCAAAGCGTGGATGGTCCAACCGTCACCGGGAACCTGTCGAAGGCGGGGCACTGTGGGTTTGCGGGGTGTGAGCCGCATGGATGCGGCGACCAAGCCCCCATGGATGGGTTTACGGCGTCCCCGCAAACCCACAGTGCCCCGCCATCCCACGGAATGCACGCTGTTGCTGTTGCTTCGGCCGTTGCCGTTGCGTCTGCAGGTGCAGGGCGCAGCCCTGCCGAAAACCTACTTCACCCGACGACCCGAACGGTCAATGCGGAACCGCTCTCCGCCTTCCATCGGCGTGTGGCCATCGCCATCCGGCGTGCCGCGACGACAGCCGTTGCAGACCTCGGCCACGCCATCTCGGAACGGCCAGGCGAAATCGAAGGTGCCCGGCACCACCTGGCGGAATGTCAGATCGAAGTAGCCCACGCGATTGCCGACGCGCCCGCGCAGCAGGCCTTCCTCCGGTGTCTCCGGGCCGTTGTCCCAGGTCAGCACCGGCAGGCTGCGGCCCTTGCGGTCGACGTAGTGGAAACCCTGGTCGGCATACACCACGGCCAGGCCGTGGTCATCAAAGTTCAGGTCTTTCAGCGTGTCCGGCTGGATCTTCGGCCGGTGGTCGACCACTTCGCAGTTGGGCAGCGGCCATAACCCGTGTTCGTCGGTCAGCAGCTTGCACGCCGGTGCCTGCGCCAGCGCGCTGGAACTGGCCAGCACGCCGAGCAGGGCCAGCGGCCGCGCGAAGCGGCCGCTGGCAGGGGCAGGGCGGGCCTGCCTCACGATCACTTGGCCTCGGCCTTGCGCTCGAAGGCCGTCGGTGCCGGCAGCTGCACCGGCACGCCCTTGTCGTCGCAGGTGCCGGCCTGGCACAGGCGCTCGCGCAGGGCCGGGGTGGCCTGCACGATCATGTGGTAGATCGCGTTCTGTTCCAGCGTGCCGCGGATCGCCTTGCTGCCCGGGCCGCGTGCCCAGATGCCGACATCCTCACCGCCGTGCGATTCGGACTTCATCGGCACCAGCGCCTCCTGCATGTAGTCGGGGTGCTCGGTGTCGACCTCGCGCAGGTTTGGGCGGCCGTTGGCCGGTTCGAAGCTGCTCGGGTTGTGCGGGTAGCGCTTGGGGCCGGCCGGCTGCTGGTTGCTGGCGCCGGTATGGCCCGGGCCGTTGGCGTAGGTCAGGGTGGTGTAGGGCTGGCCGCTGCCGTCCAGCGCATAGTCGAGCTTGCCGGCACCGTCTTCGCCGCCCTTGTCCTTCACCTTGCCCAGGATCGGGTTGCCGCGTGCCGGGTAGCCGACGAAGTTCAGCGTGTGCGAGTGGTCGGCGGTAACGATGATCAGCGTGTCATCGGCCGAGGTCAGTTCGTTGGCCACGCGGACCGCGTCGGACAGCGCCACGGTCTCGGTCAGTGCACGGTAGGCATTGCCGCTGTGGTTGGCGTGGTCGATGCGCGCGCCTTCGATCATCAGCACGTAGCCTTCCTGGTGCTTCGACAGATTCTTGATCGCTGCTGCGGTCAGTTCGGCCAGGCTCGGCTCACCGCCCGGATCCTGCGGGCGCTCGTACTCGTAGCGCATGTGGTCCGGTTCGAACAGGCCAAGGATGGCCGGCGCATCCGCGGCGGCGGCCAGCTGCTTGCTGTTCCACACGTAGGCACCCTGCGGGTGCGCCTGCTGCCATTCCTGCACCAGGCTGCGGCCATCCAGGCGCTGGCCGACCTTGTCGTCGTACTCCGGGTCGCGCTCTTCCACCGTGGTGAATTCACCACGGCCGCCGCCAAGGGCAACCAGCGGGCCACGCCCATAGCGCGAGGTCGACAGCAGCTGCTGGGCGATGTCCTTGCAGCCTGCGGCCTTCGCCGCGTCGGTCAGGTCGGTGTCGTTTTCCCAGTTGCGCTCGGGCGAGTGCGCATAGGTGGCGGCCGGGGTGGCATGGGTCAGGCGCGCGGTGGATACCACGCCGGTAGCCAGGCCGGCGCTGTCGGCCAGCTGCAGCCAGGTCAGCAGGCCCTTGGACAGGCTGTCGGCACAGTCGGTGCGGCTGCCGGCACTGACGCCGATCGCACCCATGTGGGTCTTCACGCCGGTGGTGATGGCGGTCATGGTGCCGGCCGAATCGGGCGTCTGCGAATCGGTGTTGTAGGTCTTGCTGAACGCCGTGGCCGGGAAGCGCTCCCAGGACAGCAGGTTCTCTTCGCCGGAGCCGCCCTTCTGCTGGCCTTCGTAGATGCGCGAGGCGGCCACGGTGGTCAGGCTCATGCCGTCGCCGAGGAACAGGATGACGTTCTTGGCCTTGCCGGACATCGCGCCGTTGGCGGCGGCCTGGGCGGCGCCGCTGCGGTACCACCACTGCGGTGTCTCGCCGGCCGGGTGGGCGACGGGATCGACGGCGACCTTCAGGCCGGCCGGAGCGGACGCGGGGGCGGTGCTGGCGCAGGCGCCCAGCAGCAGGGTGGTGGCGCAGGCGGCCAACAGGGAGACGGAACGGCGCATGGACGCTGGGATCTCACAAACTGTAACGGGACGTTCATTATGCCCGCCCTCGCAAGGCACGCCGATGACACACTGATTTGCCGGCCGGGCGGTCGTTCCCCAGCCGTTGTTGGGCTATCGTGCCAGCATCCCTTCCTTCCCTCTGGATTGCCTATGAAGCTGGTCTCTGCCTGGCTGCGGATTCCATTCTGGCAGCGCGTGGTCGGTGGCTTCGTGCTCGGCGCGCTGGCCGGCTGGGCGCTCGGCCCGGCCGCGGAAACGTGGTTCGGCCCGCTCGGCGAGCTGTACGTCACCCTGATCAAGATGATCGCGGTGCCGCTGGTGTTCTTCGCGGTCATCAATGCGATCTCGTCGCTGCACGGCCAGAAGTCGGTCGCCGCGCTCAGTGGCCGCACCTTCCTGTGGTTCGTGATCACCGCCGCGCTGGCGGTATGCGTTGGCCTGGCCGTAGGCACGGTGCTGCAGCCCGGCGCGGGTGGCCTGCAGTTGTCGATGGCCAGCAACTATGTGCCGCGCGAAGTGCCCAGCGTGGTGCAGGTATTGCTGGACGTGGTGCCGGCCAATGTCTTCTATGCGCTGTCCGGCATCGGCACCAAGGTCAATGCCGCGGGTGAAACCGTGCTGGCCGCCGGGCGTGGTTCGATCCTGCCGGTGATCTTCTTCGCTGGCCTGGTCGGCTTCGCCATCGTCAAGCTGGGCGAGAAGGTGACCGAGGCGCGCAAGCTGGTCGGCCAGATGAGCGACATCATGATCCAGGTGACCCGCTTCGTGCTGGAAGTCACCCCGATCGGTACCTTCGGGCTGATCGCCGGTCTGGTCGGCAGTTACGGGTTCGAGAAGCTGCTGCCGCTGGGTCATTTCGTGCTGGCCCTGTATGTGGCCTGCGCCCTGCACATCGTGGTGGTCTACAGTGCGCTGCTGCTGGCGCATGGCCTGAATCCGCTGAAGTTCTTCCGCGGTGCGGCGCCTGGCATGCAGGTGGCCTTCGTCAGCTCGTCCAGCTTCGCCGCGATGCCGGTGGCGCTGCGTTCGATCACCCACAACCTGGGCGTTAACAAGGACTACGGTTCGTTCGCGGTGCCGCTGGGCGCCAGCATCAAGATGGACGGCTGTGGTGCGATCTATCCGGCGCTGTGCGCGGTGTTCATCGCGCAGTACAGCGGTGTGCCGCTGACCCCGGAACAGTACGTGGTGGTGCTGATCGCCTCGGTGCTGGGAAGCTTCGGTACCGCCGGCGTGCCGGGTACCGCGGTGATCATGGCTACGGTGGTGCTGAGCGCGGCCAACCTGCCGCTGGAGACGATCGGCTACCTGTATGCCATCGACCGCATCCTGGACATGATGCGCACGATGACGAACGTGACGGGCCAGATGCTGGTGCCGGTGATCGTGGCCAAGGAGACCGGGCTGCTCGACCAGGCGGTGTATGACAACCCGTCCAGCAACGTGGGCGTGGATGATCCCGACCCGACGCCGCCACGCGCCTGAGGTTGTGTGTAGATCCACGCCATGCGTGGATGGCGGCAGTGCCGACCAAGGTCGGCACCCACCACGGCGGGCCCTCGTCCGGGCAAGCCAAACCCACCAGGCCGAGCCCCGGTAGATCCACGCCACGCGTGGATGGCGGCGGTGCTGACCAAGGTCGGCACCCACCAGGGCATGCACCGGGCCGGGCCGGCCAAACCCACCAGGCCAGGCTCCGATAGATCCACGCCATGCATAGATGGAGGCAGTGCCGACCAAGGTTGGCACCCACCAAGGCATGCACCCGACCGGGCCGGCCAAACCCACCAGGCAGACCCCGGTAGATCCACGCCATGCGTGGATAGCGGCGGTGCCGACCAGGGTCGGCACCCACCAAGGCATGCACCCGACCGGGCATGCACCCGATCGGGCCGGCCAAACCCACCAGCGCGGGTCCCCCATTGCAGGCCCAACAAAAAAGCCGCTGCAGGGCAGCGGCTTCTTGCATCAGGCAGCGCGGTGGCGCCAGCGGGTCAGAGGTCGACCCGGCGAGCCTGCATGAACTTGTTGCCCCAGTAGCCACTGAGCAGGGTGTCCACGCGGACGTCCTTGCCCGAGCTCGGCGCGTGCAGGAAGCGGCCATCGCCCACATAGATGCCGACGTGGTCAACGCGGCCTTTGCGGCCGAAGAAGACCAGGTCACCGGCGGCCAGCGCGGTACGGTCGTTGATCAGTTCGGCGTTGTCGTCATGGGCCATTTCGCGCGAGACGCGCGGCAGCTCGATACCCAGGGCCGAGCGGAACACGTAACCGACCAGGCCACTGCAGTCGAAGCCGCTGTCCGGGTTGCTGCCGCCCCAACGGTACGGGGTGCCCAGCAGTGTCATCGCACGGCGCAGCAGCGACTGCACCTTGCCGTTGTCGGCCGCGGTGCCGACAACGCTGCCATTGGCAGCGCTGCTGGTGTCGTAGTTGGCGAGGAGGCGGCTGAGGTCACCGGCCACCACGGCCGAGCGGTCCATCAGCGGAATGGTGTCGTTGGCGGCCAGGTGCGGCAGCAGGGCGGCCAGGGTAGCGCTGGCGGCGGCGTCGACGCGGCTGCGCTGCGGAGCGGCAGCCTCGGCCTTGGCGGCCGGTCGGGCGGTACTCTCGGCCACCGGGGCCGGGGTTGCATCGGAACGGTTCGGAGCAGTCTGCGACCAGGCCGGGAGGCTGGTCAGACACAGTGCCAGGCCAAGCAACAACGGGCGGGCACTGCGTGAAGATACGGAAGTCTGGCCTTCGCTTTTCAGGTCGTCAGTCGTCACGCGTCGGTCACAGGAAAAAAACGATGGGGCATCATGCCCTGTAAAAGCGCGGATAAGTTAAAAATTCCGTTAGTAATCCGTTAGTTTCAAGGTGATGCGCGTCACAGTTTTGAACATATCGCCTGTTCATCTTAGCGAAGGACACGTTTCGCGCCTGTGTAGTGGTCCTTCCAGTAGGGACCGCTGAGCGAGTCCAGCCGCACGGTGCCACCGGTACTCGGCGCGTGCACGAAACGCCCTTCACCTACATAAATGCCGACGTGGGTGACGCTGCCGCGGCTGCCGAAGAACACCAGATCGCCGGTGGCCAGGCGCTGCGGATCGATCTTCGGGCCCTGTACCGCCGCCAGATCGCGCGAAGTACGTGGCAGCTTCAGGTCCAGCATCTCGCGGTAGACATAGGCGACCAGGCCGCTGCAGTCGAAGCCCGAATCGGGGGTGTTGCCGCCATAGCGGTAGGGGGTGCCGACCAGGCTGATGGCGCGCATCAGCACCGAGTTGGCCGCCTCCGGGTTGTCCGGCACGGTCTTCGGCCAGTTCGCCGTTGGCGGCGGAGGTGCAGGGCGGGTGGCCTTGCCACCGCCGCAGGCGGTCATCAGCAGGGGCAGGGCCAGCAGCAGGGCCGGGGCGAGAAGCCGGCGCAGGCCGGACGAAACTGGCGTGATGTGCATGATCTCCGGATAATGCGCCACCTTGGATTGGCCGTCATGATGGCGGCGTCCCCGCCGGGCGACAACCCGCCCCAACCCGCCTGCCTCCGGCAGATCCAGACAGAGTTGCGCATGAAGATCGAAAAAGACCGCGTTGTCCGCTTCCACTACACCGTTTCCGAAGTCGGCCAGGAGCCGATCGAATCGTCCAAGGACCGCGGCGAGCCGCTGGCGATCCTGATCGGCCACGGCAACATCATCCCGGGCCTGGAAAACGCCATGATGGACAAGGAAGCCGGTGCGACCTTCAGCGTCGATGTCAATGCTGCCGACGCCTACGGCGAGCGCCGTGAGGGCCTGTCCCAGCGCGTGCCGAAGAAGCACTTCGGCAACACCAAGCTGGCCCCGGGCCAGCAGGTCGTGCTGCAGACCAACTTCGGCCCGCGTGCGGTGACCGTGCAGAAGGTCGGCATGAGCGTCGTCGACGTCGACCTGAACCACCCGATGGCTGGCAAGGACCTGCACTTCGACGTGGAAATCGTCGATGTGCGCGAAGCCGGCCAGGAAGAGATCGATCACGGCCACGTCCACGGCGACGGTGGTCACCACCACTGATCGCAGCGCGATCGTGATGCCAGCAACGGCCCGCTTCGGCGGGCCGTTGCGTTTCTGGAACACGGCGCGCCCATCCACGGCGTGCGGGCCGGCGGCATAATGACGGACCTGCCCGACGGATGCCCCGTGAACGCCGCTTCTCCTTCCCTGCAGCCGATGGCCTCCGGCGAACGCATCGCCGTGCTGGACGTGCTGCGCGGTGCCGCGCTGCTGGGCATCCTGCTGATGAACATCGAGGCCTTCAGCGGGCCGCTGGACCTGGCGTTCACTGCCATCGACGTGCATTGGCATGGCATTGACTACTGGGCCGATGCCTTTGTCTATGTGTTCGTGCAGGGCAAGTTCTTCACCCTGTTCTCGCTGTTGTTCGGCGCCGGCTTTGCGGTGATGGCGCAACGCGCCGAGCTGGCTGGGCGTGATTTCACCCCGTTCTACCTGCGTCGCAGCGCCGGTCTGCTGCTGATCGGCCTGTGCCATGCAGTGCTGGTCTGGTCGGGCGACATCCTGGTGCTTTACGCGCTGATCTCGCTGCCGCTGCTGGCCTGCCGGGAGGCGCCGCGCAGCTGGCTGCCGTGGATGGGCGCGACGGTCTACCTCGGCGGCGTGGCGATGATGCTGCTGGTCGGCGCGATGGTGTCGATGGCCTCGGCGGACGAGGTGCGGGAAATGCTCACCGAGGCGCAGCAGAGCATCGATCTTCAGCGCCAGGTGTACGGGCACGGCAGCTGGATGCAGGCCACCGTGCAGCGGGTGAATGAGTTCGGCGCGTCGATGGGGGCGCTGCTGATCACCGGTCCGGAGGTGCTTGGCATGTTCCTGATCGGGAGCTGGTTTGCCGGCAGCGGCGCGTTGGCCACACCGGAGCGCTTCCCGCGGTTGTACGCGGTGTTGCGTTGGGTGGCGCTGCCCCTCGGCCTGCTGGTCACGCTGCTGGGTGTTGCCTGGAAACCGTATCTGGCGCCGGGCGCCTACGATCTGCCGGTGACGGCGGCGATGGCGCTGGTGACGATCGGCGGCCTGCCGATGTGCCTGGGCTACCTGGCTTGGATCGTGCACTGGCGCGCGTGGCTGGGCTGGCTGGCGCCGGTCGGGCGCATGGCGTTGACCCATTACCTCGGCCAGTCCCTGCTGTGCACCTGGTTGTTCTACCACTACGGCCTGGGCGCGTTCGAAATGATGCCACGCAGCGTGCAGCTGCTGTTCGCGCTGCTGCTGTTCACCGTGCAGGTGGGCATCTCGCACGCCTGGCTGCGCCACTTCCGCTTTGGGCCGATGGAATGGCTGTGGCGCGCGATGACCTACCGGCAGTGGCCGCCGATGCGGCGCGGAGCCGGGCAGGGCTGATCGATGCCGGGCGCGCGCGAGGATGTGATCGTGGTGGGCGCCGGTGCCATCGGTCTGGCCGCCGCGCTCGCACTGCGTGCGCAGGGGCGGCAGGTGCGTGTTATCGATCGTGGCCGCATTGGTGCGGCAACCTCGCACGGCAACTGCGGCACCGTCACTCCCAGCCATGCGCCTCCACTGGCCGCGCCTGGCGTGCCACTGCGCGCATTGCGCTGGATGCTCGATCCGCGTGCGCCGCTGTATGTGCGCACCCGCCTGGATCCGGTGCTGTGGCGCTGGTTGCTGCAGTTCGGTGCGCGCTGCAACGCGCGTGACTGGCTGCAATCCACGCGGGCACGGGGTGCACTGCTGAACGACTCGCGGCTGCGCCTGGCCGATTGGGTGCAGGCGCATGCACTGGAGTGCGAGTTCGATACGCGCGGGCTGGACTATGTGTTCGGCGATGCGCGCAACTTCGACCACTACGCGGCCGAGTGCGAAGCACTGAACAGGCAGGGTATCGCCACGGCCTGCATCGACGGGGCCGGCTACGCACGTGCCAATCCGGCCTTCCACGACCGTCTGGCCGGCGCGATCCACTTTCCCGGTGATGCGCAGCTGCGGCCGGACCGCTACACCGCGGAGCTGGCACGTGTACTGCGCGCGCAGGGCGTGGTGATCGACGAGCAGAAGGACGTGCAGGGCTTCAGCGACGACGCACAGGGGGTACGCGTGCAGGTCGGTGGGCAGGCCCTGCGGGCACGTGAGCTGGTGCTGGCCACCGGCCCGTGGTCGCGCGACTGGGCACGGCAACTGGATCTGCGCGTGCCGATCCAGCCCGGCAAAGGCTACTCGCTGACCTGGTCGCGACCGGCGCAGGTGCCACGGCGTCCGGTGGTGCTGAAAGACCATTCCGTGTTCGTGATCGCCTGGCGCGAAGCGCTGCGGCTGGGCGGCACCATGGAATTCGCCGGTGCCGATCCGCAGCTGCGCATGGCCCGCCTGCAGGCTTTGCAGCAGGCCGCCGACCACTACCTGCGCGCGCCACGCGGTGCGCAGCTGCAGGAGCAGTGGTGCGGGTGGCGCCCCATGAGCGTGGACGACGTGCCGTTGATCGGCCGCGCACCCGCGCATCCTCACGTCTGGCTTGCAGCGGGGCATGGCATGCTCGGCATCAGCATGAGCGCCGGCACCGGCCAGCTGATCGCCGATCTCGTCTGCGGCCGCACGCCAGCGATCGATCCTGCCCCTTACCGACCCGAGCGATTCCGATGAGCACTGCACCCTATGATTACGACCTGATCGTCCTTG
Source organism: Stenotrophomonas sp. YJH_SMC_8 (assembly GCF_059371315.1). Classification (NCBI taxonomy): domain Bacteria; kingdom Pseudomonadati; phylum Pseudomonadota; class Gammaproteobacteria; order Lysobacterales; family Lysobacteraceae; genus Stenotrophomonas; species Stenotrophomonas sp. YJH_SMC_8. The sequence continues at coordinate 343,982 of NZ_JCAFUL010000002.1, read as the reverse complement.
GCGGCGGCTCCGCCGGCCTGGCCGGTGCGATCCGCGCGACGCAGCATGGCAAGCGCGTGGCGATGCTGGAGCCCGGCGAGCTGGGCGGTACCTGTGTCAATGTTGGCTGCGTGCCGAAGAAGGCAATGTGGCTGGCGGCCGACCTGCACGAGCGCATCGGCCTGGCCAATGCGATGGGCTTCGATGTCGAGGCACGCCCGTCGTTGTCGTGGAAGGAACTGGTGATCCATCGCCAGGCCTATATCAGCAACATCCACACCAGCTACCACAAGCGTTTGGATGAAACCGGCGTGGTGCGCATTCCGGCGCGCGGCCATCTGCTCGATGCGCATACCGTCGCCTGCAGCGATGGCGTGCGTTACAGCGCCGAACACATCCTGATCGCCACCGGCGCGCACCCGCTGCGCCCGGATGTTCCCGGTGCCGAACTGGGCCTGGTTTCCGATGACTTCTTCGATCTGCGCGCGGCACCGGCCGAGGTCGCGATCATCGGCGGTGGCTACATTGCAGTGGAACTGGCCGGCCTGCTGCAGGCGCTGGGCAGCAGGGTGAGCCTGCTGGTGCGCGGAAAGCGCTTGCTGGAACGCTTCGATTACGAGCTGACCGACCAGCTGGCCGAGAACCTGAAACAGCAGGGCGTGCGCATCCATTTCGACTACCGCCTGCGCGAACTGCAGCGCGAGGGCGAACGCGTGCGTGCGTTCGGCCATGACGGCCCGCTCGACACCGTGTTTGATGCAGTGTTCTTCGCCACCGGCCGGCGCGGCAACAGCCGTGACCTGGGCCTGGAAGCGCTGGGCATCGGCATCGGCGAGCACCAGCAGGTGGAGGTGGACGAATGGCAGACCACCAGCGTGCCGAGCGTGCATGCGGTCGGCGACATCGCCGGCAAGGTCGGCCTGACCCCGGTGGCGGTGGCCGCATCGCGGCGCCTGATGGACCGCCTGTTCGGCGGCCGCCCGCAGTCGAAGATGGATTATGAGAACGTGGCCAGCGTGGTGTTCTCGCACCCGCCACTGGGCGCGGTGGGCATGAGCGAAGAAGAGGCGCGCGCACGTTTCGATCAGGTGAGCGTGTACCACAGCCGCTTCCGCCCGATGCTGCAGGCGCTTGCCAACGGTACCCAGCGCAGCCTGTTCAAGATGGTCTGCGTGGGCCCGGAAGAGCGGGTGGTAGGCATCCATCTGCTGGGTGAAGCGGCCGACGAGATCCTGCAGGGCTTCGCGGTGGCGGTGAAGATGGGCGCGACCAAGGCCCAGTTCGACGATATCGTGGCGATCCACCCGACCTCGGCCGAGGAAGTCGTGCTGATGCGCTGAGCCGGGCCATTGTAGAGTCGAGCCATGCTCGGCTGCTTTTCGCCCAGGGGTGGCGAAGCCGAGCGCAGGCTCGGCTCTACAGGTCAGCGGGCGCCTCCATGCGACAATGACGCCCCCACGCCTTTCCGGGCCGCCCCGCGCGGCCCGCCGTCGTCCTGATGTCCAGCCCCGTTTCCCGCATCGCCACCGCTTCCCCACGCATCGCACTGGGTGGCATCGGCCTGGCCGCGATGGGTGCGATCGCCGCCTCCGGCAAAGCCATCATCGTCAAGCTGGGCCTGCGTCATGGCGTCGATGCCACCACGCTGCTGGCGCTGCGCATGCTGATGGCGCTGCCGTTGTTCGTGTTGATGGCGCTGTGGGCCGCACGCCGGGCCGAGCCGTTGTCGTGGGCCGACCGCGCCCGCGTGCTGTGGCTGGGCTTCACCGGCTACTACCTGTCGAGCCTGCTCGACTTCCAGGGCCTGCAGTACATCAGCGTGACGCTGGAGCGGTTGATCCTCTACTTGAACCCGACCCTGGTGCTGCTGATCAACGTGCTGCTGGCGCGCCAGCGCCCCGGCCGCTGGCAGATCGGCGCGCTGGTGCTGAGCTATCTGGGCGTGCTGCTGGCCTTCGGCCATGACCTGCAGCGCGAGGGCGGGCAGATCATCGTCGGCAGCCTGCTGGTGCTGGGCAGCGCGCTCAGCTACGCGCTGTACCTGTTCGGCAGTGGGCAGGTGGTGGCGCGCATCGGTGCGGTGCGGCTGACCGCCTACGCCAGCTGCGTGGCCAGCGTGCTGGTGCTGCTGCACTTCGCGGTGACCCATCCGCTGCCGCTGCTGTGGCAGGCGCCGGCACCGGTGCAGTGGCTGTCGCTGGTCAATGCCACCGTGTGCACGGTGCTGCCGGTACTGGCGATCATGCTGGCGGTGCAGCGCGTGGGTTCGTCGCTGGCCGCGCAGGTCGGTATGCTGGGCCCTGTTTCCACGATCGTGATGAGCCTATGGCTGCTCGACGAACCGATGGGGCCGGCGCAGATCGCCGGCACCGTGCTGGTGCTGATCGGCGTACTGCTGGTGACCCGCCTGCGGCGCTGACGCCGGAGCAGGCGCGTGCGCGCATCCTGGCGGTGATCCGCGCGATCCCTGCGGGGCAGGTGATGGGCTATGGCCAGGTGGCGATGCGTGCCGGCCTGCCGGGGCGTGCACGCTTGACCGCACGCATTCTCGGCCAGAACGACGATCCCGACCTGCCCTGGCATCGCGTGCTGCGTTCGGATGGGCGAATTGCCATGGAAGAAGGGTCGGCCGGCTGGCGCGAGCAGTCACAGCGGCTGCGCGCCGAGGGCGTGGTGGTGGAGAACGGCCGGGTGCGGATGCCGGCCACCGATCCAGCCGCGGCGCTGGATGCGGCCGTGTGGGGCCCGGGCTGAGCACCGCTGGCGACTGAACAGGCCACGCCTGCGGGTCGCCAACAAGACACGGTGCTGCGGCTATGATGGAGGCCGTTCCATGCCGGTGCTCCCATGTTCCCGCGACTGCCAACCGTCACCAAGGCCCTGCTGATCGCCAACGCGATCCTGTTCCTGCTGCAGCAGCCGTTCCTGCTTGGCATGCAGACCTTCGAGCCGTTCATGCTGCAACCGCTGCAGCAGGGTTTCGATGCGTTCTCGCCGGGCGGCAACTTCCAGCCGTGGCAGCTGCTGACCTATGGCTTCCTGCATGGCAGCTTCGGGCATCTGTTCTTCAACATGCTGGCGGTCTTCATGTTCGGTGCGCCGCTGGAGCAGACCTGGGGCGAGAAACGCTTCCTGCTGTACTACCTGGTCTGCGTGGCCGGTGCCGGTGTCTGCCAGTTGCTGGTGGGTACGTTGCTGGAGAATCCGGCCACGGTGCTGGGCGCTTCCGGCGGCGTGTTCGGCCTGTTGCTGGCCTACGGCATGCTGTTCCCGAACCAGCGGGTGATGCTGCTGTTCCCGCCGATCCCGATGAAGGCGCGGACCTTCGTGATCCTGTTCGGCGTGGGTGAGCTGGTGCTGGGCATGACCGGCTGGCAGCCGGGCGTGGCCCACTTCGCGCATCTGGGTGGCATGCTGTTCGGCTGGTTGCTGATCCGTTACTGGCGCGGGCAACCGCCGTTCAACAAGCGCCGACCGCCGGGTCCGCCGAAGCGCCCGAACCATCTGCGCAGCGTCAAATGATCCGAAGGATCATTTGACGCGGTAGGTGCCAACCTTGGTTGGCACGCCTTGTCCCACGCGGGTAGGTGCCAACCTTGGTTGGCACGAAACGAGAGGGATGATTGCCAACCCCGGTCGGCACCCACCAACGGCAGGTCATGCATGCGGCGGGTACGCGCGCATCCACGCACGGCGTGGATCTACAGATCCTGCAACACCACCTGCGCGGCATTGTGCCCGGGCGCACCAGTGACGCCACCACCGGGGTGGGTACCCGAACCACACAGGTACAACCCGGGCAGGGCACCGCGATAGCCGGCCTGGCCAACCATCGGCCGTGCCGAGAACAACTGGTTGGCACTCAGTGCGCCGTGGAAGATGTCGCCACCGACCAGGCCGAACGTGCGCTCCAGGTCGAGCGGCGACAACGCCTGCCGACCGAGGATGCTGTCAGCGAAGCCAGGCGCATAACGTTCGACGGTGGCGATCATCAGGTCAGCCACCGTATCCCGATGATCATCCCAATGGCGGCCCTCAGGCAGAACCGGTGCCACGTGCTGGCAGAACAGGCTGGCGACATGCTGTCCGGGTGGTGCCAGCGAATCGTCCAGCGTGCTGGGAATCAGCATTTCCACGATCGGCTCGCGTGACCAGCCATCGCGGCGCGCATCCAGCCAGGCGCGGTCCATGTAGTCCAGGCTGGGCGCCATGATGATGCCGGCGCTGAGGTGATTGCCGGGGCCGGGCAGGGCACGGAACTCCGGCAGCCGCGACAGCGCCACGTTCATCCGGAAGGTGCCGGAACCGCAGCGCCAGTTCTTCATGCGCTCGCATGTTGCAACCGGTACCTGTCCCGGCTCCAGCAACTGTTCGTACAGCGGCTTCGGATTGACGTTGGCGACTACGGCGCGTGCACGCAGGGTTTCGCCGTTGGCCAGTTCCACCCCCACGACGCGGCCCTGTTCGGTCAGTATCCGTTGCACGCCGGCATCCACGCGCAGTTCGGCCCCGGCCTCGCGCGCCGCGCTGGCGATGGCCTGGCTGATCGCGCCCATGCCACCAATCGCATGGCCCCAGGCACCCTTCACGCCATTGCACTGGCCGAACACGTGGTGCAGCAGTACGTATGCGCTGCCCGGAGCGTACGGACTGGCGTAGTTGCCGACGATGCCATCGAAACCGAACAGCGCCTTGATGGGGGCGCTCTCGAACCAGCGGTCCAGGTACTCCGCCGCCGACAGCGTGAACAGGTCCAGCAGCTCCTGCCGCAGCGGTGCATCCAGTGCCGCCAGTTCGCGGCCGAGTTTCCCCATCTGCCACAGTGCGGGCAGCGCGCGCCAACCGCCTGCTACACCCAGGTCGGGCGGCGCACGCAGGGCCCACGCGCGCAGCACGTCGGCGAAGATCTCCAGGCGCGCTTCGTATTCGGGTAGCCGCTGCGCATCCCGCTCGGAAAACTTCGCGACCTCGGCCTGGGTGCGGCCCGGTGCCGACAGCAGGTAACGATCATCCTCCAGCGGCAGGAAATTGTTGGCCGGGCGATTGACGATGCGCAGCCCATGCGCATGCAGCTGCAGGTCGTCGATCACCTTCGGCTGCAGCAATGACACCGTGTAGGACGCCACCGAGTTGCGGAAGCCGGGATGGAATTCCTCGGTGACCGCCGCTCCGCCGAGCACGCCGCGGCGTTCAAGGACCAGCACCTTCTTTCCGGCCTTCGCCAGATAGGCCGCGCAGACCAGGCCGTTGTGGCCGCCACCGATGATGATCGCATCCCAGGACATCAGCACCTCGGGAAAAAGGGGACGGAGGGGATTAAGTCGCAATTCGCATGGGGTCACCGGCAATGGGGAGAAACGACTTAATCCCCTCCGTCCCTTTTTTTGATTGCCGCTTCGATGGTCGCGATGTCGATCTTCTTCATCGGCATCATTGCGTTGAAGGCACGCTTGGCCAGCGCCTTGTCCTTGCTGGTCACCGCGTCGATCAGCATGCGCGGGCTGATCTGCCAGGAGATGCCCCAGCGGTCCTTGCACCAGCCGCATTGGCTCTCCTGTCCGCCGTTGCCGACGATGGCGTCCCACAGGCGGTCGGTCTCGGCCTGGTCTTCGGTCTGGATCTGGAACGAGAAGGCTTCGCTGTGCCTGAACGCGCTGCCGCCGTTGAGGCCGACGCAGGGGATGCCGCAGACAGTGAATTCGACCGTCAGCACGTTGCCTTCCTTGCCGTCCGGGTAGTCGCCCGGCGCGTGATGCACGGCGGTCACCGCGCTGTCGGGCAAGAAGCTGGCATAGAAGGTGGCGGCCTCGAGCGCGCCATTGTCGTACCAGATGCAGATCGTGTTCTTGTGTGCCATGTCGGGGCTCCACGTTGGACGAAGCCGCAGCGATAGCATGCCCGGTGTTAACCCGGGATCGTGCTGCACCCGCAAAAAAGAAGGGCGCCCGAAGGCGCCCTCTGCATTACCAGTGCAGCAGGCAGCTCAGCGCCAGACCTTGATCTGCTCGGCTTCGCTGCGCTGCATCGGCTGGCCGGCCTTGCAGCTGAAGGTGGCACCGAACGCCGGCAGATTGGCCAGCGTGCCGTTGCTGCGCCACAGGCCCGGTGCACGGATGTCGGCGGTCAGGCGACGCACGGCCTCGTTCGGCGACAGCTGCTGCGCCCACAACGCCGACCACGCGCGGAAGAAGCCCTGCTGCTGTGCCTGCTTGGCCTTCGGCTCCTGCGCGGTGTACGCGGCCCAGGCCAGTTCCAGGCCGGCGATGTCGGCCAGGTTCTCTTCCTGGGTGAGCGTGCCGTTGACCTTGGCACCCTTCACACCCGGGAAGTCGTAGGCGCTGTACTGCGCGGCCACGCGATTGCCGAGCAGGGTCCAGGCGGTCTTGTCTGCCGGGGTCCACCAGCTGCGCAGTTCGCCCTTGGCGTCGACCAGCGCACCCTTGGCATCGATCGCGCGGGTCAGCTCATGGCCGACCAGGCCACCGAAGCTGCCGAACTTGTCGGCGGCGTCGGCCTTGGCGTTGAACACCGGGCCCTGCAGGATCGCAGCGGTGACGATCAGGCGGTTCTGCGCCAGGTCGTAGGCCAGCGACGGCTGCTGCGGCAGCACGTCCCAGCGACGGTCAGCGTTGCCCTTGCCGATGCGCTTCATTTCCTCGCGATGGCGCCAGGTCGAAGCAATCAGCATGTTGCCGCCGAACGAGCCGCGGCCCATCGGCTGCACGCTGTAGTCGAGGTCACGCAGCGGGGTGCCGATCTCGATCTTCAGCGCGGCCAGCTTGGCCTGCGCTTCGGCCTTGGCTTCGGCGCTCATCCAGCTGCTGTTCTTGACCGCTTCGATCTGCACTTCGCGCACCTTGTCGACGATCCACGCCGCCTGGCGACGATCTTCGGCCGACAGGTAACGGGCGGCGTACTCGCGGCCGACCATCGGGCCAGCGGCCACGTTGATCGCGTCCAGCACGTCTTCCCAGCGCTGCGGCGGCAGGGTTTCGCCACGCAGCACACGGCCGCGGAATTCGAACTCGGCGTCGCGGTAGGCCTTGGACAGGTACGGTGCCATCGAGTCGCCCACGCGCCAGCGCAGGTAGGCCTTCCACTGGTCCGGCTTGAGCTTGGTGACCATGCCGTCGAGCTGCTTGAACAGGCCCGGGTCGGCCAGCGAGACCAGGTCGTCGTCCACGCCCTGTGCCTTCAGGAAGGCATCCAGCTGCAGGTTGCGGTAGCGGCTGTTGAGCTCCTTGGTGGAGATCGGCGCGTAGTTGTTGAACGGGTTGTTGATGCCGGCCAGCGACTGTGCGTTGCGTGCCAGTTCGGTTTCCAGCGCGATCACCGATTGCGACTCGGCATCCAGCTTGGCGGCCGGGGTGCCGGTCAGTGCCAGGATCTGCTTGACGTAGTTGCGGTAGCGGCCCATCAGGGCCACGGTATCGGCATCGGTGCGGGTGTAGAACGCCGGGTCCGGCAGGCCCATGCCGCCCTGCATGAAGTAGCCGATGTGGCGGTCCAGCGCCTTCAGATCGACGTCGGGGCCGAAGTTGAAGGCGACCGGGATGCCCACCTGGTGCAGCGCGGCGATCGAGGCCGGCACATCCTTGGCCTTCTTGATGGCGTTGATGCGGGTCAGCAGCGGGGCGATCGGATTGGAGCCGTCTGCTTCCACGGCAGCTTCGTCCAGGCCGCTGGCCCAGAAATCGCCCAGCAGTTTCTGCACGTTGCCCTGCGGTGACTTCATCGCTGCGTCGAGCAGTTCACGCTGCTGCTGGCGGCTGCGGTCGACCAGCTGGCCCAGCGCGGTGGTGGCACCGGTCTGCGGCACCGGGTTGGCCTTCAGCCAGCCTGCGTTGGTGGCGTCATAGAAGTCGCTGCACTGGGCACTGACAGCCGGGGCGCGGGCGGCCTTCTTCTTGGCGGCGGCGAACGCATCGTGGGTCGGGACCAGGGTCGCCAGGCTGATGCCCAGGGCGATGGCAAGCGGACGGAAATTGGGCATGTGGAACGAATCCGTGATGGATTGAGGGCGCGCGCACTATAGCAAGCCGGGCATGGACGCGGGATGCACGCGTCGCGGTGCTTTCGCCGGGCATGGCCCGGCGCTACCGGGGCGGGCGGCATGGACGCGGGATGCATGCGTTGCGGTGCTTTCGCCGGGCATGGCCCGGCGCTACCAGGGCGGGTGGCATGGACGCGGGATGCATGCGTCGCGGTGCTTTCGCCGGGCATGGCCCGGCGCTACCAGGGCGGGTGGCATGGACGCGGGATGCACGCGTCGCGGTGCTTTCGCCGGGCATGGCCCGGCGCTACCAGGGCGGGCGGCATGGACGCGGGATGCACGCGTCGCGGTGCTTTCGCCGACCACGGTCGGCAGCTACCGGGGAGCACCGGGATCAGTAGATCCACGCCATGCGTGGATGACATTCACCGCCAAAAACAAAGGCCCGGGAATTCCCGGGCCTCTGCAGGTCTGCAACAGCGTCAGCCGTGGCTTACCAGATCACCACCTGCTGGTCGCCGCTGCGGGCCATCGGCGAACCGGCCTTGCACTGGAAGGCGGCCGCGAAGGTCGGCAGGTTCGACGGCGCACCCATGGCGCGGAACTGCGCCGGGGCGTGCGGGTCGGTCGCCAGGCGGACCTTGGCGTTCTCCGGGGTGTACTTGGTACGCCACACGGTGGCCCAGTTGAAGAAGAAGCGCTGGTCGCGGGTGAAGCCGTCCACCTTCGCGTCTTCCTTGCCTGCGCTGGCCTTCTGCAGTGCGTCGTAAGCAGTGGCCAGGCCGCCCAGGTCGGCGATGTTCTCGCCCAGGGTCAGGTGGCCGTTCACCGCCTGGCCGTCGACCTTGTACTGGTCGAACTGCTTGACCAGCTTGCCGGTCAGGCCTTCGAAGTTCTTCTTGTCAGCGGCGGTCCACCAGTCTTCCATGTTGCCGGTCGGCCCGAAACGTGCGCCCTGGTCGTCGTAACCGTGGGTCATTTCGTGGCCGATCACCGCGCCGATGCCGCCGTAGTTCAGCGCGTCGTCGGCCTTCGGATCGAAGAACGGCGGCTGCAGGATGGCGGCCGGGAACACGATCTCGTTCTGCAGCGGGTTGTAGTAGGCGTTGACCGTCTGCGGGGTCATGCCCCACTCGGTCTTGTCCACCGGCTTGCCGATCTTGGACAGGTTGAACTTGTAGTTGAACTCGTTGGCCGCGCGCACGTTGCCCAGGAAGCTGTCGCGCTGGGTCTGCAGGCCCGACCAGTCACGCCACTTGTCCGGGTAGCCGATCTTCGGGGTGAAGGTTTCCCACTTGGCGATGGCCTTGGCCTTGGTCTCATCGCTCATCCAGCTCAGGCCCTGGATGCGTTCCTTCAGCGAGGCGGCCAGGTTCTTCACCAGCTCTTCCATCTTCGCCTTGGCTTCCGGCGAGAAGGCCACCTTCACGTACAGCTGGCCGAAGGCTTCACCGGCGTCGTTTTCAATGGTGCCCAGCACGCGCTTCCAGCGCGGCTTCTGTTCCTTCTGGCCGTTGAGGGTCTTGCCGTAGAACTCGTAGTTCTCCTGCACGAAGGCGTCGGCCAGGTACGGCGAGGCGCTGTCCACGGTGTGGAAGCGCAGGTAGGCACGCCACACAGACGGATCGGTGTCGCCCAGCGCCTTGCTCACTTCCTCATGGAAGGCCGGCATGGCCAGCGAGAACTTCTCCGGTGCGGCTACGCCCTGCGACTTGAAGAACTCGGTCCAGCTGAAGTTCGGGGTCAGCTTGTCGGCGTCGGCCAGGGTGACCGGGTTGTAGTACAGCTCGACGTTGCGCGACAGTTCGACGCGCGACTTGGAGGCCTTGGCCAGGCGGGTCTCGAACTTGACCACTTCCTCGGCCTGCTTGGCAGCGTCGGCAGCGGCAACACCGGACAGCTCCAGCACCTTGGCGACGTGTGCCTGGTAGGCCTTCAGCTTGTCGGCATTCTTGGCGTCGGTGTAGTAGGTGCTGTCCGGCAGGCCCAGGCCGCCCTGGCTGGCGTAGGCCAGGTTCACGGCCGAGTTCTTGAAGTCGGCTTCAGCGCCGAAGCCGAACAGGACGTTGTCACCCTTGGCCGCGCTGGTGCGCAGGTAGTTGGCAATGGCCGCCTTGTCCTGCAGCCCATCGATCGCGGTCAGGTCGGCCTTCAGCGGCTCGATGCCCTGGGCGTTGATCTTGGCCTCGTCCATGCCGGTGGCCCACAGGTCGCCGACGATCTTTTCGATGTGGTTCGGGGTCTTCACCTGCGCCACCTGCTCGGCCAGCTGGTGCTGCACGGCCACCGAACGCTCGTCGAGGATGGTGAAGGCGCCCCAGCTGGTGCGGTCGCCCGGGATTTCATTGGCGGCCAGCCACTTGCTGTTGACGTAGTCGCCGAAGGCGCCACAGGCGTCCTTGCTGGTATCGAGGTCGCTGGGCTGGAAGGCGTTGTAGGCCGGCAGCTTGCTCTCGTCCAGGGTGTAATGGGTGGCTTCGGCGGCAGCCGGCGTGGAGGCGGTGGCGTCCTTGGCCGGGGTTTCGTTCTTGCCGCAGCCAACCAGCGCGGCCGAAACGGCCAGGGTCAGCAGCACGATCTTGGGAGTACGGGTCACTTTGATGGCCTCCAGGCCGAGTGAGTCAGGGAAGGGCCGCAGGGACGGCCGTGGGCCGAACGATACGCCGCCTGCCTGCCCTGCAAGGGTGTCGAAGGTCATGGCCGGGCGCAAGGGCCAGAACGAGCAAGGGCGCCCGCTGGGGCGCCCTTGCGTGGGTAACGCATCGATTACAGGCCGCCGCCGCCGCAGCCCTTGCCCAGGTAGTCGTCGATCAACCTGAGCTGGTCGCCCATGATCGCGCGGGTCCAGGCCGGCCCATGCGCATAGTCGGCGATGGCGTGGAACTCGACCGGCTGCCCCGAGCCCTTGGCCTTGTTCACGAACCACTCCGACTGCTCGATGGGAACCGTACGATCGCGGTCACCGTGGTAGACCATCAGCGGGATCTTCATCTCGCCCGCCTTGTCCAGCGGGTTCAGGCCCGCCACGGTCGGTGCCTGCGCCTGGCGGAAGAACGGATTGGTATAGAAGCGCGACCAGATCTTCTTGATGTCCGAGACGCCGGCGCCAGCAATGGCACATTTGTACAGGCCGTTCGGGCGCACCGAGGCCGCAAACGCCGAGTAGCCGCCATAGGAGAAGCCGAACATGGCGATGTGGCCGGGGCGGGCGATCTTCTGGTCGATCATCCACTGCGCGCCGTCGTCCTTGTCATCCTGCATCTTCTGGCCCCACTCGGCGTCACCGGCCATCCACAGCTTGCGGCCCCAGTCGGCCGAACCGCGGAACTGTGGGCGCAGGACCGCCATGCAGCGCGATGCCATCAGCGGCACCCACATCGAGCCATCGAAGTCCATGCCGTCGCGCGCCCATGGGCCGCCGTGCGGATGCACCACCGCCTTCCACGGGCCAGCACCGCACAGTTCGGTGTTCGGTGTGGTCAGGAACGCCGGAATATCCAGCCCATCGCGGGCCTTGTAATAGACCAGCTTCGTATCGCCGAGGGCCGCAGGCTGGATGTCCGGATAGGTCTTGGCCAGCAGGGTCAGCTTGCCGTTGCGCAGCAGGTGGTACTCGGGCGGGTTGGACGGGCCCGACGTGGCCACCAGCACGGTGGACAGGTCGGGGGTGTAGTCCACCACCTGGTAGCTGCGGCCAGTGTCGTAATTGGTGGTGAAGCGCTGGCCATTGGCGGTGTCGACCATTTCCAGCGGTTGCTGCTGGATGCCCAAAGCCTGGCGAAGGCCCTGGTCCAGCGCCTTCATCCGCGGCGACGTCCACTGCAGGTCGTCACCGCGCGGGCCCGCATAGCGGATGCCGAGGATCTCGCCGAACGGAATCGCGCCGTTGCGATAGCGGTTGATCGACATAGAGCTGGCGTTGAACAGCTTGTGTTCGTACAGCACTTCCTTCTGCTTGCGTGCGGCGATGTCGTACTCGTACACGATCGCCTTGTCACGGCCGACGTTGCTCAGCACGAAGGCGATGTTCGGGTCATCGGCAAAGCCGATCACCTGGTTGATGTCGCGGTTCTTCACATAGGAGCGGAAATGCTCTTCCCACGCACCGCTGCCGGTGTTGCGGAACTCGGTGGCGACATAGGCGCCGGTACCGTCCACGTCCTGGCGCAGGCGTGCACGCAGATCGCTGTTCAGGTCGGTGACATAGCCGGCAACTCGTTCTTCGGTCTTCTGCACGCGCTGCGAGGTGAAGCTGCGCAGGTCGACCTTGTAGACATCGCCGGAGCTGCCACCGCTGCCGTTGATCACCAGGATGTGGTCCGGATCATTGGGAAGCGTGTCCAGCACCGTCGGGTTCGACAGTGCCTGCTCGAGTTCCTCATTGCGGCTGCTGGCACGTGGCGGCGTGATGGGCTCCTTCCACTGCTTGCCCTCGATGTCGGTGATGAAGAACTTGCTGACGAAGGTCTTGGTGACACGGTCGGCGCGCAGGTCGAAAGGTTGCCACAGCACCACGGCGAGCTGCCCGTTCTTGATGAACGACACGCTCTGGAACTTCATCCGGTTGGCACCGATCACCGTGGGCGCCTTGTCCAGCGCATCGGTGCGCCAGACCACGATCACGCGTTCTTCGCCGTTGGCGCGCAGGCCGGCGATGTGCTGCCCGTCCGGAGAAAGCGACAGGCTGGAGATGGCAGGGAAGGCCGCCAGCTGTTCGACGGTGGGGGCGACAGGCTTGGCATGCAGCCAGGGGGACATGCTGGCCAGGGCTGCCAGCAACAGGGTTCGCTTCATTGCTTGCCTCGATCTCAGGGCGATCCCGGCGCAAGGCCGGGGCCGGAAACGAAACCGCCGCCCCGAAGGGCGGCGGTGGGTAACGTCAGGATCAGAACGAACGTGTGATGTTCACGAAGTACGTACGGCCGAAGTAATCGAAGCCGCTGTACAGGGGCGCGTTGCCAACCGTGCTCAGCACGCCCTGCGAAATGGTCGGCGGCTTCTTGTTGGCGAGGTTGCGCACGCCACCGGTGACCGACCACTTGTCCGCTTCATACTGCAGCGAGGCTGCCTGGATGAAGTAGTTCGGGGTGTACATCTTGTACTGGCTCGTGGCCGGATCGAACAGGCCCGGGTTGCGCTCCTCGTAGTAGGCGTAGCTGTCCATGTTGTCGATCCAGTCCAGACCGTAACGGACGCGCCAGTTCTTCCACTTGTAGTTCAGGTCCAGGGTGGCGGTGTTTTCCGGCGAGCCGATCATGCCGGCCGAGTCGACCTTCGGATCGTCCGAGAACAGCTGGCTGGTCTGCTCGAAGTAGTGCGTGCCCTGCAGGGTGGCACGGAACTCGCCCGGGCCGATGTCACGCACATAGCGCAGGGTGAAGTCCAGGCCGCGGACCTTGTTGGTGGAGACGTTGATGAAGCCGTTGGTGACCGTCAGCTGGTTGGTCAACGGGTTGCGCTGGATCAGGCGGCACAGTCCGTTGCCGGCGGTGAAGTCGGCGGTGGAGCTGTTGTAGCAGTTACGCAGGATGGCGGCACCGCCGGCGTCCTGCACACCGTTCTCGACCTTGATGTCGAAGTAGTCCAGGGCCAGCGACAGATCGCCGAAGGCCGGGCCGAACTCCGGCTGCAACACAACGCCGAAGGTCTTCGAGGTGGAGGTTTCAGCCTTCAGGTTGTTTTCCGCGCCACCCTGGGTGTAGACGGTGATGCCCTGCAGCTGGGTGAACTCCGGATCCAGGCCCAGCGATGCGCAGTTCTGGTAGCGCATCGATTCCGGGCGGGCTTCGATGTAGTTGTCGCACGGGTCGAAGGACTGCGACAGGAAGCCGGTGGTGGCGCCCAGGAACTGTTCGAACAGGGCCGGTGCGCGGTACGAGGTGCCGTACGATGCGCGGAACGACAGCCACTTCACCGGGGTCCACAGGGTGCCGATCTTGTAGGTCTCATCGGAGCCGTAGGACTTGTAGTCGGTGTAGCGGCCGGACAGGTTGAGCGACAGTTCTTCGGCGCCGGTCACGCCGGACAGCAGCGGCAGTTCCAGTTCGCCGTAGGCTTCGAACACCGAGTCGCTGCCGCGGGTCGGCGAGGAAGCGGTCAGGTTGTACAGGTCCTGGTCAATGGAGTACTGCGACGGGCTGTCGTCGATGCGGGCCTTGCGGTACTCCACGCCGAACGCACCACCGGCCGAGCCATACGGCATGTCGAACAGCGGGCCGTTGACGTTGAAGTTGACCGTGGTTTCCTTGTACAGCGTGTTGCCGGTGACCGGGACGAACACCCAGTCCTTCCAGTCCTGCGGCAGGCGGCCGCCGATGGTGTTGTTGTTCACCGGGGGGGCGGCGACGCAGCCGTTGGAGGCATCACGGCAGACGAAGCCACCGGCGCCGTTGGAGACCACATCCAGGCTCTGCGCCAGGCGGCTGGTCAGGAAGCTCTGGAAGGTGTAGTCCGCATCGCTGCGCGAATGCATGATGTTGAAGTCGTAGTTCCATTCCGAGCTCAGGTGGCCGCGAAGGCCGGCGTTGAAGCGCAGGAAGTCGACCTTCTGCTTGCTCTGGTCGTTGCCGAAGCCGATGAAGGCACGTACGCCCATCGGCACGCCATTGGTCTGGTCGGTGGCCGGACCGGCGACGCTGTCGCGCAGGTTGGCCGGGATCAGCGGGTTGCCGACCGCATAGTCAAGGGTCAGCTGGCGGTAGCCGGTCTGGGTCGACTTGCGGTGGTTGCCAAGGAACTCGTAGTACAGCTCGGCGTCACCCAGCGCGTTCAGGTCGAAACCGCCCTGGAAGTACAGGGTGTGGGTCTTGACCGGCGAGATCAGCGACTGGTTGAGCATCTGCGGGTCGAAGGTGTCGCGGTTCAGAGCGCCCACGCCTTCATAGCCGACCAGGCCGGTGGTGACCGACGAATTCGGGCGCCAGCGGTTGAAGCGGGTGCCGCTGCCACCCGGCGCGGCGACGCCGGTACGGGTGTTGGTACCTAGCGTGTTGATGGTCACGCCGCCGCCATCAAGGGTGTAGCACTTGGACTTGCCGGTCAGCGGATCGATGAAGTCGCCGCTGCCCCAGTAGTCGCCAGCATCGATGTCGCGGTACTTGTCGGTGGCACAGCGGGTCCAGTCGCGGTCGCTGAGGTTGAGCGCATTGCGTACCGTGTATTCGTACGAACCGGAGAAGTGCGAACGCTCGCCGGTGTTGCCGAAGGTCAGCGCATAGCGACGCTCGTCGCCGCCGCCGCCATCGGTCGCGTTGTGCTGACCTTCGAAGGTGACACCGTCGACCTTCTTCTTGGTGATGATGTTGATCACGCCCGCGACCGCGTCGGAGCCGTAGATCGAGGACGCGCCGTCCTTCAGGATTTCGACGCGGTCGACGATCGAGTTCGGCAGCACGTTCAGGTCGGTCGAGCCGACCGAGCCGCGCGAGCCGGCCGGCGAAACGCGACGGCCGTTGAGCAGGATCAGGGTACGGGTCGGGCCGAGGCCGCGCAGGCCCAGGGTGTTGGCGCCGGGGCCGCCATCGGTGACGTAGCCGCCGTAGGCATTGTTGATCTGCGATGCACCGGCAGTGACGGCCGTGCTCTGCAGCGCCGCGGTGGTCGAGTTGAAGCCGGCCAGCGTGGTTTCTTCACGGGTCACGACCTGGACCGGGGACACCGAGTTGAACGTGTCGCGGCTGATGCGCGAACCGGTGACGGTCACCGTGTCCAGGTTGGTGGCCTTGGTCTTGGCCGCTTCCTCGGCCGTCTGCGTCGAACCCGCGTCCTGGGCGAATGCCGGAGCGGCTGCGATGAGCAGCACGGCAGAAGCGAGGGCAAAGCTCAGCGGATGCCTGCCGAGCGACTTGCGATTGATCATCTGAAATCCCCTTGAATCCAATGATGGCGTCGTACACCGGGGACATTGCCTCGCGGGCGTCTCCGTGTGCCCCTTGCCCGGTGTTGGCAGTGGTTCTGCCCCCGGTTGCACCGGCTTCACGGGCCGGTAACTCGAGATTAACATGACATTAACCGAGCCTGTCAAACGTTCATTGCGCAGTCATCAAATTTTTGCAAAGACGCTTTCCGTCCCCGGGAAATTCGCCTGTCTTTGTTATATCTATTTGATTTTCAATAAATTTTATTGATACGCTCGATGGTGTCTGGATGCTGAATGGACGGGCGATCGGAGCCCGTCCCCAAAAAAAAGGCCCCGCCGAAGCGGGGCCTGGTCCAGACACGAAGTCCGGAAAACGACGGGATCAGAAGTTGTACTTGACCTGGGCCGAGATCTGGCGGCCGTAGACGCTGTAGAAGCCGTCATTGAACGGGGTCGATTCGTTGCCCGGGTAGTTGTAGCGCTGGCCTTCCGGCAGCTTGTTGAACACGTTGTTGACCATCAGCGACAGGACCAGATCGTCCTGTGCCTGGTAGTTCATGCTCAGGTTGTACGTGGTGTACGAACCCCACTTGCCGGCCTTGGCGCCGGACGAGTGGACGTAGCCGTAGCTGCGGCCGGTGTAGGCCAGGTAGTTCGGAGTGCTGCCGACGTAGTTGGCGTACACGGTGGTGGTGAACTTGGCGATGTTCCAGGCCACCGACAGATCGCCACGGACCTTGGCGAAGTTGTCGTAGTACCACATGTTGTACGGATCGCTCAGCAGGTCGAGCTTGGCGGCGCCCGGCATCGGCTGCACTTCACGCTTCAGCATGTTGGTGTAGTTGCCGGAGAACATCAGCGAGCCGAAGCGACCGATATCCTGCTGGTACTTGGCCGCCACCGTCACCGCTTCCAGGTTCTGGCTGGCGACGTTGAGCTTCGGCGTGTACACGCGGGTCAGGTTGCCGCCGGCATCGCGCGACACCCAGTCGGTGACGTTCTGGCAGCTGGCCGAGGTGTTGTTCGGCAGGCCGTTGTGGCACTGGTACTCGGCCAGCAGCAGCTGGTCGGTGCTCAGGGTCTTGACCTCGTTCTTGATCTTCCAGTTGTAGTAGTCGGCCGACAGCGAGAAGTTGCTCACAGGGGCCCACACCACGCCTGCGCTCCACACGTCGGCGGTGATCGGCTTCAGGTCCGGATTGCCGGACTTTTCGCTGTACACCGAGGTGTTCTTGTAGAACGAGCAGGCCTCGTCACGCAGGCCGTAGCCCAGCTGGCTGCAGCGGTAGTAGTCGTTCTGGCCGGACGAGTACGAGCCGCTCATGCCCTGGAAGGCATCGGACAGGGTCGGTGCACGGAAGGCGGTGCCGTACTTGCCGCGCAGCAGCAGGCTCTCGATCGGACGGAATTCCAGACCGATGCTGTAAGTAGCCTTGTCGACGGTCTTGTCGGCGATCTTGAACGCGTCATAACGGCCCGAGGCGCTGACGGTCAGCTTCTCCAGCAGCGGCATGCGCAGTTCGCTGGTGACCGCGTAGTTGCTGCGGTGGCCGGCACCGGCGACGGCGGTGGTGCCCCACACGTTGCCGTCGACGAAGGCCTGGTCCGGCGAGTAGTCCCAACCTTCGCTGCCACCTTCCAGCACGACGGCCAGGCCGGCGTCACCGCCCGGCAGGCTGAACAGCGAGCCGTTGGTCACCTGCACGCGACCCAGGTTCTGCCAGGTCTTGCTGCGGTGGGTACCGTAGCCGGTGAAGCTGGCGAACTGGTCCGGGGTGATCGGCGAGTAGAAGGCAGCGTAGTTCGGGTTGTAGATGCCGAACGTGGCGGTCGGGTCCTTCGGGTCGGTGTAGGTGCCCAGGCGCGGGCCCAGCACGGTCTGGCCGAAGAAGTCCTCGATCTTGTCCTTCCAGCGCACGAAGCGGTTCTGGTCCAGGCGGTACTCGCCACGGGTGAAGCTGGCGCTGTAATCCCAGTCGCCGACCATGCCCTTGCCGCCCAGGGTGACCTGGTAGGCGCGGCTCTCATCGGAGTTCAGGATGTTGTTGTAGTCGCCCGCGCCGATCTCCTCCGGCGCGAAGGCGCGCTGCAGGTTCACGACCTTGCCGGCGCCCTGGTCGTAGAAGCCGCCCATGACCGACTTCGTGCCCCACCACAGGGCGCTGGAGCCGGAGGTGAACTCGGTCTTTTCCTTGCTGTACAGCACGTCGGCGAACAGCTGGAAGTTGTCGTTCACGTCGAAGGTCATCGACGAGTAGAACTGGCCGCTGTTCTTGCCGTTCTTCAGGGTCTTGTAGCCGGCGCTGTACACCGAACCGCAGGACTCGCCCGACGCGCGCTTGCCGACGACGGTGGTGCCGTCGTATAGGCCTGCCACGTTGGCGCAGCGGCTCGGGTCCATCATCAGCAGCTTGTTGTCTGCATTGGTGATGACGGCGAAGTCGTTCGACGGCACCTGCGCGGTGTAGCCGACCGGGTTGTTCTGCTTGGTGATGTCACGCTGGTAGCCCCAGATCGGGCTGCCGTTCTCGATCTGCACGTTGACCAGCGCGTGGAAGCGGTCGTCGAACGCGTTGAAGCCCTTGGCTGCGCTGAAGCGGATGTTGCTGCCGCCGCCTTCGGTGTAGGTGCCGCCACGGACGGTCATCGTACCGCCGTCCATGCGCTCCTTCAGGATGATGTTGACCACACCGGCGATCGCGTCCGAGCCGTACAGCGAGGACTGGCCACCCGGCAGCACTTCGATGCGCTCGACGATGTCGATCGGAATGCCGCTGATGTTGTTGAAGGTGTCGCTACCGTTGTACAGCGCCGGATACGAGAGCATCGGGCGGCCGTTGATCAGGTACTTGGTGTAACCCGGGTTCAGGCCGAACATGCCGGCTGCTTCAGCGCCCTGGGTGAACGAACCCGAGGTCTGGCCGCCCTGCAGGCCGCCGGTGGTCAGCGACGACTGCTGCAGCACTTCAGCAACGCTGCTGAAGCCGCGGGTCTGGATGTCTTCGGCGGTGATGGACATCACCGGGGTCTGGGTTTCAACCTGGGTCTGCGGGATCAGCGAACCGGTGACGGTGATCTTGTCCAGGTTGGTCGCCTTGTCCTGGGCCATTGCCGGGGCGGCGGCCATCAGGGCGGAAATCAGGGCGACAGCGAGCGTGTTGCGACGTGCGGTGTTGCTTACGTATTTCATGTAGTTCCAATAGAGAGCAAAAACAAAAACGGCACTGCGCATGCGCCATCGTGCGCGCTGGGAACCAGCTTCGCAGCCCAAAACAGTGCTTCAGGAACGTAACATGAACTTAACAATCTGTGCACGAATCTGTAGCAATCCTGAATTTCAGTCAGGCTACGTCCAGCTTGTATGATGTTGGGTTATTCCCCCTGATACAGCTGGTGCCCGTTGTGAACAGTTCCCCCCGCCGCCCCCATGCCAGCCAGGTCCAGAAGGGACTGACGCCACATGCCCGCATCCGCAATGTCATCGCGGTCGGCTCCGGCAAGGGCGGCGTGGGCAAGTCGACCACCGCGGTCAATCTGGCCGTCGCGCTGCAGCAGCTGGGCGCACGTGTTGGCGTGCTGGACGCGGACATTTACGGCCCCAGCGTGCCCGCCATGCTGGGCTTGTCCGGCCGGCCGGAAAGTCCCGACAACAAGAGCATCGAACCGCTTCGCGCGTTCGGCGTGGACACCATGTCGATCGGCTACCTGATCGAAGAGGACACGCCGATGATCTGGCGCGGTCCGATGGCCACCTCGGCAATGACCCAGCTGTTCAACGACACCCTGTGGGACGATCTGGATTTCCTGCTGATCGATCTGCCGCCAGGCACCGGTGACATCCAGCTGACCCTGACCCAGAAGATCCCGCTGGCCGGTGCGGTGATCGTCACCACGCCGCAGGACATCGCCACGCTGGATGCGAAGAAGGCGCTGAAGATGTTCGAGAAGGTCGAGGTGCCGGTGCTGGGCATCGTCGAGAACATGGCGGTGCATACCTGCAGCAACTGCGGGCATGTCGAGCACCTGTTCGGTGAAGGCGGCGGCGAGCGCATGGCGGCCCAGTACGGCGTACCGCTGCTGGGTTCGTTGCCGCTGCAGATCGGCATCCGCGAGCAGGGCGATAGCGGTACCCCGATCACCGTGGCGCAGCCCGATTCGGTACCGGCCCAGGCGTACCGCCATGCCGCGCAGCGCCTGGTCGAGGAAGTGGGCAAGCGCCCGCGGGCATCGATCCCGATCCTTTCGTCGCTGCTCTGACCGCGGCCGCAAAGAAAAAGCCGCCGGCGCGAGGCCGGCGGCAATCAGAGGCGTTCCTGGAGAGGAAGCGGCTTACCAGTCGTACTGGACCTGGAAGCGGACGTAGCGCGGATCGTTGAAGTACTTCGGCGTGTTGTAGTTGTAGTAGGTGCGGATGGTCGGTGCCGAGCTCGGTCGGCCGTACTTTGTTTCGTACACCTGCACCGGCTTGATGTTGTTGAATGCGTTGATCACCGACATCTGCACGCTCAGGCCCTTCAGCCAGTTCGGGGTGTAAGTGATGTTCGGGCTGACCGTGAACTGCCACGGGGTACGGCCGGCGCTTCCGACCTTTGAGATATCGTCAGCCGGTTGGTTGCCATTGAGTTCGCAGCTGTGGAACACGCCAGAGTAGCCATACTCGGTATCGAAGCTGCCCCAGCCGCCACCCAGGCAGCTCTTCGGTGCACCGGACTGTGCCAGCATGTTCAGGCCGACCGACCATTCATCCGTGAACTTGAAGCCACCGTACAGCTTGATGCTGTGGCGATGGTCATTGAACAGATATCCGTCCGAGCCATACATGATTTCGGCAAAATCGAAGTCGGACGTGGTGCCGGTGTCATCCTGGCCGTTGGTGCTCTTGACCAGACCTTCGTAATTGCCTTCCAGCTTGGACCAGGTATACGAGAAGCTGGCGTACCAGCGCTCGGTCTGCTTGTCCGCACTGAGGGTTACGGCCTTGTACACGCGCTTGGCCTTCGGGCCCAGACTTGCCCCCGGCACTGTGATGTCGTCGACCTTGCCATCACCATCCACGTCCAAGGTGACTTGCAGGTCACTACCCGGGTTGTAGATCCAGCAGCCCGGCAGCCCTTCCGGCACGGTCCAGGGATCGGCCCAGTTGGAAAGGTCATAGCCGGCGGCTACCGCAGCGTTGTAGAGCGAACGAGAATCGCAGGTATCGTCGATGACCTTGTTGGCACGGCGATAGGTCGCTTTAATGCCGACGGTCCAATCGTTGAAGAAGTCGATCGAGGAGTTGATCTGCTGCTGGTAGCCAAGAATCACTTCATCCTGGGTGTAGGGCTTCAGACCTTTGGAGGCCACCGCGCGAGGATCCGGGGTGACACCGCTCTCACCGTTGACGATGTTGTCATATGCACCATCTTCGTAGCTGCCAGTGATGATTGGCGAGCCGTTCGGATTGATGCCGTCGTAGGTGAAGTATTGGTCCAGGTAGTACGACGCGCTGGCTGCGCGAAGCGCAACATTCGCAGCAATGGGCAGGGAGTAGCGGCCGGCCGATGCGAACAGCTTGCTGCGGCCGTCACCCAGAATGTCCCACGAGAATCCGAAGCGCGGCTGCCAGATATCATCCTGCTTTACGAAGCTGATACCGTCGGAATTCTTGTTGTCGAACGAGTCGTTGCGGATGCCGGCGTACAGCATGAAGTTGTCGGTAATCTGCCAGTTGTCCTGCACATACCAGGACTTCTGCTTGATTTCGATCGAGCCGCCATTGCGGAAGTTCACGCGGTTTGCGTAATCATCTTCCAGGTACCACAGCGCACCCGCGGAGTAGGAGGTGCCCTGCACCGAAGTCCACTTCTCGTCGCTGTAGCCGAAGCCGATCTTGTGGTCGCCCAGCTGCCAATCAAAGTCGGCACGTGCGCCTTTGCGCTCGTTGCGGCCGCCGAACATTCCTACCGTGCTGGCGACGGCGCAGCCGATACGACGGCCGGTGCCGCCGGTCTCCGAGCGGTAATCCAGCACGTACGGGCACGCGCCTTCAGGGCTGTTGATGTTGCCGTCATAGAAGCTGGTCACACCATCGGGGCTGATCGTGTGCTCCGAACTGCGGTTGCGCATCTGGCCGTACTGGATCGAGCCTGTCAGATTCTCGGTCAGGTAGCTGGTCCACTTGAAGATATCCGTCTGACCACCGGTCTTGCCGATCAGTTCGCCGAGATCATTCGTGCGTGCAGGTTCGCCACCAGCGTCGGCCTTGTCATAGAGTGCATTGAAATAGTTGTAGCTGTAGCGACGGCTGTTGTCGAAGCCTGTGTATTCCAGGTGATTGTTCTCGTTGAGATACCAATCGACCTTCAGCAGCCAGTACGGCGTCTTGGACTCATAGTCGTAGCCGGTCGTTGACAGCGCAGCAGCAGTCGGTGGTCGGCCGTTGGTGGTGTACTGCGAGCCGCGGTTGCTGTAGCTGCCGGTCTTGGAGTTGCTGAACTGGCCCATCGCGAACACGAACAGCTTGTCCTCGATCAGGGGGCCGCCAGCCCAGACACTGTAGACGTTCGAACTGCTGCTGTTCTTGTCGTAGGAGCGGAAGATCGAGCCGTCGTTGTAATAGGTGTCCGGTTCGTTTTCGCGTAGCGAGTCAGGAGCCCCCGTCCAACTGAAGCCACCCTTCCATTCATTGGTGCCGCGCTTGACATTGACGCTGGTGACGCCGCCGGTCGAGAAACCGTACTTGGCGCCATAGCCACCGGTCTGGATATCCAGCTGGTCGATGGCCTGGTACGGAATCTCCGAGAACGACAGGCTGTCGTACAGATTGGTGACGTTGAAGCCATTGACGTAGTAGCTGTTCTCGGCTGCCGACGCACCGCCGAACGAGGCGGGGCCGAAGTATCCGCTGGACGATACGGTGCCGGGAGTCAGCAGCGAGACGCTCGTGACATCGCGGGCGACCGGCAGCGAGTTGAGTTTGTCGGCGGTGAACGTGGTACGAGATTCGACACTGCCCAGGTCAATTGCGTTTGCTGCTCCCAGTGCGCGTACATTCACCGTATCCAGGGATGTCGCGCTACCAGAGGACGCGGACGCGAACGTGGCCATCGAGGACTGGCCGGCGACCACGGTCACCCGGGTGGTCGCGATGGGGCTGCCATTGTTGACCGTTGTGACCTCATAGGTGCCGGTTGGCAGCTGCGAAACACGGAAACGACCGTCGCCACTGACGTTCACTTCACGCGTCGTGCCCGACGCCAGACTCTTGACCTGGATCTTGTCTGCCGAGGTCACGCTGCCGACGATATCGCCGGTGGTGCTCTGGGCGTAGCTGGTGCCGGCCAAGGCACCTAGAACCAGCGCAAGCGCAGTGCGCTTCAGCGTGCGGCCATTGAAGTTCAGATTCATCGTGTTCCTTTGCGGTTGCAGAGGGGAAGCGGTTCAATTCAAACGGACCTGAACGAATTGTTCAGGATGAATGAAACCGTAACGATGAAGTTTTTCTCGCGCAATGTTCATCTGGCGCTCATGAATCGCGAAGCGCTGAAAAATGATCTCAGGTTGTTGAATTAAAAGATATTTTATTTTTTATTTCGGTTTGTTTCGTGTCTGACGAGATGATTGAAAGTGACACAAATGTATGCTAAGTGATCAATATTGCGACGATAAGTCTCATTTGTTATTCACGATTGTGGGGCATCGATCTTGCGCGCGGTGCCATGAAGTGGCTCGCTGGGCCGAGGAGCAAGCATGGCCGCCACAGGGAGGCCACCTGTAGAATCGCCGCCTCGGGCGCAGCCCGTTTCCCCCTCGTTCAACAGGACAGAGCATGAGCATCAAGAGTGACCGTTGGATCCGCCGCATGTCCGAGCAGCACGGCATGATCGAGCCGTTCGAGGCAGGGCAGGTCAAGCAGGCCAACGGCGAGCGCATCGTCAGCTATGGCACGTCCAGCTACGGTTACGACGTGCGCTGCTCGCGTGAGTTCAAGGTGTTCACCAACATCAACTCGACCATCGTCGATCCCAAGCATTTCGACTCGGGAAGCTTCGTCGACATCACTGCCGACGAGTGCATCATCCCGCCGAACAGCTTCGCGCTGGCGCGCACCGTGGAGTACTTCCGCATCCCCCGCGACACCCTGGTGGTGTGCCTGGGCAAGAGCACCTATGCGCGCTGCGGCATCATCGTCAACGTGACCCCGCTGGAACCGGAATGGGAAGGCCACGTCACCCTGGAGTTCAGCAACACCACGCCGCTGCCGGCGCGCATCTATGCCAATGAGGGCGTCGCGCAGATGCTGTTCTTCCAGGCCGCGGCCGATGACATCTGCGAGACGTCGTACCGCGATCGTGGCGGCAAGTACCAGGGCCAGACCGGCGTGACCCTGCCGCGGACCTGATCGCCCGCGTCATCGCATGACGAAAACGCCGGGCATGCCCGGCGTTTTCGCATGGGTCACGCGGTGCGTTCGCCGGGCATGGCCGGGCGCTACCTTACTTCCCGCGGCCGAACAGCATTGCGATGCCGACACCCACCAGCGCCACCGGCCACCAGGTCAGCAGCAGCTTGGACAGGTTCAGGTGCGTCCAGCCGAGGTTGCTGGCGAGCATGAACAGGCCGATCAGGATCAGCAGGATGGCGGCAACGAGGTTGAATCGCATCGGGTCGGCGAAGGCTCAGGAGTGGGCCGGATATCCTAGCCGTTCCTTCCAGTAGGCGACATGCTGGTCCAGTGCGGCCGCTTCGTAGCGGTGCGCGGGACCGCTGCCCCAGACCGGGCCCGGCCAGGCCGGATCACCGTCATGGCGGCCGATCACGTGGAAGTGCAGCTGGCGCACGATGTTGCCCAGTGCACCGATGTTGATCTTCTCCACCCCGTCGGAGCCCTTCAGCGCCTTGCAGGCGCGGTTGAGCTCGGTGCGCAGCTTGTCCTGCTGCTCGCCGTCCAGCTCGATCCACTCGGTGACCCCGGCCAGGCGCGGTACCAGTACCAGCCACGGGAATCGTTCGTCGTTCATCAGCCGCACTTGCGACAACGGTCCTTCGGCCACCAGCACGCTATCGGTGGCCAGGCGTGAATCGAGTTCGAATTCGCTCATCCAAGATGCTCCGAGAAGAAGTCCAGGGTGCGTTGCAGCGCCAGGGCGGCGCTGTCTGGATCATACGCATGTCCGACCTCCCGGTTGAAGGCGTGGTCGGCCGGATAGACGAAGGTTGCCATCTGCGGCAGCTTTTCGCGGTGGGCCTGGACGGCCTCCGGCGGGATGCTCCTGTCCTGGGCGCCGAAGTGGAAGATCACCGGCGCCTTCGGCGTCTCATCGAGGAACTGGACATTGCGCGCACCGTAGTAGCTGACAGAAGGCAGGCCCAGGCGTACTGCGGACAGCATCGCCACCGTACCGCCCCAGCAGTAGCCGACGGTGCCGACCTTGCCGTAGGGGGCCAGGCGGGTGGCCGCCGCGCGGACCACTTCCAGCGCCCGTTCCATGCCCAGCGCGGCCACCCGTTCCAGGCCCTGCTTCACCCCGTCGGCGTCGTAGGGCAGGGCATCCGGATCGGCCTCGGGTCCATCGACCAGGTCGAAGAACGAAGGTGCCAGCACCGCATAGCCTTCGGCGGCGAAGCGCTCGGCCACGCTGCGGATATGCGGGTTGGCGCCGAAGATTTCCTGCACCACCACCAGCCCGCCGCGCGCGGTGCCCTCGGGGAGTGCCTGCCAGGCCCGTACCGCGCCGTGGTGCGTATCCAGGGTGATCCACTCGGCCATCGCTTGTACCTCGTTGCAGGGAACAGGGCTGCATTGTCGGTGCTGTGCGGGTTAGCGCGGTGTCAGCGGCTGTGCGTGATCGGGCGGCTGGCCGTTCAGAGCGAGGCCGCCAACCCCGGTATACTGGCGCCCTTTCAGGCCCCGGCCCCCAGGAACCCCTGCCATGCCGGCAGGGGCCCAGGCCCCCAGAGTCCCGCGATTCCATGTCCCAGCTGAACCCCAAAGTCGGCTTCGTCAGCCTTGGCTGCCCGAAGGCCCTCGTCGATTCCGAGCGCATCCTCACCCAGTTGCGGTCCGAGGGATACGACATCGTTCCGTCCTACGACTCGGCCGACGTGGTGGTGGTCAACACCTGTGGCTTCATCGATTCGGCGGTGACCGAGTCGCTGGACGCGATCGGCGAGGCGATGAACCAGAACGGCAAGGTCATCGTCACCGGCTGCCTGGGCAAGCGCCCGGAGCAGATCCGCGAGGCGTACCCGAACGTGCTGGCGGTGTCCGGCCCGCAGGACTACCAGAGCGTGATGGAGGCGGTGCACGAAGCGCTGCCGCCCAAGCACGATCCGTTCGTGGACCTGGTGCCCGACTACGGCATCAAGCTGACCCCGCGCCACTACGCTTACCTGAAGATTTCCGAAGGCTGCAACCACAAGTGCAGCTTCTGCATCATTCCGTCGATGCGCGGCAAGCTGGTCTCGCGCCCGGTTGATGAGGTGCTGCGTGAAGCCGAGCGCCTGGTGCGCGGCGGCGTGCGTGAGCTGCTGGTGGTGTCGCAGGACACCTCGGCCTACGGCGTGGACGTGAAGTACGCCGAGAAGATGTGGCGCAACAAGGCCTACCAGACCCGACTGAAGGCATTGTGCGAAGGCCTGTCCGAACTCGATGCGTGGGTGCGCATGCATTACGTCTACCCGTACCCGCACGTGGACGAGGTGGTGCCGCTGATGGCCGAGAACCGCATCCTGCCGTACCTGGACATTCCCTTCCAGCACGCGAGCCCGCGCATCCTGCGCCTGATGAAGCGCCCCGGCGCGGTCGAGAAGACCCTGGAGCGCGTGCAGAACTGGCGCCGCATCGCGCCGGACATCACCGTGCGTTCGACCTTCATCGTCGGCTTCCCGGGCGAGACCGAGACCGAGTTCGAAGAATTGCTGTCGTTCCTGGATGAGGCACAGCTGGATCGCGTCGGTGCGTTCGCCTACTCGCCGGTCGAGGGCGCAACCGCCAACGACCTGCCCGACGCTGTGCCGGAAGAAGTGAAGCAGGAACGCCTGGCCCGTTTCATGGAGAAGCAGGCGCAGATTTCCGCCGCGCGCCTGGAAGCGAAGATCGGCACCGTGCAGCAGTGCCTGGTCGATGCCATCGAAGGCGATATCGCCGTAGCCCGCTCCAAGGCCGATGCACCGGAGATCGACGGTCTGGTGCACATCCAGAATGCCGACCAGGTGCCGCTGCGCGTGGGCGAATTCGTCGACGTGGAGATCACCGAGAGCGACGAGCACGACCTGTACGGCGATGCGCTGGCGGCTGCGGGCCGCCCGGCGTTCGACCTCAAGGTGCTGTGACCGCAACGACGACCGCCGCTGGCGACGGCGGCGGTTCCCGGCGCTT
The DNA here is from genome assembly GCF_059371315.1 of Stenotrophomonas sp. YJH_SMC_8. Classification (NCBI taxonomy): domain Bacteria; kingdom Pseudomonadati; phylum Pseudomonadota; class Gammaproteobacteria; order Lysobacterales; family Lysobacteraceae; genus Stenotrophomonas; species Stenotrophomonas sp. YJH_SMC_8. The sequence goes on along the minus strand of NZ_JCAFUL010000002.1, from coordinate 316,790 downwards.
CGTGCCGCCGCCGCGTGCGACGGTCGATCTGCAGGTGTTTGAACATCCGCTGTTTGCCGGCTTGCAGGACTTCCGTGATCTGCTGGACGATGCAGCATGGCCGTCCATTGCTGCGCTTGATGCGCGGCTCGCGTTTCCCGGCAAGCGCCTGGTGGAACAGGATGCCGCGCTGCTGGCCGACGGCCTGCATTACGAAGCGCGCATCGCGCAGGGGCATATCGCCACCCGTGCCGGCAACTGGCATGACCTGTTCAATGCGCTGGTGTGGGCATGCCACCCGCAGCTGAAGCAGGCACTCAACGCACAGCAGTGCCTGCATATCGATGCCATGCCGCCCGGCCAGCGCAATCGCGCACAGGCGGCGCTGACCCAGTTTGATGAAACCGGCGTGATCGTGCGCGTGCGCGATGAGGCGGTGCTGGCGGCCTGGGATGCGCACGCGTGGCCGACGCTGTTTGAACCGACGCATTGGCGAACTGGTGCTGTGGCCATCGCGACGGTGTTCGGTCATGCGCTGATGGAACAGGCGCTGCTGCCAGGCCGCCTGCTGGTCGGCAAGTGTGTGGTGGTGCAGGGCGACGATGACGACGCCTGTATCGCCGAGGTCGCCGTGGCCATCCGCGAGGGCCGGGCGCTGACCGATCCGTTGCAGCTGCGACCGCTGCCCCTGGCGGGCATTCCGGGCTGGCATGAACGGCAGGATGCCGCCTTCTACGCCAACGCCGATTACTTCCGCCCGCTGCGTGCCGGGCGTCAGTACCCGCCGCCGTTGCACATGGCCCTGTAGAGTCGACTGTCAGTCGACTGCGCTTCGTTCCGATGTCATGAACGCTTGACAGATGGCTTCGGTGAGTCATCAACCGCGATGGGGATCGCGGCGCGTTTGCCGTCCGGCGGCGGAGGTTTGTGCCGCGCTTCGCGCGGTAGTCGACTGACAGTCGACTCTACATCCGCTCGTATTCCACGCTGATCACCGCGAAGGTGAACTGGCCGCCGGGCAGCTCCACTGAAAACTCGTCATCCAGCCGCTTCTTCAGCAGCGCACGCGCCAGCGGCGAATCGATGCTGATCCAACCCAGTCCGGCGTCGGTCTCATCCGGTCCGACGATGCGATAGCGGCTGGTGTCGCCGCTGTCCACGTTCTCCAGCTCCACCCACGCACCGAAGAACACCGCCTGCGGATCGGTTGGCGTGGTATCGACCACGCGCAGCGATTCCAGCCGCTTGGTCAGGTAGCGCACGCGGCGGTCGATCTCGCCCAGCTGCTTTTTGCGATAGGTGTATTCGGCGTTCTCGGAACGATCGCCTTCCGCGGCAGCGGCGGCCAGTGCCTTCACCACCTCCGGGCGGCGCACGCGCCACAGCTCATCCAGTTCGGCTTTCAATCGGGCATGGCCGGAGGCGGTGATCAGGGCGGTGCTTTTTTCTGCGGGTGGACGCCAACGGGACATGCAGTACGACTTCTTTTCAGGATGACGAAGGGGGAGAGGGGTCGGAGCCCTTCCTTGCGGAAGGGATCCGACCCCGGGGTCAGAGCCCTTTCCCACGGAAAGGGCTCTGACCCCACGAAGCGATCTCAGCGCTTGCCGCCGAAAATGCCACCCAGGATGCCGCGCACGATCTGGTTGCCCAGCTTGGTGCCGACGGTACGCGTGGTCTGCTTGGCCATGGTCTCGATCATGCCCTGGCGGCGCTTGGTACCGAAAATCGCATCCTTGATGGACTGGCCGAAGCCTCCCTCCTGCGCCTCGTCCTGCTCGCGACTGCGCGCGGCAGGTGCCTCGGCCTTCTCGACCGCCTTCTGCGCGCGCTGGGCCAGCAGTTCGGCGGCCGATTCGCGGTTGATCGCGGTGTCGTAGCGGCTGCCGACCGGGCTTCCGGCACGTACCTGCGCACGCTCGGCGTCGGTGATCGGCCCCATCCGGCAGCGCGGCGGCGCGATCATCGTCTGCTGCACCGGCATCGGCACGCCCTTGTCCTGCAGCGTGGACACCAGCGCCTCGCCGGTGCCGAGCTGGCTCAGCACCTTGGCCACGTCCAGCTTCGGGTTCGGCACGAAGGTCTCGGCAGCGGTCTTTACCGCCTTCTGGTCGCGCGGGGTGAAGGCGCGCAGCGCGTGCTGCACGCGGTTGCCCAGCTGGCCGAGGATGTTGCCCGGCACGTCATCGGGGAACTGCGAGCAGAAGTACACGCCCACGCCCTTGGAGCGGATCAGTCGAACCACCTGCTCGATGCGCTGCACCAGCGACGCGGGCGCGTCGTCGAACAGCAGGTGCGCTTCGTCGAAGATGAAGACCAGCTTCGGCTTGTCCAGGTCGCCCACTTCCGGCAGCTGCTCGAACAGTTCCGACAGCAGCCACAGCAGGAAGGTCGAATACAGCTTGGGCTTGAGCACCAGCTGGTCGGCGGCAAGGATGCCGATCATGCCGCGGCCGTCGTGATTGACCCGCATGATGTCGGCCAGTTCCAGTGCCGGTTCGCCGAAGAAATTCTCGCCGCCGTCCTGTGCCAGGCGCAGCACCGAGCGCTGGATCGCGGCGATCGACTGCGCGCTGACCAGGCCGTACTCGGTGGAGATGTCCTTGCGCTCCTCGGCCACCAGGCCGAGCAGGGCACGCAGATCGTCCATGTCCAGCAGCAGCAGGCCACGGTCGTCGGCCAGCTTGAAGACGATGTCGAGCACGCCGGCCTGGGTATCGTTCAATTCGAGGATGCGCGACAGCAGGGTCGGGCCCATCTCGCTGACCGTGGTGCGCACCGGGTGGCCGAGCTTGCCGTACAGATCCCAGAAAATGGTCGGGCTGGCGGCCGGCGCATAGTCCGCCACGCCGATCTCGGCGGCGCGCTGCAGCAGGTTCTCGGCGCCGGTGCCAGGCACGGCCAGGCCGGACACATCGCCCTTCACATCGGCCAGGAACACCGGAACGCCCAGCCGCGAGAAGCCCTCGGCCAGGGTCATCAGGGTCACCGTCTTGCCGGTACCGGTGGCGCCGGCCACCAGGCCGTGGCGGTTGCCGAGTTTCGGCAGCAGGGTGACGGCAATATCGTCGGTAATGCCTTTGCCGAGCAGAATCGGATCCATGGTCCAGCCCTTGTGGTGAATAGCCCAATGTTAACCGCCGGCGGTGACGGGCCGAAGGTCGGCTTGCCCGGACCTTGGCGGCGCCGCTACTCTGCCTGCCTGTTTCGCACACAGTGCCATCAATGCCCGTTCCTGTCCTGATTTCCCGTGGTTGGCCGCTGCTGGCCCTGGCCGGCCTGGTTTCCCTGGCGCCCGACGCCCATGCGCAGCGGGTTTCGGCCCGGGACAAGGTGAAGGTGGATGCGCTGCAGCAGCGCATGACCGCCGCCGAGAAGCGCTACAGCGACGCCCTGTTGCTGGTCGCCAATTCCGACCCGAAGGGCAGCAACGAGGCCGATGCCGCGCTGGAGGACATGGAAGACGTCCTCAATGACTGCGTGAAGCAGAAGGGCTGCCAGATGGGCACCCTGCTGGCCAGCTACAAGCGCCTGCTCAAGCACGACGCCGATGCGGCGGGCAGCGATGAGGTGACCGACGAGAGTGGTGACCGCCTGGAAGCCGACCCCGACCATATCGGCCCGCTCACCGCCGATGTGCCCGAGGCCGCCCGCGCCGCCGCGCTGCTCAACGACAAGCGGCATGCCTTCGACACCATGGTCGAGTACAACCCGGCCGTGCAGGCCGGCATCCGCCGCTGGCTGACCGACATGCGCCCGGCGTTGCTGACCAGCTACGAGAACTACCAGAACCTGCGCGCGGTGATGTGGCCGGAGTGGGAAAAGCGCGGCCTGCCCGAGGCGCTGCTGTTCGGCATCATGGCCAAGGAATCCAACGGCCGCGTGCATGCCTCCTCGCGCGCGGGCGCGGCGGGCCTGATGCAGTTCATGCCGGCCACCGGCCGCCGCTTCGGCCTCGGCCCGGACGGCACCGGCTTCGATACGCGCTTCGATGCACGCAGCGCCGCCGAGGCCAGCGCCAGCTATCTCAACGAACGCCTGCGCGAACTGAACAACAACGTGGAAATGTCGGTGGCCGCCTACAACGGTGGTGAAGGCCGTGCGGCGCGCGTGTTCAAGCAGAGCGGCGGGCAGAGCTTCTGGACCGACAGCGTCTACAACCAGTTCCCCGGCGAGACCAAGGACTACGTGCCGATGGTGATCGCCGCGGCGTGGATCTTCCTGCACCCGCAGCAGTACGGCGTGGAGTTCCCGAAGATCAGTGCGCAGCCGGCCACGCTGCGCCTGGCCAAGTCCACCACCATCTATGAACTGACCATCTGCCTGGGCAGCCATGGCACCCGCGATGGCTACATGCGCGCGCTGCGCAACCTCAACCCGCGCTATGAAGCCGACGGCTGGATTCCGGCCGGCACGTTGATCAACGCCACCACCCGCATCGCCGGCCTGTACCAGCGCAACTGCGTCAGCGGCCCGCGTGCGGACCTGGCCCGCACCCTGATCACCGCCGATCTGAACGCAGCCATCGTCCGCCCGACCGCCGCCAGCTACACCGGCAGCGTGGCCGTGGGTGGTGTGGTGCCGGTGGCGGACGCTGCTGCATCCACCAGCGTGCCGACCACGCCGGTCGCTCCGGTGGCTACGCCGCGCCCGGCGGCGCGGCCGAAGCCGGTACGCAGCCACAAGGTGGGCAAGGGCGAGACCCTGGGTGCCATTGCGGCGAAGTTCCAGTGCGACGTGCCGACCCTGGCCCGCGCCAACGGCCTGAAAGCCCCGGCCTACAGCCTGCGCCACGGCCAGACGCTGAAGCTGCAGGGCTGCGACAAGTAATCCCCCACGACCCCTGGAATCCGCATGGACCTCGAAGACACCCGCAACCTGTTCGCCAACCTCCGCGAAAACACCGACTGGGACATCACCGGCCCGTTGCTGTGGGGGTATTTCTTCGTCCATTCCACCGCTGAGCCACTGCAGGCGCTGGCTGACCATCTGCAGGCGCAGGGCTACACCTTCGTGGAACTGTTCGAGCAGGAGCCGGAAGAGGGCGACGCGCCGTTCCACGTGCTGCATGTGGAGCGTGTGGAGATTCACGACGAAGCCTCGCTGGACCGTCGCAACCAGGAGTTCGCGGCGCTGGCCGCGGAGAAGGGCGTTGAAGACTACGACGGCATGGACGTCGGCCCGGCCCCGGCCCTGCAGTAACGCGTTTCTGGCTGTAGAGCCGAGCCCATGCTCGGCTGTTTTTGCCGGCAGCCGAGCATGGGCTCGGCTCTACAGATCCGGTAGTACGTCATTCCGTTGAATTCATCCACGCATGGCGTGGATCTACGGTCAGCGCAGCTTCGCCAGGGCCTGGCCCAGCTGCACCGGGCTCTCAGCGCCCAGCTGCGGGGCGAACTCGGCCACGCCCGGAGGCAGCAGCACGATCACGGTGGAACCGTAGTTGAAGCGCGCCATCTCGGCGAAACGCTCAAGCTTGATGCCCTGGCCGCGGTAATCCTTGCGGGTGATGCGGTCACCGTAGGCCGGGATCTCCTCACCGCTCCATACGGTCTCCACGCCGGACACCAGCAGTGCGCCGACCATCACGCTGACCATCGGGCCGAAGCTGGTGTCGAAGTGGCAGACCAGGCGCTCGTTGCGGGCGAACAGGCGCGGCACGCCGTTCACTGCGGCCGGGCCGACGCTGAACAGGCGGCCCGGCACGTGCACGGTCTCGCGCAGGGTGCCGGTCCACGGCATGTGCACGCGGTGGTAATCGCGCGGCGACAGGTACACGGTGGCGTACAGGCCGTCGTTGTACGGCTTGGCGTCTTCGTCGCTGCCCAGCAGCTCGGCGGCGGTGAACGACTGGCCCTTGGCCTGGAAGATGCGGCCGGCCTCGATCTTCCCCAGCTGGCTGATGCGGCCGTCGGCCGGCATCACCAGGCTGCGCGGATCGGCATCGGCCACGCGCGCGCCCGGCTTCAGCGCACGGGTGAAGAACTGGTTGAAGGTGGCGTAGCTGCGCGGGTCCGGGTTGGCCGCTTCGTCCAGATTGACGTTGAACTTGCGGGTGACCGTGTCGATCAGCCAGCGCGACACGCGCGGATCGTCCGAGTACGCCAGCGAACGCGCCATCGAGGACAGCAGGCGGTGGGGCAGGGCGTACGTCAGGGCGGTGGTGAGGCTCATGGGGCGGTTTTCTCGGTCAGCTTCTGCAGGTCGCGGGCAATGGCCGGCGCATTGAACGGGGGGCGCACCAGGCCGGCAAGGCGGCCCTGCGGATCGAGCACGGCCAGGCTGGCCGAATGCTCGACGGTGTAGTCCTCGGGGTTTTCGTCGAAGTGCTTGCCCGGCACCTTCTGGAACACGAAGCCCAGCGAGGTGGCGAAGCGTTCCAGCGAGGGCACATCGCCGGTGGCGGCCAGGGTGTCCTTGTGGAAGCCGTGCACGTACTCGCCCAGCCGCGTGGCGCTGTCGCGGTCGGGGTCGACCGAGATGAACAGCACCCGCGGGCGCAGCGTGTCAGGCAGGGCTTCCCACTGGTTCTGCGCGCCGGCCAGTTCGGCCAGGGTGGTCGGGCACACGTCCGGGCAGAAGGTGAAGCCCAGGAACACCAGGGTCCAGTGGCCCTTCAGTTCGCCCGGGATCAGGCGGGTGCCGTCGGACTGGGCCAGGTTGAAGTCGGGCAGTTCACGCGGCTGCGGGTACAGCGTGACCGCTTCGGTGGCCGGGGCGTTGGCCGGCGGCTTCGGCGCAAACACCTGCTGGGCGGCCAGCAGGCCCAGGCCTGCCGCCAGGGCGATCAGCAGGATGATGCCGGCGTTGCGATTGAACATGGGTGCCCCCGCGCGAAGTGGGCTCCATCATACCGGCTGCGGCCCGATCGTTTCCGCCGCAACGGATGCCGCCGCGGGCGCCAGCCCCTATAATCGAGGGCCACTTTGCCCGCAGTACCGCCATGACCGCTGAAACGGCCGCCGAACTCCACACGATCATCGATCTGATCCGCTACGGCACCAGCCGTTTCAACGAAGCCGGGCTGACCTTCGGTCACAGCTACGACAATTCGCTGGACGAGGCCACCCAGCTGGTGCTGCACAGCCTGCACCTGCCGCACGACCTCGGCCCGGCGTACGGCCAGGCGCGCCTGCTGCAGGCCGAGAAGCTGCGCGTGCTGGAACTGTTCCAGCGCCGCATCGACGAACGCATCCCGGCCGCCTACCTGACCGGCGAGGCCTGGTTCGCCGGCCTGAGTTTCAAGAGCGACAAGCGCGCCCTGGTGCCGCGCTCGCCGATCGCCGAACTGATCGAATGTGGTTTCGAGCCGTGGCTGGCCGGCCGCGATGTCAGCCGTGCGCTGGACCTGTGCACCGGTTCGGGCTGCATCGCCATCGCCATGGGCCACTACTACCCGAACTGGGAAGTGGATGGCGTCGACCTCAGTGACGACGCACTGTCGCTGGCTGAAGAGAACAAGGAACGCCTGCAGGCGCACAATGTCACCCTGCTCAAGTCGGATCTGTTCAACGGCCTGACCGGCCGCCATTACGACCTGATCGTCACCAATCCGCCGTACGTCACCAACGACGAGACCGATGCCCTGCCGCAGGAATACTCCTACGAGCCGGAAATGGGCCTGCGTGCCGGCGACGACGGCCTGGACCTGGTGCTGAAGATCCTGCGCGACGCCCCGCTGCACCTGAGCGAAGACGGCCTGCTGATCTGCGAAGTGGGCGAATCCGAGCAGCACCTGATCAAGCTGCTGCCGGAAGTCGATTTCGCCTGGATCGAGTTCAAGGTCGGCCAGATGGGCATCTTCGCGGTCGAGTGCCGCGAGCTGATCGCCCACAGCGCGCGCATCACCGAACTGGCGGCGCAGCGCCCGTGAGCTCCAATTCGTTCGGCAAGCTGTTCACCGTCACCACGTTCGGCGAGTCGCACGGGCCGGCCATCGGCTGCGTGATCGATGGCTGCCCTCCGGGGCTGGCGCTGGACGCGGCCGAATTCGCCCACGACCTGCAGCGTCGCGCTACCGGCAAGAGCCGCCACACCTCGGCGCGGCGCGAGGCCGATGAAGTCGAGATCCTGTCCGGCGTATACGAGGGCCTGACCACCGGCACCCCGATCGCGCTGCTGATCCGCAACACCGACCAGCGCAGCAAGGACTACGCCAACATCGGCCAGCAGTTCCGGCCGGGTCATGCCGACTACAGCTACTGGCACAAGTACGGCATCCGTGACCCGCGCGGTGGCGGCCGTTCCTCGGCACGCGAGACCACCATGCGCGTTGCCGCCGGCGTGGTCGCCAAGAAGTGGCTGGCCGAGCGCTTCGGCGTGACCGTGCGTGGCTACCTGTCGCAACTGGGCGACGTCACCCCGGCCGGTTTCGACTGGTCGGCGGTGGAAGACAATCCGTTCTTCTGGCCGCACGCCGCACAGGTGCCCGAGCTGGAGGCGTACATGGATGCGCTGCGCAAGTCCGGTGACTCGGTCGGTGCGCGCGTGGACGTGGTGGCCGACAACGTGCCGCCGGGCTGGGGCGAGCCGATCTACGGCAAGCTCGATGGTGAACTGGCCGCTGCCCTGATGAGCATCAACGCGGTGAAGGGTGTGGAGATCGGCGATGGTTTTGCCAGTGCCGCGCAGAAGGGCACCGAGCACCGCGACCTGCTGACGCCACAGGGCTTCGCCAGCAACCATGCCGGCGGCATCCTCGGTGGCATCTCCACCGGCCAGCCGGTAGTTGCGTCGATTGCCCTGAAGCCGACTTCCAGCCTGCGCCTGCCGGGCCCGTCGCTGGACACGGCCGGCAACGTGGTCGAGGTGGTCACCACTGGTCGCCACGATCCCTGTGTCGGCATCCGCGCCACCCCGATCGCCGAGGCGATGGTGGCGATGGTGCTGATGGACCAGGCGCTGCGCCATCGTGCGCAGTGCGGCGATGTCGGCACGATCACCCCGCGCATTCCCGGGCAGATCGATGGCTGACACGCGGCCGACCGTGTGGGTGAGCCAGCCGCTGATCGACGCGGCCATCGCGCCGTTGCGCGATCGCGTACAGCTGCGCAGCACCGACACCGTCACCGCCTGGACGCCCGCGCAGATCGCCGATCAGCTGGCCCGCGCCGACGGCGCGATCATCACCCTCAACGAGCGCATCGGTGCGGCCCAGGTGGCCGGCGCCGCGCAGCTGCAGGTGATCGCCAATGTCGGCGTCGGCTACAACAATCTGGATGTCGACGCGCTCAGTGCGGCCGGCATCCTCGCCAGCAACACGCCGGACGTCCTGACCGAGACCACCGCCGATCTCGGCTTCGCGTTGCTGATGGCCACTGCGCGCCGGATCACCGAGTCCGAGCGCTGGCTGCGCGAAGGCCAGTGGCAGCAGTGGTCGTTCCAGACCATGCTGGGCGCGGATGTCCATGGCAGCACGCTGGGCATCCTCGGCATGGGCCGCATCGGCCAGGGCATCGCACGCCGCGGTGCACACGGGTTCGGCATGAAGGTGCTGTACCACAACCGTTCGCGGTTGCCGGCCGATACCGAGGCGGCGCTTGGCGCGACCTACGTGGACCTGGACACGCTGCTGGCGCAGTCCGACCACCTGGTCACGGTACTGCCCTACACGTCGGCCTCGCATCACATCATCGATGCGGCGGCACTGGCGAAGATGAAGCCCTCAGCCACCCTGGTGAACATCGCCCGCGGCGGCATCGTCGACGAACTGGCGCTGGCTGACGCACTGGCCCACGGCCGGCTGGCCGCTGCCGGCCTGGATGTCTACGAGGGCGAGCCGACGGTGCGTCCGGAGCTGCTGGCGCTGCGCAATGTGGTGCTGACCCCGCATATCGGCAGTGCCTCGCTGGCCACGCGCACGGCGATGGTACAGCTGGCCGTCGATAATCTGGTTGCCGGGCTCGGCCTGGATGGCGCACCCTCGTGCATGCCGAGCGCGATCAACGCTGACGCGGCCATGGCTGCGCGTGTGACCCTGGGCAAAAAAACCGGGAAACGATAGGGAGCCTCCGCGCGCCCCGCCTGAGGAGGTTCCCCGAACCCAGCTGTCGTGCGTGTTTCTTCCCCATTCCCGTTTTCGTGAGAGTTTTCCCCCATGAGCAATGCACAGCGCAGTTTCCACGTTGCCGTCGTCGGTGCCACCGGTGCGGTCGGCGAGACCATGTTGTCGATCCTGGCCGAGCGTGATTTCCCGGTCGGCACCCTGAGCGTCCTCGCTTCGGAACGTTCGGCCGGCGGCGAGATCGAGTTCAACGGCCAGAAGGTCAAGGTGCAGGACCTGGCCACCTTCGATCCGAGCGGTGTCGAGATCGCGCTGTTCTCGGCCGGTGGCAGCGTGTCCAAGGAATACGCACCGAAGTTCGCCGCTGCCGGTGCGGTGGTGATCGACAACTCCTCGGCCTTCCGTTACGACGATGACGTGCCGCTGGTGGTGTCCGAGGTCAATCCGGAACAGGTGGCCAACCGTCCGCGCGGCATCATCGCCAACCCGAACTGCTCGACCATGCAGATGCTGGTGGCGCTGGCGCCGCTGCACCGCAAGTACGGCATCGAGCGCATCAACGTCTCCACCTACCAGTCGGTGTCCGGCGGTGGTCGTTCGGCCACCGAAGAGCTGGGCAAGCAGACTGGCCAGCTGCTCAGCTTCCAGGAAATCGATCCGCAGCGCTTCCCGGTGCAGATCGCCTTCAACCTGATCCCGCACATCGATGACTTCCAGGACAACGGTTTCACCAAGGAAGAGATGAAGCTGATCTGGGAGACCCGCAAGATCCTCGGCGACGACAGCATCCTGGTGAACCCGACCGCGGTGCGTGTGCCGGTGTTCTACGGCCACTCCGAGTCGGTGGCGATCGAGACCCGCGACAAGGTCACCGTGGCCGAAGCGCGCGCGCTGCTGGAGCAGTCGCCGGGCATTGAAGTGGTGGACCGCCATGAAGCCGGTGGTTATCCGACTCCGGTCACCCATGCCTCGGGCACCGATGCGGTGTATGTCGGCCGTATCCGTGAGGACCTGTCGCATCCGCGCGGCCTGAACCTGTGGATCGTGTCGGACAATGTGCGCAAGGGCGCGGCGTTGAATGCCGTGCAGCTGGCCGAGCTGGTCGCCGCCGAGCAGCGCTGATGGAGAGGCCGGGCAATGCCCGGCCTTTTCTGCAGGGCCGGACCCACGCTTGGCTCAGGCCATGCAGCCGGGCACGTGCTCGGCTCTACATGGGTGCGGACCCCGGTCCGCACGCTTTATAGTGTCGCCCATGAATAAACGGGCCAGGGGCGCAAAGCGCCCGCTCCTCTATCTTTACACCGCGCTGCTGGCCCTGGCCAGCAGTTCGGCACTCGCATTGGGCCTGGGGGACATCCGTGTCCTGTCCAAGCCGGGGCAGCCGTTGCTGGCCGAAATCCCGGTGGTGTCGGCTGACCCGTCCGAGCTGGAGAACCTGCGCGTCGCACTGGCCTCGCCGGTTACCTTCGAACGCGTCGGCCTGCAGCGGCCGACCGGGCTGGTCAGCGAGCTGCAGTTCGAGCTGACCCGCAATGCGCAGGGCAGGGCGGTGGTGCGGGTGACCTCGCAGGCGCCGGTCGAGACCCCGTCGCTGAGCTTCCTGATCGAAGCCGACTGGGGCCAGGGCCGTCTGGTGCGCGAGTACTCGGCACTGGTCGATGCGCCGTCCAGCGCGCTGGCCGTCACCGAGCCCGAGATCGTGGCGCCGGCCGGCACCCTGTCCAACACCATCGCGCGCGAGCCGGCACCCGCGCCTGCTGCAACGGTGCCCGATGTGCCATCGCGGGCGCCTGCTGCGGCACCTGCAGCCACGCCGGCTCGGCCGCGTGCGGAACCTGCACCGGTTGCGGCAGCGCCGGCCGACGGCAGCATCACCGTGCAGCGCGGTCAGACCCTGTCGCAGATCGCCAGCGCGGTGGCGCGTGGCAACCAGGTCAGCCGCGACCGCGCGATGATCGCCCTGCTGCGCGCCAATCCCGAAGCCTTCATCCGTGACAACGTCAATCTGCTCAAGCAGGGCGCGGTGCTGCGCATGCCGGGCAGCGATGCGCTTGCCGCTGTCGATGCCGCCGAGGCCGCTGCGCTGGTGCGCGAGCACGCTGCGCAATGGCGGCAGGCGCGTACCGTGCCGCAACCAGCGGGTGCGGTCGCGCCGGCCGCCAGGGCGGCAACCGCGAACGCTTCTTCCCCGGCTGCCGCCAACGGGGCACGACTTGAGATCGCTCCGGCGCTGGCGTCCGACGCCGCGCACGCGGGCACAACCACCGGCACCGCTGCCGGCAGCGAGGGTGACATGCTGGGCAACGAACAACTGCGCCAGGCGCGTGAGGACATCGCCACCCGCGATGCCGAGATCGGTGAACTGAAGAAGCGCGTGGCCGATCTGGAGAAGCTGAAGGAGCAGCAGCAGTCGTTGATCGCGATGAAGGACAACGACCTGGCTGCCGCGCAGCAGCGTCTGGCACAGGCGCCGGGTTCCCGTGATGCAGTGACGCCGTGGTACTGGCTGGGCCTGCCGGTGCTGCTGCTGGCAGCAGGCGCAGCCTGGTTGCTGCGCCGTCGCAAGCCTTCGCCGCTGCCCCCGCTGCGCGAAGAGGGTGACGCCGCCGGGCTGGCTGCTGCGGTTCCTGCGGGTGCGGCACTGGACACGCTGGCCGAGCAGTCTTCATGGTCGTCGGCGGTGGCCGATGGCGGCCGCCAGGAACCGGCGATGCCAGCCTGGGCGAGCGAGCCCGAGGGCCATGCCGAAGCAGCGCTCGATCCGATCGCCGACCACGCGGTGCAGGCCGACTGGAAGGCTGACATGCTGCGCGACGAAGACGTGGTCGTACTGCCCGAGGCGGTGACCGATCTGCCGCGCTGGGACGAGCCCGCGACCGCACGCGAAGATGTTGTTGAGGCGCCGGTACAGGATGAGCCGGCCGCACCAGGGACGCCATCTGAAGTGGCGGTGCCGGACTACGCGCTGCATGCCGAACAGCAGCCGCAGTTCCGCGGCGTGTTCGATCTGCCGGCCGAAGCGCATCAGAACGAGTTCCCGGTTGATGCCAGGCATCATGACGGAATCGACGGTATCGGCACGTCGCATCCCGAGGAGACTGCGGCGAGCGCGGCTGCGGACAACGGCGATGCCGGCTGGCTGCCGCGTGCCGGCCAGGAGCGCCTCGAGCTTGCCATCGCATACCTGGACCTGGGCGACGCGCAGACCGCGCGTACCCTGCTGCTGGAGGTCGCCGAAGGCGGCGATCCGCACAGCCAGGCCCAGGCCCGCGAACTGCTGGCCCGCCTGCCGTGACCGAACCTGCCGACAAGGACCCTGCCATGAGCCGCGAGCGCCGCATCGACTACGTTGAATTCGCCTCCAGCGACCCGGCCGCCAGCCGTGCCTTCTTCGAGAAGGTGTTCGGCTGGTCGTTCGTCGACTATGGCAGCGACTACACCGCGTTCGACGATGGCCGCCTGCAAGGGGGCTTCTTCCGCGGCCAGCCCCAGCGGGCCAGCGACAGCGGCGCACCGCTGCTGGTGCTGTATGCCGACCAGCTGGTGCCGGTCGAAGCGGCGGTGCGCAACGCTGGCGGTGAGATCGTGCGGCCGGTGTTTTCCTTCCCCGGCGGCAGCCGCTTCCAGTTCGTCGAGCCCGGTGGCAACGAACTGGCGGTCTGGTCCGAACGCGATCCGGCCTGAGCGCCGCCCCATACGCAATATCGAGGTAGCACATGCGTTACGCGCTTGGCGTCGAGTACGACGGCAGCGATTTCAGGGGCTGGCAGAACCTGGGCGAGGGCGGTCCCAGCGTGCAGGCCAGCCTTGAGCAGGCCCTGTCGTCGGTGGCCGATGCGCCGCTGCAGGTGGTCTGCGCCGGCCGCACCGATGCCGGCGTGCATGGCCAGTGCCAGGTCGTGCATTTCGATACCGACGTGGTGCGCGATCCGCGCGCCTGGATGCTGGGCACCACCACCCGCCTGCCGCGCTCGATCGCGGTGCGCTGGTGCGTGCCGGTGGCCGATGACTTCCACGCCCGCTTCTCGGCACGCGCACGCCGCTACCGCTACCGCCTGCTCAACCGCGAGGTGCGGCCAGCGCTGGACCGGCAGACCCTCAGCTGGGAGCGCCGGGCGCTGGACGAGACCCTGATGCACGCCGCCGGCCAGGCCCTGATCGGCGAGAACGACTTCAGCGCGTTCCGCTCCGTGCAATGCCAGGCGCTGCATGCGCGGCGTGAGCTGCAGTCGCTGCAGGTCAGCCGCCAGGGCGAGGTGATTGAAGTGGCCGTGCAGGGCAATGCATTCCTTCATCACATGGTCCGCAATATCGTCGGATCGTTGATCCTGGTGGGCAGCGGCGAAAAACCGGTGGACTGGATCGCCGAACTGCTGGCCGGGCGCGATCGCACCGTAGCCGGTCCCACCGCACCGCCGCAGGGCCTGGTGTTCCTTGGGCCCCTGTACCCCGACAACTGGCATCTGCCCGCCGAGGTTACGCTATGAGCCGCTCCTACTACCGCACGCGCATCAAGTTCTGTGGCATGACCCGTGCAGGCGATGTCCGCCTGGCCGGTGAGCTGGGCGTGGACGCAGTGGGTTTCATCTTTGCCCGCGAGAGCAGCCGCCGGGTTGCTCCTGCCGAAGCACGCGCGATGCGCCAGGCGATCGCGCCGATGGTCGATGTGGTGGCCCTGTTCCGCAACAACAGCAAGGAAGAGGTGCGCGAGGTGCTGCGCACGGTGCGGCCGACCCTGCTGCAGTTCCACGGCGAGGAAGACGAGAGCTTCTGCCGCAGCTTCAACATGCCCTACCTGAAGGCGATTGCCATGGGGGGCCGGGAAGAGGTCAATGCGCGCACGTTGCAGCTGCGTTACCCCAGCGCGGCGGGGTTCCTGTTCGACAGCCACGCCCCCGGTGGCGGTGGCGGTACCGGCGTGGCCTTCGACTGGGGCCGTATCCCGACCGGCCTGCATCGGCCGTTCCTGCTGGCCGGTGGCCTGAACCCGGAAAACGTCTACGATGCCGTGCTGGCTACCCTGCCGTGGGGCGTGGACGTGTCCAGCGGCATCGAACTAGAGCCGGGCATCAAGGACGGCTACAAGATGCGTACCTTCGTCGAGGAAGTGCGCCGCGCGGACTGCACGGTCCTGGAGTGATTTGCGTCACCATTTGCCGTGATCTGGACCTGGATTTGAGCCTGCACGTATTCTTCACATAGGATGGACCCAAGCGCGCCAGCCATGAGGGCCGGCGCGGGGATCCACGGGGCGCGCTCTGCGCGTTCCGAACGGGCGATCGCCGCCCACAGCCCAGGAAGGCAAGCGATGCAGGAGTTCCTCAGCGTTGTGTTCGGTTTCCCGACCCTGCCGTACAGCATCGTGCTGGCGGTATCGCTGATCTATTGGGGGCTTGCCGCATTTGGCCTGGTCGACGATGGCTTCGGCGACCTTGGCGCCGATGGCGCCCTGGACGGCGGCAACGATCTCAGCGGCCTGTCGGCCCTGCTGCAGCGCTTCGGCCTGGGCGGAGTGCCGGTCATGGTCGTGGTCACGCTGCTGGGCTTCTTCGGCTGGGCGCTGACCTATTTCATCCATCTTTTCGTGCTGCTGCCGTTGCCGGACCTGCTGCGCTGGACGATCGGCGCGGTCGTGGCCGTGCTGGCTCCCCTGCCTGCGGTGCCGGTCACCGCGCTTCTGCTGCACCCCGTCCGTCGGTTCCTGCTGCGCCTGCGGCCGGTGGCCCAGGCCTCGTTGCTGGGGCGCATCGGTGTGGTCGCCTCGCCGAAAGTGGATGCCCGCAGCGGCCACGCCACCTTCGATGACGGTGGCGCCGGGCTGGTGCTGCAGGTGCGCAGCGACATTGAACTGCAGCGTGGCGAGCGCATCGTGCTGGTCGAGCACGTGGCCGCACAACACCATTACCGGGTGGTCCGCGCCGATGCGGTCGCCCTCGACTTCCAGGACAACCTGCTTCCGGGCAACAAGGAGAATCACTGATGACGTTGGCAACCATGGCCCCCTTCCTGATCGGCGTCGCCGTCCTGCTGGTCGGGCTGCTCGGCCTGGCCGGCCTGTTCAAGGCCTTCTACCGCAAGGTCGACCAGGGCGTGGCCCTGATCGTCAACGACATGAGTTCCACGCCCAAGGTGCACTTCACCGGTGCGCTGATCATCCCGGTGCTGTACCGCGCCGAGCTGATGCGCATCAGCCTGATCACCCTGCAGATCGACCGCCGCGGCAAGGAAGGCCTGATCTGCCGCGACAACATGCGTGCCGATATCGCCGTGGCCTTCTACCTGCGGGTCAATGAAACCCAGGCCGACGTGCTGCGCGTGGCCAAGGCCATCGGCGCCGATCGTGCCTCGGACAAGCACGCGGTGGACGAGCTGTTCAACGCCAAGTTCTCCGAAGCGCTGAAGACGGTGGGCAAGAAGTTCGACTTCACCGAGCTGTTCGAGAAGCGCCAGGAGTTCCGCGACGAGATCATCGCGGTCATCGGCAACGATCTGAACGGCTATGTGCTGGAGGACGTGGCGATCGATTACCTGGAACAGACCCCGAAGTCGCTGCTGGACCAGTTCAACATCCTCGACGCGCAGGGCATCCGCAAGATCACCGAGCTGACCGCTGCGCAGAACGTGGTGACCAACGAGCTGGAGCAGAACGAGAAGCTCGCCATCACCAAGAAGAACGTGGAAGCGCGTGAGGCGCTGCTGGCGCTGGAACGCCAGCAGGCCGAAGCGGAAGCCCGCCAGAAGCGCGAGATCGAGACCATCCGCGCGCGCGAGGAAGCCGAGACCGCCAAGGTGCAGGAAGAACAGCGCCAGCTGTCCGAGAACGCCCGCATCGAAGCGCAGCAGCTGATCGAGATCCGCGACCAGAACCGCCTGCGCGAAGTGGAAGTGGCCGAGCAGAACCGCCAGCGTGCGGTGGCCATCGAAGCCGAGCGCGTCGAGCGCGCACGCCAGCTGGAGCAGGTCACTACCGACCGTGAAGTGCAGCTGCAGGGCGTGGAACGCGACAAGGTGGTCGAGCAGGGCAAGATGGACGTGGCCAACATCACCCGCGAACGCATCTCCATCGACAAGACCGTGGCCCAGGAAGAAGAGCGCATCAAGGAAGTGCGCGAGGTCTCCGAAGCGGACCGCCAGAAGCAGGTGCTGATCCTGGAAGCCGAGGCCAAGGCGCAGGAATCGCTGGTGCGTGAAGTGAAGGAAGCGCAGGCGCGCGAAACCGCCTCCAAGCATCGTGCCGTTGAACTGACCACGCTGGCCCAGGCCGAGCACGAAGCGGCCGGCAAGCAGGCCGAAGCCAAGCGCCTGCTGGCCGACGCCTACCGTGCCGAACAGGCTGCGCCGGGCCTGGCCGAAGCGCAGGTGCGTGAAGCCTCGGCACTGGCCATCGAGAAGGTCGGCATCGCCGAAGCGCGCGTGATCGAGGCCAAGGCCGAAGCCAGCCTGAAGCAGGGCAGCAACGAGGCCCGTGTGCTGGCCGAGACGCTGCAGGCGCAGGCCCAGGGCGAAGAAAAGATGGGCCTGGCGCGCGCCACCGCCACCGAATCGCTGGGCAACGCCGAAGCCGGCGTGGTGCAGAAGAAGCTGCTGGCCGAGGCCGAGGGCCTGGTGCGCAAGTTCGAGGCGATCGCTTCGCTGAGCGACCAGGCACGCGGCCACGAAGAGTTCCGCATGATGCTGGACAACAGCCTGAAGCAGGCGCTGGCCTCGATCGAAGCCGGCAAGGAAGTCTCGCGCGAGAACGCCAACGTCATCGCCAGCGCGCTGCGCAACGCCGACATCGATCTGGTCGGCGGCGACGGCGGCATGTTCGAGAACCTGGTCAAGGCGGTGTCGCTGGGCAAGTCGATCGAGGGTTTTGCCGGCAAGAGCCCGATCGTGCAGGAGCTGATGCAGCGCTACCTGGGCGTGGCCGTGGCGGAGCCGGCACCGCGCCAGATCGCCGAGGACGCCGAAGCGGTGCCGACCGTGTCGGCCACCGTGGTCGACAGCGCCCGTTGATGCATCGGGCGATGGCCACGCCGCCATCGCCCGCCCGCGCCGGCCGCAACCGCGGCCGTCCGCCCGTGAGCCGGAAGCCTGCTGATGTCTGAAACCCATCCGACCGCCGAACCCACCGCAGCGGAGGCCGGCGGCAACACCGTCGACCAGGCCGTTGCCCAGGGCGGTGCCTACGAAGTCCTGCGCCGCCGCCTGGCCGAACAGGGCCAGCGCCTGCAGGGCCTGGCCGAAACGCTCAACCGCCAGCGCCTGGCCGAGTTCGGCGACAGCCGGCTGGAAGTGGTCGGGCGTTTCCGCATCCGCAGCGAGAACAACTGCGTCGGCCGCGACATCGTGCAGGTGGGCCCGGACCGCCTGCTGTTCGGCTACAACGTCTTCATCGGTCTGAAGACCCAGACCCGCATCGAGGATGTGTTCGGCCTGTACCGGCTGGTGCAGGGCAGTGACGGCTACGACGTCGCTGCGCTGGAGCTGAAGGGCAGCTTCCTCGACCAGCCCGGCTTCGTGCACGACTTCAACGAGCTGTACGCCTACTACAAGCACGCGCGCCTGCTGCAGCTGATCGTGGTCGGCGACAAGCTGCTGGCCTCGTTCCAGATCGGCGAGCGCAGCAGCGATGTACGCGTGTTCCGCTGGGCGCTGTCGCGCGAAGGCGAGCTGACCTACCTCGACGCGCGTGGCGAACGCGATATCGCCCTGCCGCCGCCGTTCGATTTCGAATGGACCCGGGCCACGCGTGACCTGGCGGTCAGCGGCCGTCATTCGCACCTGAACATCCTCGATACCCTGTTCGTGGAAACCACCGGCGGTGACCTCACCATCAAGGTGGAGAACAACACCGAGACCGGGCAGGGCATCTACAGCGAACCGGTGGAGGACAGCACGCAGTCGCTGGACGATGCCCAGTTCGAGTTCGCCCGCGTCGGTTCGTTGCTGCTGTTGAAGGTGCTGCCCTATCGCGAAACCGTGTGGCGTGGGTTGATCTACAACACGCTTACCGGTGACATCGTGCGCAACGATGCGATCGTGCAGGCCTGCGTGCAGCTGCCCGAAGACCACGGCGTGATCTTCCCGGGCGGCTATTACCTGCAGGGCGGCGAGCACAAGGCGTTCGACGCCTCGATGGCCGGCATGCAGTTCAAGCGCAGCATCCGCTCGCCCAACGGCGAGGACGTGCTGTACATCTTCTACGAACGCGAGGGCGGTCGCTCGGCGCTGTTCGTGTACAACACCATCCAGCGCGTGCTGCAGAACCCCGTGTTCGGCCACGGCTATGCCTTCCTGCAGGATGGGCGCATGGTGTTGTTCCATGCCGAGGGCGCCGAACCGACCCGCATCCATCCGATGCAGGTGTGGCAGACGCCGTTCAGCAGCGACGAGTTCGCTGCCAGCCGACCGCCCGGCAACACCTTCATGGGCCGCATCGGCAATGCCGAACTGGTGCGCGGCATCTCCAACCTGTTCAACCTGGCGCGCGAGATCGACGGCCAGGACGTGTCGGTGCAGCGCTACCAGCGCCTGGTGGCCGATACCCGTCGCCTGTTCGACACCCACCACTGGCTGGGCGACGAGGCCTGCGATGGTGCCGAGGCGCTGCTGCGGCAGATCAGCGCCACCGGCGAATCGGTGCTGGACGAATACGAGAAGGTGCAGTCGATCCGCCAGCAGTCGGCGCAGGCGATGGTCGATGCCGAGGCCACGCACAAGGCCCTGCTGGGCCGCCTGCAGCCGCAGAACTGGAACGAGGTGCAGGCCTTCGTCGAGGCGCTGAACGAAATCACCGCGCTGCGCGGGCGGCTGCTGACCATCCGCGAGCTGCGCTATATCGATACCGCGCGCATCGAGGCCATGGCTGCCGAACTGGTGCAGGCCCAGGACCGCGTCGGTGCGGCAACCGGTGAATTCCTGGCCGGCGATGCCGCACTGGCACCGCTGGGCAGCCGCCTGCAGGCGCTGGACGAAGCCGCCCAGCAGGCCAGCAGCGCGCGCCAGCTGGACGAGCAGCTGGACGGCATGCGCGCCATGGCCGCCGACCTGGACATGCTGTCCGAACTGATGGCCGGGCTGAAGGTGGACGATGCCACCGCGCGCACCCGCGTGGTCGAATCCATTTCCGCGCTGTACGGACGGCTGAACCAGGCGCGCACCCGCGCCGAACAGCGCCGCCGCACCCTCGGTTCGGCCGAGGCCGTGGCGCAGTTCGCCGCCCAGTTCGCGTTGTTCTCGCAGTCCATCACCAGCGCGCTGGCGATGGCCAACGATCCGGAAAGGGCCGACGAACAGCTGTCACGCCTGCTGGTGCAGCTGGAAGAACTGGAGAGCCAGTTCGGCGAGCATGAGCAGTTCCTCGGCGACATCCTCAGCAAGCGCGAAGAACTGGTCGAGGCCTTCGAAACGCACAAGCAGGCGCTGCTGGACGACCGCCAGCGCAAGGCACGTTCAGTACTGGATGCGGCCAACCGCATCCTCGATGGCCTGGCCAAGCGCACCGAGCGTTTCGCCACCGCCGATGAACTCAATGCGTTCTTCGCCGGCGATCCGTTGATCCTCAAGCTGCGCGAGCTGGCCGAGCGGCTGCGCACGCTGCGCGACAACGTCAAGGCCGATGACATCGAGGCGCGCCTGAAGGGCGTGCGCGACCAGGCCGTGCGCCAGCTGCGCGACCGCAGCGACCTGTACGAAGCCGGTGGCAACGTGGTCCGGCTCGGGCCGCGCCACCGCTTCAGCGTCAACACCCAGGCGCTGGACCTGACCCTGTTGCCGCGCGGCGATACGCTGGCCATCCACCTGACCGGCACCGACTTCCTGGAAACCCTGCACGACCCGGAACTGGAGGCACTCAAGCCGTTCTGGCCGGTGACGCTGGATTCGGAATCCGATGCGATCTATCGCGGCGAATACCTGGCCGGCAGCCTGCTGCTGGCCGCACAGCAGGGCCACGATGGGCTGGACCTGGCCCAGCTGCAGCATGATGTCGCCACACCCGAAGCACTGGACCAGCGCGTTCGTGCCTTCGCTGCGCCGCGCTATCGCGAAGGCTACGAGCGCGGTATCCATGACCACGACGCCGCGCTGATCCTGCGCGCGCTGCTGCCCTTGCAGCAGTCTGCGGGCGCGCTGCGTCACGCCCCGCGGGTGCGCGCGCTGGCCCTGCTGTTCTGGGCGGTGCAGCAGCGCGAAGAAGCGGTACTGCAATGGCCCAGTCGCCAGGCCGGAGCGGAAACCATCGCTCGCCTGTTCGGCTCCGACGAAGGGCGTGACGCCCTGCGCGTGGAAATGGCTGCTGCGCTGAGTGCGTTCGCGCAGTCACAGTCATTGCCCTTCGACGAAGAAGCCGCCGAGGCGGCGGCCGCCTATCTGGGCGAAGAACTGGTCAACGGCGAACCCGTGTTCAGCACCAGCAAGCATGCCCAGGCCCTGCTGGAGGCCCTGGCCCATCAGCTGGACCAGGCCGGGCAGCGCGAAGTACTGGAGCGTGCCCTGGAACGTACGCAGGACCCGCTGGCCGCGCGCTGGGCACTGGCCGGGCAATGGCTGCGCGCGCTGGCCGGCCTGCCTGCACAGGCCGCGCATGCCGGTTATGCCGACGAGGCCGCTGCGCTGCTGCTGGTGCAGCGCCAGCTGCGCACGCGGGCCAGCGATGCGCCGCTGCGCGTGGACGTGCCAGGCCTGCTTGGCGAACACCCGCGCATCCACAACGGCTCGCTGTCGTTGTCGCTGGATGACTTCCTAGCGCGCCTGCAGCACCATCTCAAGCGCTTCGTGCCGGATTTCCACGCCTACCAGGCCGTGCGCCAGGGCATCATCAACCGCGAGCGGCAGACCCTGCGCCTGTCCGAATTCAAGGCGCGGCCGCTGTCTTCGTTCGTACGCAACAAGCTGATCAACGACGTCTACCTGGGCGTGATCGGCGACAACCTGGCCAAGCAGATGGGCACGGTCGGCGAGAACAAGCGCAGCGACCTGATGGGCCTGCTGATGATGATCTCGCCACCGGGCTACGGCAAAACCACGCTGATGGAATACGTGGCGCACCGCCTGGGCCTGGTTTTCATGAAGATCAACGGCCCGGCGCTGGGTCACGAGGTGCGTTCGCTGGACCCGGCACAGGCGCCCGATGCCACCTCGCGGCAGGAACTGGAAAAGCTCAACCTGGCGCTGGAGATGGGCAACAACACCATGCTGTATGTCGACGACATCCAGCACACCCATCCCGAGTTCCTGCAGAAGTTCATTTCGCTGTGCGATGGCACGCGCCGCATCGAAGGCGTGTGGCGTGGCCGCACCCGCACCTACGACATGCGTGGCAAGAAGTTCTGCGTGGTCATGGCCGGCAACCCGTACACCGAGTCCGGTGAGGTGTTCAAGATTCCGGACATGCTGGCCAACCGTGCCGACATCTACAACCTCGGCGATGTGCTGGGAGGCATGGAAGCATCGTTCACCCTCAGCTACATCGAGAACAGCCTGACCTCCAACCCGGTCCTGGCGCCGCTGGCCACGCGTGACATGGCCGACCTGTACGTGCTGGTCGATCGTGCGATGGGCAAGGACGTGTCCACCAATGGCCTCAGCCACGCGTACAGCAGCGCCGAGATCAACGAGATCACCGCCACTCTGCAGCGCATGCTGCGCGTTCGCGACGTGGTCTACCGGGTCAACCAGCAGTACATCGCCAGCGCCGCGCAGGACGACCGTTACCGTACCGAGCCGCCGTTCCGGCTGCAGGGCAGCTACCGCAACATGAACAAGCTGGCCGAGAAGATCTCGCCGGTGATGAACGAGGACGAGCTGCAGCAGCTGATCTCCGACCACTACCTGGGCGAGGCGCAGCTGCTGACCACCGGTGCCGAGGAGAACCTGCTGAAGCTGGCCGAACTGCGCGGCGTGCTGGATGAGGTGCAGTCGCAGCGCTGGGCTCAGATCAAGCGTGATTTCCTGCGCAACAAGGCCATGGGAGCCGACGACAGCGATGTGGGTGGACGCGTGGTCGCGCAGTTGGCCGACATCGCCAGCGCGCTGCAGTTGCCGCCGGCGGCGCCGGAGGTGGCGCCCGTTGCCGTTGCCGATCCAGCGCCGTGGCCGGCATTGCTGGAGGCCCTGCAGCGCCTCTCCGAAACACGCCCTGTACCCGCTGCGCCGGAGCCGGTCGCGGTTGCCCGCAGCGCGCCGGCCACGCTGCTGGCCGAAGATCTGCAGGCCGGGTTGGCGCCTCTGGTCGAACTGCTGGTGGCATCACAAGCGCAGCAGGCACAGGTGTCGCAGACCCTGGCAGCGTTCGCCGGTTGGGCGCGGCAGCAGGTCGAGCGCGGTGGCTCCAGCGGCGCGGTGCCGCCGCGTGCACGCGTACGCCGTGCGACGACGCCGGAAGAACGCGCACTGGATGAAGCGCTGATGCGCCACTTCTACGGCGAGTCGCTGCCGCCGGAAGACAGCGAGGGCGGCCTGGCATCGACACCGCAGCCGCCGCCGCTGCCGTGATGCCGCAGGCGCCACTGCCGTCACCGGTGTTGCCGGACACGACCGATATCGCCGTGCTGGCCGATTACGGTACGCCGCTGCTGCGGGCACTTGCGCAGCGGGCCGTCACGCTGCCCTCGGTTGCGGGCGAAGGCCTGGTGGCCGCGCTGGCGCGTATCGCTCTGGCGCTGCAGGCGGGGAGTCCTGCGCAGATCCGGCGACAGGAAGGCTGGTGGGGGCGCCTGCTTGGGCGCGATGTTGACCGCGAAGCGGAAGGCCGTGCGCTGCAGTCGCAACTGGGAGTGCTGGCCCTGCAGGCGCGCGAGCAGGCCCAGCACCTGCAGCATTGCCAGCAGCAGCGAGCCCTGGCCATCGTTGAACGTTCAGAGGCGGCCACAGCACTGGACGCCTGGGCCGAGCTGGGCGCATCACGGCTGGCGCAGTGTGATGCGTCCGGGCATGCCGCGCTGTCGGAACGGCTGGATCACCTGCGCCGGCTGGCGACCCTGCATCGCGCCGAAGCCGGTCAATCGCAGCTGCTGCTGGACCAGGACACTGTGCTGCTGCAGCGTTTCGCGCGCATCCATGATGTCCTGCTGCCCGCCTGGCGACAGGCCGCACTGGCCGGCCAGAGCGCCGCAGGTGCTGCATTGACGGGGAAGGCGGCTGCGTTGCACGCCCAGATCGATGACGAGGTTGCGGCCGCTCAGGCTAGACTGCGCTGAATCGGCTACAACCGCTTACCTACTTCAAGGAGATCGCCCGATGGTCCAGGACAGTCAGAGCCCCGGCACGCTGGTACCCGCCAACGCTGCCGTTTCCACGCTCGACGAAGGCACGCTGAAGGCACTTGGCCTGGTCCATGAGGATCTGCCGCGCATCGCCGAGATCCGCCGTGAGCTGGATGACCTGCGCCCGGGCAACCTGCAGGTGTTCGGTCGCGACGCCGCCAACCGCACGGCCGCGTTCTCCAGCCAGCTGCTGGACCAAGTGCGCAATCGTGATCTCGATGCCAGTGGTGAAAAGCTGGGTGAAGTCGTGCGCATCGCGCGCAGCCTCAAGCTCGACGGATTCGCGCAGCGTTCCAGGGTGCCATTGATTGGAGGCCTGATCGATCGGTTGCGCGCATCCAAGGGTGAACTGGTGCAGAAGTTCAGCGACACCAATGCGCAGATCGAACAGCTGCTGGGAGACGTCGGCGCGCAGCAGGTGCTGATGGGCAAGCGTGTGGGCGAATTCGACCGCATGCACGATATCGTCCGTGAGGAACGCCATGCTCTGGGCCTGTACGCCGCTGCGGGCAAGCAGCGGCTGGCCGAACTTCAGACCGAGCAGCTGGCCGGGCAGGGCAGTGAGGACCCGCAGCAGCGGATCCGCCTGGGCGAGGTCGAAAATGCGATCCGCCTGATCGACAAGCGGGTGTCCGACCTGCAGCTGATGCAGCATGCCGCCGACCAGTCGCTGCCGATGATCCGCCTGATCCAGGCCAATGCACTGCAGCTGATCGAGAAGTTCAACACGGTCCGCGAGATCACCATCCCGTCGTGGAAGCGCCAGTTTGCGATCCAGCTGTCACTGGGCGAGCAGAAGACCGCCGCGGAACTGGCCAGCGCCATCGACGACGCGACCAACGAACTGATGCGCCGCAACGCGGACCTGATGCGCCAGGCCTCGGTGGATACCGCACGCAGCAACCAGCGCGGCGTGATCGACGTGGCCACGCTGCGCCATGTTCACGACCAGCTGATCGCCACGGTGGAAGAAGTGCGCAGCATCCATCGTGAGGGGATGCAGCAGCGGCAGCAGGCGGAAGTGGAACTGTCGCGCCTGCGCGAAGACCTTCAGCAGCGACTGGCCACCCCGGCAGCCAGCTGAAAAAAAAAAAGGGGACGGAGGGGATCAAGTCGTAAGTGGCACAAACGACTTGATCCCCTCCGTCCCCTTTTTCATTGTCAGCGCAGCTGCTGGCTCGCCCAGTCCGCCAGTGCTTCCACGCGCGAGTTGGCCGGGCCATCCGGCCATGCCAGTACCCAGAAGCCGCCGGTGGCGGCAACCCCCCAGGGCGCGACCAGGCGGCCTGCCGCCAGGTCCTCGGCCACCAGCGGCTCCGGCGCGATCGCCGGGCCCAGCCCGGCTACCGCGGCTTCCAGCAGGTAGTACAGGTGCTCGAAGGCGGTGCCCAGCTGCAGCTTCGACACGTCCAGGTCGTGCGCCTGTGCCCATGCCGGCCATGCCTGCGGCCGTGAGCTGGTGTGAAGCAGCGTCTCCTGCAGCAGCGCCGAGGGCGGTGCATGCCGCAGGCGCTGCGCCGCCGGATGCGATGGCGCCACCACCACGCCAACCCGTTCCGGTGCCAACTCGCGTACCTGCCAGCCCCGTGGCCACGGGCCCTGCGCCAGCAGCAGCACGGCGTCCAGCGCCGCCTGCGCTTCGGTGAAACTGCCATCCAGCGCCGACCACTGCAGGCGCACGCCGGGCAGGGCGGCCTGCAGTGCTGGCAGGCGTGGAATCATCCAGCGCGCCAGCACGCTGCCACTGCAGCCCAGTACCAGCGCTGGAGAGGCTGCCGGCCGTCGCAGTTCGCGCACGCAGTCTTCGATGCCGCTGAATGCCTCGCCGCAGGCTGCCTGCAGGCGGGTGCCGGCGACGGTCAGGCGCAGGCCACGACCGGCCCGCTGGAACAACGCCAGGCCAAGGTGATCCTCCAGCAGCTTCAACTGCCGACTGACCGCACCGTGGGTGACGTGCAGGTCCTGCGCGGCGCGACCAACGCCGCCGAGACGGGCCGTGGCCTCGAACGCGCGCAGTGCATTGAGTGGAGGCAGTAGGGAACGGCTCATGTGAGATTTCCTGACGATATGCGCCAGATAATATCCATTTTCCGGTCACGACCCGTGCGCTAGAGTATCCACCTGTCTGAACCACCGGTCGTATCCATGTCTGCCTCCCCCATTGCCGACTATCACGCTTTCCCGGATGCCCAGGGCCACTTCGGCCGCTACGGCGGCAGTTTCGTTGCCGAAACCCTGGTCGGCCCGCTGCAGGAACTGGCCCAGGCCTATGACCAGGCTCGCCAGGATCCCGCATTCCAGCTGGCCTACGACCGCGACCTGGCCCATTACGTGGGCCGGCCGAGCCCGATCTATCATGCCCAGCGCCTGAGCGATCACGTCGGCGGCGCGCAGATCCTGCTCAAGCGCGAGGACCTGAACCACACTGGCGCGCACAAGATCAACAACACCATCGGCCAGGCCCTGCTGGCGGCGCGGATGGGCAAGAAGCGCATCATTGCCGAGACCGGCGCCGGCCAGCATGGCGTGGCCAGCGCCACCGTCGCCGCGCGGCTGGGCCTGGAATGCGTGGTGTACATGGGCGCCACCGACATCGAGCGGCAGAAGATCAACGTCTACCGCATGAAGCTGCTCGGCGCGACGGTGGTGCCGGTCACCTCCGGCTCGGCCACCCTGAAGGACGCGCTCAACGAAGCCATGCGCGACTGGGTGACCAACGTGCAGGACACCTTCTACATCATCGGCACCGTGGCCGGCCCGGATCCGTATCCGCGCATGGTCCGTGACTTCAATGCCATCGTCGGCCGTGAGGCGCGCGAGCAGATGCTGGCCGAGTACGGCCGCCTGCCGGATGCGATCACCGCCTGCGTGGGCGGCGGCAGCAATGCGATCGGCCTGTTCCATGCCTTCCTCAACGACCGCCAGGTCGAGATCGTCGGCGCTGAAGCGGCAGGTGATGGCATCAGCACCGGCCGTCACGCCGCCTCGATCGCTGCCGGTCGCCCGGGCGTGCTGCACGGCAACCGCACCTATGTGCTGTGCGATGACGACGGCCAGATCATCGAGACCCATTCGGTGTCGGCAGGCCTGGACTATCCGGGCGTCGGCCCGGAGCATGCGTTCCTGGCCGATACCGGTCGCGCACGCTATCTGGGCATCACTGACGAGGAAGCGCTGCAGGCATTCCATCTGCTGGCCCACACCGAAGGCATCCTGCCGGCGCTGGAGTCCAGCCACGCGCTGGCGCAGGCGATCAAGCTGGCGCGTGAGCGTCCGCGCGACCAGATCGTCCTCTGCAATCTGTCCGGCCGTGGTGACAAGGACGTGCATACGATTGCCGCGCGCGAAGGGCTGGTCCTGTGAGCGCGCTGCTGCGGAACAGCGGCGTGCTTCTGCTTGCACTGGGCCTGGCCGCGTGCCAGCCGCCGGAACCACCAGTGCTTGCGCCGGCTGCCAAGGCCACCACGCAGCCCGCACAGCAGCCGGCCGCCAATGATGACCTGGATCCGATGGCGCGTACGCCCATCGTCGATCCGCCGTCGGTGGAAGATACGGACAGCGATGACGCGCCAGCGGTGGCTTCGGTGGCGCTGGACCATGCCGGCGAGGTATTGATCGGGCAGCACATGACCGATCTGAAGGCCTTCGGGCCGTGGACGGCACAAGGGGCCGTCGAAGCCATCGGCGGTAGTTGCGAATACTACGACGGCAAGGCGCTGCCGCCCGGCGTGTCGATGATGACCGATGAAGATCGGGTGGTCCGTTTCGACCTCGGCCTGGATCCGGAAAGTGGGGCGCCGACCCAGCAGCCAGGTCCATTCGGCCTGCGCGTCGGCATGACCCGCGCCCAGGCGGTTGCCCGGTTCCCGAAGCCGCCTGTGTCCAGCCCGCATGCCTATGATGGTGAGCAGGGCGAGTATCTCACCTGGCAGGACCCGGGCTCGGCCCTTGGCATCCGAGTGGAACTGTTTGAAGGGAAGGTCATCCAGATGTACTGGGGGACCAGTGATGCGATTGAACTGATTGAAGGATGTGCCTGAGATGCCTGTATCCCGACTCGATGCCTGTTTCCAGCGCCTGCGCGAGCAGCAGCGCAAGGCACTTATCCCCTTCGTCACCGCCGGTGATCCCTCGTTGGAGGCCACTGTGCCGGTCATGCACGCGCTGGTCGGGGCCGGTGCCGATGTGATCGAGCTGGGCGTGCCGTTCTCCGACCCGATGGCGGATGGCCCGACCATCCAGCGCAGCTCCGAACGCGCGCTGGCGCGGGGAGCCGGCAGCCGCTACGTGGTGCAGGCCGTGGCGCAGTTCCGCGAGCGCGACGCGCAGACGCCGGTGGTACTGATGGGCTACCTGAACCCGGTGGAGATCCATGGCTACGCGGCCTTCGCCAAGGCGGCCGTGGAGGCCGGCGTGGATGGTGTGCTGCTGGTCGACCTGCCGCCGGAAGAAGCCGGTGAAGCGCAGCAGGCCTTCGATGCAGCCGGCCTGGCGCTGGTGCTGCTGGCCTCGCCAACCACCAGCGAGGCGCGTGCCGACAAGCTGCTGGCGCTGGCCCGTGGCTATCTCTATTACGTCAGCTTTGCCGGTGTCACCGGCGCTTCCGAGCGCCTGGACAGTGATGCCGCCAGTGCCCGTCTGCAGGCGCTGCGCGCGCGCGCCTCGGTGCCGGTGGTGGCCGGCTTCGGCATCAAGGATGCCGACAGTGCCGCGGCCATGGCCCGCCAGGCCGACGGCGTGGTGGTGGGCAGCGCGCTGGTGGCGGCGCTGGCCGAAGCGGATTCGGCCGAAGACGCAGCCCTGCGCGCTCGGACCTTCCTGGCCCCGCTGCGGCAGGCGCTGGACGCGTAATGGTAGCGCCGGGCCATGCCCGGCGGTGCGGCAGGCGGGACATCCGCCGGGCATGGCCCGGCGCTACCCAGCACCTAAACGTACGTCCCAGCATGGTTTTTTCCAGCACCCCCATGCCCGGCAAGGGGGTGCACGGGCAGGGAAAGCGGAGCTAGACTGTCCGCCTTTGCGGCCCCCGGGCCGCCCTGAACGGAAGTGTCCTCCCGCATGAGTTGGCTCAGCAAGTTGATGCCGTCCGGCATCCGCACCGACAACACCCCCAGCAAGAAGCGCAGTGTCCCCGAGGGCCTGTGGGAAAAGTGCAGCAACTGCGGCAGCGCGTTGTACCGTCCGGAACTGGAAGAAAACCTGGAGGTCTGCCCGAAGTGCGGCCATCACATGGCGATCCGCGCGCGCGCGCGCCTGGCTGCCCTGTTCGACGCCGACAGCACCACCGAGATCGGTGCGCGCCTGGGGCCGACTGACCTGCTCAAGTTCAAGGACCAGAAGAAGTACAGCGAGCGCATCAAGATCGCGCAGAAGAACACGGGTGAGTACGACGCGCTGATCGCCATGCGCGGCCTGCTCAAGGGCCGTGCGCTGGTCGCCTCGTCGTTCGATTTCGCCTTCATGGGCGGTTCGATGGGCTCGGTGGTGGGTGAGCGTTTCGCGCTGGCTGCTGAAACCGCAGTGGAGATCGGTGCGCCTTACGTGTGCTTCTCGCAGAGCGGCGGCGCGCGCATGCAGGAAGGCCTGTTCTCGCTGATGCAGATGGCCAAGACCTCGGCCGCGCTGGGCAAGCTGCGCGAAGCTGGCCTGCCGTACATCTCGGTGCTGACCCACCCGACCACCGGTGGCGTATCAGCGTCGTTCGCGATGCTGGGCGACATCAACATCGCCGAACCGCAGGCGCTGATCGGCTTTGCCGGCCCGCGCGTGATCGAGCAGACCGTGCGCGAGAAGCTGCCGGAAGGCTTCCAGCGCTCGGAGTTCCTGCTGGAGCACGGTGCTATCGACCAGATCTGCGACCGCCGCGAGATGCGCGACCGCCTGTCCGATCTGCTGGCCATGCTGGGTCGCCAGCCGGCGCCGGAGGTGGCTTGATGGGAGGCCGCAAGTACTTCGGTACTGACGGCATCCGCGGACGGGTCGGCCAGGGTGTGATCTCGGCTGACTTCGTGCTGCGCCTGGGCAATGCCCTGGGCCGTGTCCTGGTGGCCCAGCGCGGCCAGGACGGGCGCCGACCGATCGTGGTGATCGGCAAGGACACCCGCATTTCCGGCTACATGTTCGAGGCGGCGCTGGAGGCCGGCCTGGTCGCGGCCGGTGCCGATGTGCAGCTGCTGGGGCCGATGCCGACGCCGGCAGTGGCGTTCCTGACCCGCACGCTGGGCGTGGACGCCGGCATCGTCATCAGTGCCTCGCACAATCCGCATTACGACAACGGCATCAAGTTCTTCTCCGCCCAGGGCGAGAAGCTCGACGATGCCACCGAACTGGCCCTGGAAGCGGCACTGGACGTTCCGTTCACCACGGCCGAATCGGAAAAGCTGGGCAAGGCATCGCGCGCGCGCGAGGCGGTCGGCCGCTACATCGAGTTCTGCAAGGCCAGCGTGCCGCGCACATTCGACCTGCGTGGCCTGCGCCTGGTGCTGGATTGCGCGCACGGAGCTACCTACCAGATCGCGCCGCTGCTGTTCCGCGAACTGGGTGCCGAGGTGATCGGCATCGGGGCCGAACCCAATGGCGTGAACATCAACGCCGGCGTGGGTTCCACCCATATCGACAACCTGGCGGCCAAGGTCCGCGAGACGCGTGCCGATCTCGGCATCGCGTTCGACGGTGATGGCGATCGCGTGCTGATGGCTGACGACCAGGGCAACCCGGTGGACGGCGATGACCTGTTGTACATCCTGGCTCGTGCGTGGAAGGCCGAAGGCCGCCTGCGCGGCCCGGTGGTCGGTACGCTGATGAGCAATTACGGTGTGGAAAAGGCGTTCGCCGACCTGCAGATACCGTTCGTGCGCAGCAACGTCGGTGATCGCTACGTGCACCAGGCGCTGGTCGAAGGCGGGGGCGTACTTGGCGGTGAGGCCTCGGGCCACCTGCTGTGCCTGGACCGGGCGACCACCGGCGACGGTATTGTCAGCGCCCTGCAGGTACTGGTGGCCCTGCGCAACAGCGGCCAGACCCTGCGCCAGGCGCTGAAGGGCCTGGAGCGGGTACCGCAGAAAACGGTCAACGTGCGATTGGGCAATGTCTCGGCCAAGGCCACGGTGCAGGCCGGCAGCGTGCAGGCCGCGCTGGCGGCCGCGCAGCAGTCGGTGGCCGGTCGCGGTCGCGCGTTCCTGCGCCCGTCCGGTACCGAGCCGGTGGTGCGGGTTACCGTGGAAGCCGATGACGCCACGCTGATGCAGGAAACGCTGGATCGGCTGTCTGCAGCGGTGCGCGAAGCCGCTGCCTGAGTCGCGGTGGCGGTACAAGCTGGAACATCAACATGGCCGCGTTTGCGGCCATGTTGCTTTCCGGCGGCCGTGGCTGAACGATGCGCGACCGGTGACCATGTTCAGCTGCGGCTGGGCTCTTTGTGACGCGTCATGAACGACGCGCAGCGTATTCCCGGTACCAGGCTCCTTGCAATCACGCAGGGCTTGCGCAGGCAGGGAACCGGTCGGAGCGGACTGCGCTCCATCCTTCTTCTTTCGTTGCAAGGACCCTGACCATGAATACCTCACTGCGCTACAGCCGCTGCCTGCTGGCAGGGGCGCTGCTGGTGATGCCGTTGCTGGGTGGTATCTCCATCGCCAGTGCCGAGCGCCGCCCCGAAGGAGGGCCGCATATGTCCGCACCGCGCGAAGAGCCGATGCGGGCGCCCTGGGGCTACCCACGGATGGAGCGCCCACGCGAACTGGGCAATGCGCGGCCGGCCTTCCGCGATGAGTACCGGCACAACTTCCGCGCCGATCATGCCTTCCGCATCGGGCCTTACCATCCGCCGATCGGCTATGCCTACCAGCGTTGGCACTACGGCCAGATCCTGCCGCGCCCGTACTGGGTCGGGGACTACATCCTCAACGACTTCTGGCTGTTCGGCCTGGACATGCCGCCGATGGGCTACGAGTGGGTGCGCTATGGCCCGGATGCGCTGCTGATCAACACCGGCAATGGTGAGATCGTGCAGGTCGTGTACGGGCGTTTCTTCTGACCATTGGCGCCTGCCCGCATCAGCGCGCGGGCAGGTGCGCTGGCATTGCACCCTGCGCGGCCTGTGCCATCGCCCGCTGCCACTTCCATGTGTCCCGGCACATGTCGGTGAGATCGTGGCGGGCCTTCCAGCCCAGCTCGCGCAGGGCCAGCGAGGCATCGGCGAAGCTGACCGCGATGTCGCCATTGCGTCGCGGCACGATGCGGAACGGAATCCGTATGCCGGTGGTGAGCTCGAAGGCCTGGATCAGTTCCAGCACGCTGTGGCCCTGGCCGGTGCCAAGGTTGAGGGTGATGCTGCGCCGCTGGTCGCGAAGGAACTGCAGGGCCAGCACGTGGGCGCTGGCGACGTCCTGCACATGGATGTAGTCGCGCACGCCGGTACCGTCATGGGTCGGATAGTCATCCCCGAAGACCTGCACTTCCGGCAGCAGCCCGGCGGCAACCTGTGCGATGTACGGCATCAGGTTGCTCGGCGTGCCATGCGGCAGCTCGCCGATCAGCGCGCTGGCGTGGGCGCCGACCGGGTTGAAGTAGCGCAGCGTCGCGATATGCAGGTCCTGGCCCGTTGCCGCCAGGTCGGCGAGCAGCTGCTCGACCACCAGCTTGGTGCGCCCATAGGGCGTCATCGCACAGGTTGAAGCGGTCTCGGCCACCGGGCAGTGGTCCTGGTTGCCGTACACCGTTGCCGAAGAGCTGAAGACCAGCAACTGCACGCCTGCATCCTGCATGGCACCGAACAGGGCAATCGAACCGCTGATGTTGCTGTCGAAGTACTGCAGTGGAATCTTCTGGGATTCGCCCACGGACTTGAGCGCTGCGAAGTGCAGCACGGCATCGATCGCGTGTTCCTGCATCAAGGCGGCCATGCGCGGTCGATCCCGGATGTCAGCCTGCACGAACACCGGTGCCGTGCCGGTGATCCGTCCGATGCGCTCGACCACGCTGGCGTCGCTGTTGCACAGCGAGTCCACGATGACCACGCCGTGCCCCCGCTGCTGCAGCTCCACGCATGCATGCGAGCCGATGTAGCCAGCACCGCCGGTCACCAGTACGTTCATTGCCTTCACTGTTCCTTGGAGTCCATTCGAAAACCGGGTGCTGCCGTGATGAGGATGGACGTGGCCTCTTACGGGCCAGGCACCATCTTCTTCTGCCGAGCCTTGAAGCCGTTGAAGATCGGCGCGATCAGCGGGTTGTAGCTCCATGCGATGCGCTTGCGCAGCCAGCTGGCCGGCCGGTTGCGGATCGCGAAGCGATAGATGCGCTCCGGATCGCCACCGATCACGTTGCGGCCGAACGGGTGGGTGGTGTGCAGGTAGCGGAAGCCCTGTTCGCGTGCCACTTCGATGTAGTCATCGTCGAAGTCACCATAGGGCCAGCACAGCGTATCGGAGACTTCGCCGAGCTTCTCCAGCAGCGTCTGCTTCGCCATGGCCAGGTCGCCGCTGATGCCTTCGCGGCGCTGTGCACGGTCCAGGTCATCGCGCTTGAGCCAGCGGGTGTGGCTGTGGGTGTGGCAGTGGACCTCGAACGTGCC
This sequence comes from Stenotrophomonas sp. YJH_SMC_8, assembly GCF_059371315.1. Taxonomy (NCBI): domain Bacteria; kingdom Pseudomonadati; phylum Pseudomonadota; class Gammaproteobacteria; order Lysobacterales; family Lysobacteraceae; genus Stenotrophomonas; species Stenotrophomonas sp. YJH_SMC_8. The sequence goes on along the minus strand of NZ_JCAFUL010000002.1, from coordinate 282,985 downwards.
GGCTTCGATTGCCGCACGCGCTTCGCTCCAGCGCATCATTACTTCGTCGCTGCGGCCCTGCTTGTAGATCAGGTCTTCGCAGGCGCGATGTTCCGGCGTGGCCGGCAGCTCGGCGCCTTCGATGCCTGCATGCGGGCGGATCGGGCCTTCGTGCATCCAGCCGGTGACCACGAACACCACCGCATGCATGCCGTACTTCTGCAGGATCGGATGGGCATAGACCCAGTTGTCCAGGTAGCCGTCGTCGAAGGTGATCACGATCGACTTGCGCGGCACCGGCTTGCCGGCCAGGAAGCCGGCGTACTGGTCCAGCGTCAGCGAGGTCCAGCCGGTGCGTGCGAGCCAGGCGATCTGGCTCTCGAAGTTCTCCGGGGATACGGTGATCATGCCCGGCGAGTTGCTGACATGGTGGTGCATCAGCACCGGTACGGTTCTGGCGTTAGCCATGACCCAGCTCCTTCAACCATTGGAGGTAGTAGTTTTCGGTGGCCTCTCCGTGGCCGGCCGCGCTGAACTGCCTGGCGCTGCGGATCCAGTCCCAACCGGCGCGGCCCATCTGCCGCCGACGTTCCTGATCATCCACCAGCAGCCGCAACGCGCCAGTGAGGGCGGCGTCATCACCCAGCCGGGTGAGGATGGCATTGCTGCCTTCCACCAGCATTTCAGGCACGCCGCCAACGTGATGCGAGACGATCGGCAGCGCCGCCTGTGCAGCCTCGAGGAACACGGTGCCCGAGGCTTCCTTGTGGGTGGCCAGGGCGAAGATGTCGAAACCGGCCATCAGCCGGTGGGCATCGCTGCGGAAGCCGAGCAGGTGGACCTGCTGCTCCAGGCCGAGTTCGCTGCGCAGGGCCTGCAGGCGGCCCATCACCGGCTCGCCGTCACCGACCACGGCCAGGTGCAGGTCGGGATTGGCCTTGCACAGTGGTGCCATGGCGCGCAGCAGTTCGGCATGGCCCTTGGGCTCGCGCAGCACGGCGACGCAGCCGACCACGATGTCGCGCTCGGCGAAACCGAGTTCGGCGCGGACCTGTGCACGGGTGTCCTGCAGGTTCTTCCAGGGATCGCCCTGCTCGGTCATGCCCCAGCGCGGGGGCGTCGCCATGGGGGGCACGATGCCGATGTGCCCGGCGGCAATGCCGCGGTCGACCAGCAGCCGCTTGACGAAATCGCTGACGGTGATGATCCGGTGCGGAAGTCCGGTATAGGTCAGCAGCGAATTGACCGGGCTCATCAGGTGGCGCGAGCGCACCACCAGTGGCGTGCCGCCCAGGCGTGCACCGGCCGCGGCGATCAGTGCATCGCGGCGGCTGGTGGTGTTGACCACGTCGTAGCGCTCGCGGCGCACCAGGCGTGACACCGACCAGATGCCGCGCAGCAGCCGTGCCAGGCCGCCCATGCGCAGGGTGTGCACGGTGAAGCCATCGTCGCGCGCGAGTTGGGCCAGGCGGGCATCGGGCTGGCACAGCAGCGACACCTGGTGCCCACGCGCACGCATCACCTGCATGTGGCGGAAGATGTAGATCTCCTGGCCACCCATTCCCCGGGCAGCTTCGGTATGCAGGATCCGCAGCGAGCGTTTCATGGAATCCATCCTCTGTGGTCAGCGGTTGCGGAAGCGGGTCAGCGCTTCCCATGCGGTACGGACGGCGCCGGCATCCGGGGCCTGTTGCGGCAGCGGGCGGTAGTGCAGGTCAAGCGCCGTCGCATTGCCGAACTTGTCGAACACGTAGATGGCGTTGCCGTGCCGGACGGCGCGTTGTGACCAGCTTTCGACCACCAGTGCGCGCTCGCCTGCGGGTTCGGCCAGCAGATCCTGGCCGGTGCTGAAGTCGCCCAGTGCGTTCTCGCAACCCAGGGCGTGGCGCATCAGGGTCGGCACCCAGTCCTCATGCGAACTGATGCGTGCTTCGTGGCCGCTGCCCTGGCCGGGCCAGTGCAGCACGAACGGCACCTGCAGCTGGTAATCGGAGAAGTTGCCGTTGTGGCCCCAGTAGTTCAGCTTCAGATCGTTGAACTCTTCGGCGTGGTCGCCGGTGACCAGCACGATGGTGTTCTGGTCCAGGCCCTGCGCGCGCAGATCGTCCAGCAGGGTGCCGACGAGGCTGTCGGCGTAATGCACGGCGGTCCGGTAGCGGTTCAGTTCCGGGGCCGGGTCGTGGTCCGGGCCGAACTTGAGGAAGTCGATTTCCTGCGCCATCGGGGTCGCCAGCGGCGGGTAGCCTGCGGGCATGTGGTAGGGCGCATGGGTGGAATCGAGGAAGACGAAGCCGAACCACGGCGTGTGCGCCGCCTGGCTGGCACGGATGTCCTTCTGAAGCGAGGCCACGATGCTGCTGTCACGGCCTTCCGAACCCAGCTCGGACGGGCCCTGGTGCAACTGGTCGCGGACGTCCGCAAATGCAGTGCGGTCGAATTCCGGGCTGTACATCGGCGCGCTGCCGTACAGATGCAGGTCGTACCCCTGCTGCCCCAGCACCTTGAACAGCTGTGAGCCGCGCTGCTCGTCAAGCATGCTTTGCCAGTAGCCGCCCGGCAGGCCGTAGAGCAGGCCGAACAGGCCATAGCGGGTGGCGTTGCCCGTGCTGAAATGGCGGTCGTAGACGCGAGCGGAGGCCGCCAGTGCCGAGGTGTTCGGCATGATCTGCGGGGTAAGCGCATCGTGGCGCAGCGATTCCAGCACGACCATCAGCACGTTCGGTCGCTGTGGGTTCTGGCAGCGCAGCGGCTGCAGCGGATACAGCAGCTGCGCATGGCGCGGATCGGGCAGGCCGACCTGCTGTTCACTGACCACGCCCAGCCTGCGCATGAAGCTCTTGGCGGTGATCGGCTGGGCCCAGGGCAGGTAGTTCCACTGGGCAATCACGTCACGGTCGCCGCGTGCGTCGTAGTAGGCGGTGGCCACCTGGCCGCTCGCCATCAGCAGGGCGGCCACCGCCCAGGCCTGCAGCACCCTGCGGCGGCGGGGCGCGGCCGGCAGCAGCTTCCAGCACGCCCAGGCCAGGATGCCCTCGGCGGTGAAAATGGCCGCCACCAGCAGGCCGGCCTGCACCCAGGTCTTCCACGACAACGCAACCTGGTCCTGCAGGGCGCCGCCGAACACCATGTTCACGACCATGGCATTGAGGTGGAAGCGGTACAGGGTGAACACCTTGGCGTCGACCAGCAGCAGGCACAGCCACAAGCCCTGCAGCAGTACCGCACTGATGCTCAGCGTGCGCGCGCTGCGCGGCCACAGGCCCAGCAGCAGTGGCAGCGCGCCGGCCAGCGCGCCGAAGGCGAGCAGGTGCCCGGGCAGGGCAATCGCGAGATAGGCCAGGCCCTGGTGGCCGCCCGGGTTGTCGTGCAGCGGCACGTTGCCGAGGGTGATCACCGTCGCCAGCAGCGCATTGCCCAGGACGAACAGTGACCACCACGCAAGCCGGCGCCAGCGAAGGGCAGGGCCTGCGGGGGGGAGGGCGATGGCGGCTGGGGCGTCGGGCATGGTGCGTCGGGTCGGGGAGGCGCGGTCGGGGCTTGCGCTGCCAACGTGATGGATTCGTTAAATGTGCGCAGGTCGCGCATTGTATCGATTTGTTTCCGAGGATCGAGTAGCGTCCGCCGGGCGATCTGTCACAATGTTCAGGCGGGCCATGAATGCGCGGGCCCCCCAAGACCCAATGACAAGCCAGGAATCGCTGTGAGCCAGATCCCCACCCTCGACATCACCCGTTTCGACAGCGACCGCGAGGCCTTCGTGGCCGAGCTGGGCGCGGCCTACCGCCAATGGGGATTCGCGGGCATCCGCAACCACGGCATTCCGCAGGCCGACATCGACGCGGCCTACGATGCCTTCAAGGCCTTCTTCGCCCTGCCGGACGAGGTCAAGCGCAAGTACCACGTGGCCGGCAGCGGCGGCGCCCGTGGCTATACCCCGTTTGGTGTGGAAACCGCCAAGGGCTCCAAGCACTTCGACCTGAAGGAGTTCTGGCACATCGGCCGTGAAATCGCCGATGACTCCAAGTACCGTGACGTGATGGCGCCGAACCTGTGGCCGACCGAGGTCGAGGGCTTCCGTGAGCGCGGCTACGGCCTGTACCAGGCGCTGGACAACCTGGGCTCGCGCGTGCTGTCGGCGCTGGCCCTGCACATCGGCCTGCCGGAAGACTTCTTCGCCGACAAGACCAATTTCGGCAACTCGATCCTGCGCCCGATCCACTACCCGCCGATCACCACCGACGACATCCCGAACGTGCGCGCCGGTGCGCATGGCGACATCAACTTCATCACCCTGCTGGTCGGTGCCAGCGCCGCGGGCCTGGAAGTGCAGTCGCACGAGGGCGAGTGGGTGCCGTTCACCTCGGACGCGGACACCATCGTGGTCAACATCGGCGACATGCTGCAGCGCCTGACCAACCATGTGTACCCGTCGACCATCCATCGCGTGGTCAACCCCCCGGGCGAGCTGGCCCGCCAGCCGCGCTACTCGGTGCCGTTCTTCCTGCACCCGAACCCGGATTTCCTGATCGACGTGCTGCCGTCCTGCATCACCCCGGAGAACCCGAGCCGGTACCCGGAGCCGATCACCGCCCACGGCTTCCTCGAGGAACGCCTGCGCGAGATCAAGCTGAAGTAATGAAGAAGCCGCCGAAAGGCGGCTTTTTCATTACGGGTAGCGCCGGGCCATGCCCGGCGAGCGCAGCGGAGGGTGTTCGGCAGGGTTGCACCCTGCACCCGCAGAGGCCAAAGCCAAAGCCAAAGCCAAAGCGGCTCTGGGGTGTTCCGTGGGGAGGCGGGGAGGTGTCGGATGGCGGGGGCGCCGTAAACCCATCCCTGGGGGCTTGGCCGCGGCTTGCTCGTGTGCGCTTTCCTGCGCACACGGCAAGACCGGGGTTGGGCGTCCGGCCCAACCCGCCCGAGGCATGCCTCGGGCCCATGCCGCGGACACCCCGCCATCCGACACCTCCCCGCCTTCGACAGTTTCCCGGTGACGGTTGGCAAATCGTGATTTCCGGTGGGTGTCGACCTTGGTCGACACGGTAGATCCACGCCATGCGTGGATGAGATCTGTCAGATCGAAGCGGGGTAGGGGGCTGGTCCAGCCCGGCAGCCACCCGCAATGCCGCTTTTGCTTTTGATCTTCTTTTTCTTTCCGTGGCGGGCGGAACCGCCGGAATGTGTCAGAGGCCGGGCGGGTGGGGCTGCGCAGGGGCGTGAGCCGCATGGATGCGGCGATCGAGCTTACATGGACGTACTTGCAGCGCCCCCTGCGCAGTCCCACCCGCCCGGCCAGGCCCACCAATCCAACCGGTGCTCTCCTCGACCAACCCCACCCCGCCACGAGGGGCTGCGCCGTTGGCTGAAAATCCATGTAACCGCTTACACGGAAACGGATTTTTGCCGTAACGGGTATCATGACCGGCTGACTTCACACAGGAGCCACCCGCTCATGCGCCGCAAGATCGTCGCCGGAAACTGGAAGCTGCATGGCAGCCGTCAATTCGCCAATGAACTGCTGGGGCAGGTGGCCGCCGGGCTGCCGCTGGACGGGGTGGACGTGGTGATCCTGCCGCCGCTGCCGTACCTGGGTGAACTGGTCGAGGATTTTGGTGACACCGGCCTGGTATTCGGTGCACAGGACGTCAGCAGCAACGAGAAGGGCGCCTACACCGGCGAGGTCTGCGCCGCCATGCTGCACGAGGTCGGTGCGCGCTATGGCCTGGTCGGCCACTCCGAGCGCCGCCAGTACCACCATGAAAGCAGCGAGCTGGTCGCGCGCAAGTTCGCCGCGGCCCTCCATGCCGGCCTGGTGCCGGTGCTGTGCGTGGGTGAGACCCTGGAGCAGCGCGAAGCGGGGCAGACCGAGGCGGTCATCGCCAGCCAGCTGGCACCGGTGCTGGAGCTGGTGGGTGCCGCCGGTTTCGCCCAGGCGGTGGTTGCCTATGAGCCGGTCTGGGCCATCGGTACCGGCCGTACCGCCACCAAGGAACAGGCACAGCAGGTGCACGCGTTCATCCGTGGCGAAGTCGCGCGTATCGATGCTAGAATCGCTGATTCACTGCCCATTGTTTACGGCGGTAGCGTGAAGCCCGACAATGCCGGGGAACTGTTCGCGCAGCCGGATGTCGATGGTGGGCTGGTCGGCGGCGCCTCCCTGGTGGCCGCGGACTTCCTGGCCATCGCAAGGGCGGCGGCCGCGAACTAATCCTAGAAGTATTGTCCGAGGGCGGTTTCCAATGCTGATGTTGATCCTCAATGTCGTCTACGTGCTGGTCGCTGTGGCCATGATCGCGCTGATCCTGATGCAGCGTGGCTCGGGTGCGGCGGCGGGTTCGGGCTTTGGTGCCGGTGCCTCGGGTACGGTGTTCGGTGCGCGTGGCGCCTCGAACTTCCTGTCCAAGTCGACCAAGTGGCTGGCTGTCGTGTTCTTCGGCATCAGCCTCTTCATGGCCTGGTATGCCGGTCATGGCAGCCGTCCGGCGGCCGACCAGGATCTGGGCCTGATGTCCGCCCCGGCGGCGGTCGCTCCGGCGGCTCCGGCAGGCGAATTGCCGGCCGTTCCGAAGGCCGATGCGGTCCCGGCAGCCCCGGTTCCGGCCGCGAATGTGCCGGCTCAGGCGGAATCTTCGGTTTCTGGTGAAGAAAAGCCTTCGGAAGGCTCCCAGAAACACTGAAGCCGGTTACAATACGCGGCGCATCGGGAAGATAGTCTGATGTGATCGTTTGCCCAGGTGGCGGAATTGGTAGACGCACTACCTTGAGGTGGTAGCGACTTAGGTCGTAGGGGTTCGAGTCCCCTCTTGGGCACCATTTGTAAGTAAAGCGGGTTCGCCTGGCGCGCAAGGCGCCAGGTAGATTCCCGTCCACTCCCCCATGCCAAAGCGCCTGCAGGCGCAGCGGCAGAGGCAAGAGAGAATCGCTGTGCTGGCCGAATATTTGCCGTCTCTGCTGTTTCTGATCGTTGCCACCGGTATCGGCATTACGCTGATGCTGGTTGGTCGATTCCTCGGTCCCCGCCGCCCCGATCTGGAAAAGCTGTCGCCGTACGAGTGCGGCTTCGAGGCCTTCGAAGACGCGCGCATGAAGTTCGACGTGCGCTACTACCTGATCGCGATCCAGTTCATCGTCTTCGACCTGGAAATCATCTTCATCGTGCCGTGGACCCAGGTCTTCATGGAGCTGGGCGCCCGTTCGCTCGTCACCATGGGCCTGTTCGTCGGCATGCTGTTCCTCGGTTTCATTTACGTCTGGAAGAAGGGAGCGCTGGAATGGGAGTGATTCAGACTCTCGATGGCCTCATGAACAACCCCACGCCGGAAGGCCGGGTTGATGACATCCTGCGGCCGGAAGGCGACAACCCGCTGCTGGAGAAGGGCTTCGTCACCACCAGCGTCGACGCACTGCTGAACTGGGCGCGCACCGGCTCGATGTGGCCGATGACTTTCGGCCTGGCCTGCTGCGCGGTCGAGATGATGCACGCCGGCGCCGCGCGCCTGGACCTTGACCGCTACGGCGTGGTGTTCCGCCCGTCGCCGCGCCAGTCCGACGTGATGATCGTGGCCGGTACCCTGGTCAACAAGATGGCCCCGGCGCTGCGCAAGGTCTACGACCAGATGCCGGACCCGAAGTGGGTCATCTCGATGGGTAGCTGCGCCAATGGCGGCGGCTATTACCACTACTCCTATTCTGTCGTGCGCGGCTGTGATCGCGTGGTGCCGGTGGACGTCTACGTCCCGGGTTGCCCGCCGACCGCCGAGGCGCTGGTGTACGGGATCCTGCAGCTGCAGAAGAAGATCTGGCGTACACAGACCATCGCCCGCTGACCCTTCCACACTACAAGAGCGCGCCAAGCCCCCATGGCAGAGCAAGCATCCTTCATCGACCGACTCTCCGCACGTTTCGCTGGTGCGAAGGTCATCGTGGTCGAACCCCGCGGCGAAGTGACGCTGGAGGTGCCTGCCGCCGAGTGGCATGCCACCGCGCTGGCGCTGCGTGACGAGTTTGGTTTCGAGCAGGCCGTGGATCTCTGCGGCGTCGACTACCTTGGCTATGGCTCCGACGAATGGGACACCGCCGACGTGTCCTCGCAGGGCTTCAGCCGTGGCGTCGAAGGCAAGGCCCAGGGCCGTTTCGCGTGGGGCGAATTCCCCACCGAGGAAAACGGTGCCGACGGTGCCCGCCCGCAGCACATGCCGACCCAGCGTTTCGCCGTGGTCGCCCAGCTGCGTTCGTACCAGCACAACCTGATGATGCACCTGCGCTGCTTCGCCCCTGACGAAGCACTGCCGGTGGTGTCCTCGCTGACCGGCATCTGGCCGGGCCTGAACTGGTTCGAGCGCGAAGCGTTCGACCTGTACGGCGTGATCTTCGAAGGCCACCCGGACCTGCGCCGGATCCTGACCGACTACGGTTTCGTCGGCCATCCGTTCCGCAAGGACTTCCCGCTGATCGGCAATGTCGAAGTCCGCTACGACGAAGAAAAGAAGCGCGTGATCTACGAACCGGTCACCTCGGTGGAGCCGCGTGTCGGCGTGCCGCGCGTGATCCGTGACGACGCCCGTCTGCAGACCGCAGAAGGCGAGCGCGCGCAGGAGGCAGTGAAGTGAGCGAGTTCCACCAGGCCCGCGAAGCGTTCGCGAGCAATCCGGCCGAAGCACGGCAGGAAATCCGCAACTACACCATGAACTTCGGCCCGCAGCATCCGGCCGCGCACGGCGTGCTACGCCTGATCCTGGAAATGGACGGCGAAACCATCATGCGCGCCGACCCGCACGTGGGTCTGCTGCACCGTGGTACCGAGAAGCTGGCCGAGTCCAAGCCGTTCAACCAGTCGATCGGCTACATGGATCGCCTGGACTACGTGTCGATGATGTGCAACGAGCACGCCTACGTGCGCGCGATCGAGACCCTGATGGGCATCGAGGCGCCGGAGCGTGCGCAGTACATCCGCACCATGTACGACGAAATCACCCGCATCCTCAACCACCTGATGTGGCTGGGCTCCAACGCGCTCGACCTGGGTGCGATGGCGGTGATGCTGTACGCCTTCCGCGAGCGCGAAGAGCTGATGGACTGCTACGAAGCGGTCTCGGGCGCGCGCATGCACGCGGCGTACTACCGTCCGGGCGGTGTCTACCGCGACCTGCCGGACCACATGCCGAAGTACAAGGAATCGCGCTGGCACAAGGGCAAGGCGCTGAAGCAGCTCAATGCTTCGCGCGAAGGCTCGCTGCTGGACTTCCTGGAAAACTTCACCGTCGAGTTCCCCAAGCGCATCGACGAATACGAAACCCTGCTGACCGACAACCGCATCTGGAAGCAGCGTACCGTCGGCATCGGCGTGGTCACTCCGGAACTGGCGCACCAGTGGGGCATGACCGGCGTGATGCTGCGCGGCTCGGGCGTTGCCTGGGACCTGCGCAAGAAGCGCCCGTACGCCAAGTACGATGCCGTCGATTTCGACATCCCGCTGGGCAAGGAAGGCGACTGCTACGACCGTTACCTGGTCCGCGTTGCCGAAATGCGCGAATCCAACCGCATCATCAAGCAGTGCGTGGCGTGGCTGAAGGCCAACCCGGGCCCGGTGATGGTGAAGAACTTCAAGGTCGCTCCGCCCAAGCGCGAGGACATGAAGGACGACATGGAAGCGCTGATCCACCACTTCAAGCTGTTCAGCGAAGGCTACTGCGTGCCGGCCGGCGAGACCTACGCGGCGGTGGAAGCCCCGAAGGGCGAGTTCGGCTGCTACCTGGTCTCCGATGGCGCCAACAAGCCCTTCCGCGTGCACCTGCGCGCACCGGGCTTCGCCCACCTGTCCTCGATCGATTCGATCGTGCGCGGCCACATGCTGGCCGACGTGGTGGCGATGATCGGTACCTACGACCTGGTGTTCGGCGAGGTTGACCGGTAATGCCGTCCGCCACGCCAACGCCCGCTGCAGGCAGCCGGCGCAAGCCGGCGCCGCAGTTTCTGGAATTTCACGTTATGCATTTCGCTGAGGTCGGCCGATGAAGGCGACAGGTAATTTCGAGGCGGCGCGCGACGTCGACCCGATGGTGGTGCTGAGCGACAAGACCCGCGCTCACATCGATCACTGGCTGTCCAAGTTCCCGCCGGACCGCAAGCGCTCTGCCGTGCTGCAGGGCCTGCATGCGGCCCAGGAGCAGAACCAGGGCTGGCTGACCGACGAACTGATCGCCGGCGTGGCCAAGTACCTGGACCTGCCGCCGGTGTGGGCCTACGAGGTCGCCAGCTTCTACTCGATGTTCGAGACCGAGAAGGTGGGCCGCAACAACGTGGCCATCTGCACCAACATCAGCTGCTGGCTCAATGGCGCCGAGGACATCGTGCGCCATTGCGAGAAGAAGCTGGGCATCAAGCACGGTGAATCGACCCCGGACGGCCGCGTCTACCTCAAGCGCGAGGAAGAGTGCCTGGCCGGCTGCGGTGGCGCGCCGATGATGGTCATCAACGGTCACTACCATGAGCGTCTGACCCTGGAAAAGGTCGACGAGCTGCTGGACGGGCTGGAGTAAGGGCATGGCACATCACCACGAATCCAAGGGTCCGGTCGGCCCCGCGCCGCTGCCGCACCAGGTGGTCTACACCACCCTGCATTACGACACCCCGTGGTCGTACGAAAGCTACCTGAAGACCGGTGGCTACGCCGCCCTGCGCAAGATCCTCGAAGAGAAGATCCCGCCGGAGCAGGTCATCGAGATGGTCAAGGCCTCGGGCCTGCGCGGCCGCGGTGGCGCGGGCTTCCCGACCGGCCTGAAGTGGTCCTTCATGCCCAAGGGCAACATGCAGAAGTACATCCTCTGCAACTCGGACGAATCCGAGCCGGGCACCTGCAAGGACCGCGACATCCTGCGCTACAACCCGCATTCGGTGGTGGAAGGCATGGCGATCGCCTGCTACGCCACCGGTTCGACCGTGGGCTACAACTACCTGCGCGGTGAATTCCACCACGAGCCGTTCGAGCACTTCGAGCAGGCCCTGGCCGACGCCTATGCGAACGGCTGGCTGGGCAAGAACGTGATGGGCTCGGGCGTGGACATCGACATCTACGGTGCGCTGGGCGCCGGCGCCTACATCTGCGGCGAAGAAACCGCGCTGATGGAATCGCTGGAAGGCAAGAAGGGCCAGCCGCGCTACAAGCCGCCGTTCCCGGCCAACTTCGGCCTGTACGGCAAGCCGTCGACGATCAACAACACCGAAACCTACGGTTCGGTGCCGGCGATCATCCGCAACGGTCCGGAGTGGTTCAAGGGCCTGAGCCTGACCGCCAACGGCGGCCCGAAGTGCTTCTCGGTGTCCGGCTGCGTGCAGAACGGTGGCAACTTCGAAGTGCCGCTGGGTACCAAATTCCACGACCTGCTGGAAATGGCAGGTGGCCTGCGTCCGGGCCGCACGCTGAAGGGCGCGATCCCGGGCGGCGTGTCGATGCCGGTGCTGACCGCGGCCGAGCTGAAGGACCTGCCGATGGACTACGACACCATCCGTGCACTGGGCTCCGGCCTGGGTTCGGGTGCGATCGTGGTGCTCGACGACAGCGTGTGCTGCGTCAAGTTCGCCTGCCGCATCAGCCAGTTCTTCCACAAGGAATCCTGCGGCCAGTGCACCCCGTGCCGTGAAGGTACCGGCTGGATGCACCGCGTGCTGGAGCGCATCGTCGCCGGCAAGGCCACGATGGAAGACCTGCACCAGCTGAAGGCAGTGGCCGGCCAGATCGAAGGCCATACCATCTGTGCGTTCGGCGAAGCGGCTGCATGGCCCATCCAGGGCTTCCTGCGCCAGTTCTGGGACGAGTTCGAGTACTACATCGTCAACGGTCATTCGATGGTTGACGGCAAGAAGGTGGAGGCAGCCGCTGCATGAGCGCGCAACCCGTAAATCCGAGCGTCCCACCCGATCACGTCACCATCGAGATCGATGGCAAGTCGCTGGTCGTGCCCAAGGGCTCGATGATCATCCAGGCCGCCGACAAGGCCGGCATCTCCATTCCGCGCTTCTGCTACCACGAGAAGCTGCCGATCGCCGCCAACTGCCGCATGTGCCTGGTGGACGTGGAGAAGTCGCCGAAGCCGGCACCCGCCTGCGCTACCCCGGTGATGGACGGCATGAAGGTCGCCACCCGCAGCGAAAAGGCACTGAAGTTCCAGCGCTCGGTGATGGAGTTCCTGCTCATCAACCACCCGCTGGACTGCCCGATCTGCGACCAGGGCGGCGAGTGCGAGCTGCAGGACGTGTCGCTGGGCTATGGCCGTTCGGTCAGCCGCTTCAATGAGCGCAAGCGCGTGGTGCCGGACGAGGACATGGGTCCGCTGGTCGCCACCGAGATGACCCGTTGCATCCAGTGCACCCGCTGCGTCCGCTTCACCGCCGACGTTGCCGGTACCTACGAGCTGGGTGGCATGTACCGCGGTGAGAACCTGCAGATCGGTACCTTCGACGGCAAGCCGCTGACCACCGAGCTGTCCGGCAACGTCGTCGACGTCTGCCCGGTCGGCGCGCTGACCAACAAGGTGTTCCAGTTCCGCGCCCGCCCGTGGGAACTGACCGCGCGCGAGTCGCTGGGTTACCACGACGCGATGGGTTCGAACCTGTTCCTGCACGTGCGTCGCGGCGAAGTGCTGCGCACCGTGCCGCGCGACAACGAAGCCGTGAACGAGTGCTGGCTGTCCGACCGTGACCGCTACTCGCACCAGGGCCTGTACAGCGAAGACCGTGCGGTCAAGCCGCTGCGCAAGGTCAATGGCGAGTGGAAGGAAGTGAGCTGGGCCGAAGGCCTGGCCGCGGCCGCCGAGATCCTCAAGGCGAACCAGGGCGACAACCTGGGCGTGCTGGTGCACCCGTCCACCTCGAACGAGGAAGGCGCGCTGCTGGCCCGCCTGGCCAAGGGCCTGGGCTCGAGCAACATCGATCACCGCATCAACAACCGCGATTTCTCCGACGCCGCAACCGCCGAAGTGTTCGGCCTGCCGTTGGCCGAAATCGAAGGCGCCGACCGCATCGTCGTTCTGGGCAGCAACATCCGCCACGAACTGCCGCTGCTGCACGCCCGCCTGCGCAAGGCGCAGACCACCAAGGGCGCGAAGATCCACGTCGTCAACCCGGTGGACTTCGACTTCGCCTTCAGCATTGCCGGCAAGCAGATCGTCGCCCCGTCGAAGTTCGTCGACGCGCTGGCCAACGCCGAGCTGCGTTCGGCAGTGCAGGGCGGCAACAACACCGTGCTGATCGTCGGTGGCATCGCCGAGAACCACCCGCAGGCTGCCGCGATCCGCGCCGCTGCGCGTGAGTTCGCCGCCGCCACCGGTGCCAAGCTGTGCCGCATCCCGCAGGGCGCCAATGCCGTGGGCCTGACCCGCGCCGGCGTGCTGCCGGCCGGCAAGGACGTCGCCGCGATGCTGGCGCAGCCGCGCCAGGCCTACGTGGTCTACGGCCTGGAGCCGGGCCTGGACTTCGCCGATGCCCCGGCCGCGCGCAAGGCACTGGTCGGTGCCCAGGTGGTGGCCTTCAGCCAGTTCGCCTGCGTGTCCACCCGCGACGTCGCCGACGTCATCCTGCCGATCGGTGCACTGCCGGAAATCGACGCCACCCTGACCAACCTCGATGGTCGCGAGCAGTCGGCCCGTGCCGGCGGCAAGCTGCCGGGCGAGGCCCGTGAAGGCTGGCGCGTGCTGCGTGCGCTGGGCGGCGAAATGGCGCTGACCGGTTTCGACTTCATCGACCTGGCCGGCCTGCGTGCCAGCCTGGCCCCGGTGTCGGTCACCGTTGCCGCTTCGGCGCAGCCGGCGGTTGCCGGTGAAGGCCTGGAAGTGGCTTCGACCGCCGCGATCTACCGCACCGATGCGGTGGTCCGTCGCGCGCCGGCGCTGCAGTCGCATCCGCTGAACAACGCCCCGCGCATCGTGCTGAACGCTGAAGATGCCGCTCGCCTGCAGCTGCAGGAAGGGCAGATGGCCAAGGTCGGCACCGATGCCGGCAAGGCCACCCTGCCGGTGGTGGTCGACGCCCGCGTCGCTGCGGGTTCGGTCTGGATTGAATCGGGCCACGGCGCGACCGCGCCGCTGGGTGCCGCTCGCGTATCGGTGGTGGCTGCATGAACGAATTGCTGTTGAACGCGGTCGACCCGCTGCACCAGTGGCTGCTTGGCCTCGGTGATATCGGCGCGCTGATCTGGATCATCCTGAAGATCCTGGTGATCACCGTGCCGGTGATCATCTCGGTGGCCTTCTACGTGGTCTGGGAACGCAAGCTGATCGGCTGGATGCACGTCCGCCACGGCCCGATGTACGTGGGCATGGGCATCTTCCAGGCCTTCGCCGACGTCTTCAAGCTGCTGTTCAAGGAAGTGGTCCAGCCGAGCAGTGCCAACAAGGCGATCTACCTGCTGGCCCCGCTGATCACCCTGGCCCCGGCCTTCGCGGCCTGGTCGGTGGTGCCTTTCGATTCGCAGATCGTGCTGTCCAACGCCAACGCTGGCCTGCTGTACCTGCTGGCGATGACCTCGCTGGGCATCTACGGCATCATCCTGGCCGGTTGGGCGTCCAACTCGAAGTACGCGTTCCTGGGTGCGATGCGCGCCTCGGCGCAGATGATCAGCTACGAAATCGCCATGGGCTTCGCCCTGGTCGGCGTGATGATTGCCGCTGGCAGCCTGAACCTGAGCAACATCGTGATGGCGCAGGCCGGCAGCTCCGGCTTCTTCGACTGGTTCCTGCTGCCGCTGTTCCCGCTGTTCGTCATCTACTGGGTGTCGGGCGTGGCTGAAACCAACCGCGCGCCGTTCGACGTGGTGGAAGGCGAGTCGGAAATCGTGGCCGGCCACATGGTCGAGTACTCCGGCGGTGCCTTCGCCCTGTTCTTCCTGGCCGAATACGCGAACATGATCCTGATCAGCTTCCTGATCTCGATCTTCTTCCTCGGCGGCTGGCTGAGCCCGGTCCAGGGCTGGGTCAACTTCGGCGATGTCTCGCCGCTGGTCGACTGGATCTGGAAGGGCGGTGCACCGTGGCTGTTCGTCAAGGTGTTCTTCTTCGCCAGTGCCTACATCTGGTTCCGTGCCAGCTTCCCGCGCTTCCGCTATGACCAGATCATGCGCCTGGGCTGGAAGGTCTTCATCCCGCTGGCCATTCTGTGGATCGCGGTTACCGCCGTCATGGTGTTCTTCGGCGTGATTCAAAAGGGCGTCTAAGTGATGAACAGGATTACCCATTACTTCAAGAGCCTGCTGCTGCTCGAACTGCTGGCCGGTCTTTGGCTGACGCTGAAGTACAGCTTCAAGCCGAAGTACACGATGATGTACCCGATGGAGAAGTTCCCGCAGTCGCCGCGCTTCCGTGGCCTGCACGCACTGCGCCGTTATCCCAACGGCGAAGAGCGCTGCATTGCCTGCAAGCTGTGTGAAGCGGTGTGCCCGGCCCTGGCCATCACCATCGACTCGGCCAAGCGCGAGGACGGCACCCGCCGCACCACCCGCTACGACATCGACCTGTTCAAGTGCATCTTCTGCGGCTTCTGCGAAGAAAGCTGCCCGGTGGACTCGATCGTCGAAACCCACATCCTCGAGTACCACTTCGAGAACCGTGGCGAAAACATCGTTACCAAGCCGCAGCTGCTGGCCCTTGGCGATCGTCTCGAAAACGAGATCGCCGAGCGTCGTGCCGCCGATGCCGCTTACCGCTGAGGTCGAGAGATGGATTGGGTAAATATCGCTTTCTGGGTGTTCGCCATCGCGGCAACGGTTTCGGCCGGTGCGGTGATCAGCGTGCGCAACCCGGTGCATGCAGTGCTGTGCCTGGTGCTGACCTTCTTCTCCATTGCCTGCGTGTGGCTGCTGGTGGGCGCCGAGTTCCTCGGCGTGGCGCTGGTGCTGGTCTACGTCGGCGCGGTGATGGTGCTGTTCCTGTTCGTGGTGATGATGCTGGACATCGATCCCACCAAGATGCGTGAAGGCTGGGTGCGCTACCTGCCGGTCGGTCTGATCGTGGCGGTGGCGATGCTGGTGCAGATGCTGATCCTGATCGGCGTGAAGGGCAGGGCGGTCAACCCGTTCCCGGCCGACAACGCCGCTGCGGTCGCTGCCGACAGCTCCAACGTCACCTGGCTGGCGCGCACGCTGTTCACCGAATACCTGCTGCCGTTCGAGTTCGCCGCCGTCATCCTGACCGTGGCCGTGGTCGCCGCCGTGATGCTGACCCTGCGCCGCCGTACCGGCGTGAAGAGCCAGAACCCGGGTGAGCAGACCATGGTCAAGGCCGACCAGCGCCTGCGCATGGTCAAGATGGGCGCCGAAGCACCGGTCGTGCACAGCAACAGCAAGCCGGCCACCGGCGAGGAGACCCAGCCGTGATTACCCTTGGCCACATGCTTGCGCTGGGCGCGGTGCTGTTCGCCATCAGCCTGGCCGGCATCTTCCTCAACCGGAAGAACGTCATCGTCCTGCTGATGTCGATCGAGCTGATGCTGCTGTCGGTGAACATCAATTTCGTCGGATTCTCGCGTCAGCTGGGCGATCCGTCCGGCCAGCTGTTCGTGTTCTTCATCCTGACCGTCGCCGCCGCGGAAGCCGCCATCGGCCTGGCGATCCTGGTGACCCTGTTCCGTACCCGCCGCACGATCAATGTCGGCGAAGTCGATTCGCTGAAGGGCTGATCCACAGATGGAAATCACTCTCTCCAAGAGTCTGTTGATCGCAGTGGTGCTTGCACCGCTGTTCGGCAGCATCATCGCCGGCCTGTTCGGTCGCCAGGTCAAGCGCTTCGGCGCGCAGACCATCACCATCCTCGGCGTCGCGGTAGCCTGCGGCCTGTCGATGTACACGTTCTACCAGCTGATGTGGGGCGGCGCGCAGCCGTTCAACCAGAACATCTACACGTTCTTCGAGGTTGGCCAGTACTCGGCCCACGTCGGCTTCATGGTCGACAAGCTGACCGCGATGATGATGGTGGTGGTGACCTTCGTGTCGCTGCTGGTCCACATCTACACGATCGGCTACATGCAGGACGATCCGGGCTACCAGCGGTTCTTCAGCTACATCTCGCTGTTCACCTTCTCGATGCTCACCCTGGTGATGAGCAACAACTTCCTGCAGCTGTTCTTCGGCTGGGAAGCGGTGGGCCTGGTGTCGTACCTGCTGATCGGCTTCTGGTTCAAGCGCCCGACCGCGATCTTCGCCAACATGAAGGCGTTCCTGGTCAACCGCGTCGGTGACTTCGGCTTCCTGCTGGGCATCGCCGGCGTGCTGTGGGTGTTCGGCACCCTGGACTACTCGCAGGTGTTCTCGCAGGCCGGCATGCTGGCCGACCCGCGCGCCCAGCTGCAGATCTGGGACGGCACGATCCTGGGCATGCAGCTGCTGAACGAGCCGGTGATCTGGTCGATCGCCACCGTCATCTGCATCTGCCTGTTCATCGGCGCCATGGGCAAGTCGGCCCAGGTCCCGCTGCACGTGTGGCTGCCGGACTCGATGGAAGGCCCGACCCCGATCTCGGCACTGATCCACGCCGCGACGATGGTGACCGCCGGTATCTTCATGGTCACCCGCATGTCGCCGCTGTTCGAGCTGTCGCAGACCGCGCTGAACTTCGTGCTGTTCATCGGTGCCACCACCGCGTTCTTCACCGGCCTGATCGGCATCGTGCAGAACGACATCAAGCGCGTCGTCGCGTACTCCACGCTGTCGCAGCTGGGCTACATGACCGTCGCCCTGGGCGTGTCGGCCTACTCGGCCGCCGTGTTCCACCTGATGACCCACGCCTTCTTCAAGGCCCTGCTGTTCCTGGGCGCCGGCTCGGTCATCATCGCGATGCACCATGAGCAGGACATGCGCAAGATGGGCGGCCTGCGCAAGTACATGCCGATCACCTTCATCACCATGTGGATCGGTACGCTGGCCCTGGTCGGCACGCCGTTCTTCTCCGGCTTCTACTCGAAGGACACCATCATCGAGGCGGCCGAAATCCACGCCCACATGCAGAACAGCTGGGTGGCCACCTATGGCTACTGGGCGGTGCTGGGTGGCGTGCTGGTGACCAGCTTCTACAGCTTCCGCCTGCTGTTCATGACCTTCCATGGCAAGGAACGCTTCCGCGACGCGCATGACGCTCATGGCGACGGCCATGCAGATGGGCACGCGGGCCATGACCATGACGATCACCACGCCGCCGACGCGCACCATGCCGACGCCCATCACGGCGATGCGCATGACGACCACGGCCATGGCCACGGTCCGCATGAGCCGCACGAAACCCCGTGGGTAGTGACCCTGCCGCTGATCCTGCTGGCCATCCCGTCGATCGCCATCGGTTTCTTCAGCATCGGTCCGATGCTGCACGGCACCGACTGGGCCGGCCACCATGCGCACGAGGCGATCAAGGGCCAGGCACAGACGTTCTTCACCGGCATCGTCGACTTCTACGATCCGGCCAAGAACACCGTCGCGTTCCTGGGTGAAGAGTTCCATGGCCCGGTCGCGTTCGCGCTGCACGGCATGATGCTGCCGCCGTTCTGGCTGACCCTGGCGGGCTTCCTGCTGGCCGCGCTGTTCTACCTGTGGAAGCCGGACCTGTCGGGCAAGGCGCGCAAGACCTTCGCCCCGATCGTTTCGGTGCTGGAAAACAAGTACGGCTTCGACAAGCTGTGGATCGATGGCCTTGCCGGCGGCAGCGTCAAGCTGGGCAGGGTCTCGCGCTGGATCGACAGCAATATCGTCGACGGCGTGGTCAATCTCTCGGCACGTGTTGTGGACGTCGCAGCCGGCGTGCTGCGTCGTACCCAATCCGGTTTCCTCTATCACTACGCCTTCGCGATGATCATCGGCCTGATTGCCCTGCTGGGCGTGCTGATGCATTACCTGCGTTGATGACCTGTACGGAATAAGAAGACGTGTCGAACTGGCCTCTACTCAGTGTCCTCATCTGGCTGCCGATCATCGGTGGTGCCCTGATCCTTGCGATCCGTGATGCGCAGACCGCCCGCTGGGCGTCGCTGGGCGTCGCGGTACTCACCTTCGTTGCAAGCCTCTCGCTGCTGAGCGGCTACAACCCGGGCATCGACGGTCTGCAGTTCGTCGAGACCCATGCCTGGATCCCGGCGTACAAGATCGGCTACAACCTGGGCGTGGACGGCATTGCCGTGGCGCTGATCCTGCTGACCACCCTGGTCAGCGTGCTTGCCCTGATCGGCGCCTGGAGCGCCATCGACAAGCGCGTGAACCAGTACGTGGCGGCCTTCCTGATCCTGGAAGGCGTCACCGTCGGCATCTTCGCCGCGACGGACGCGATGCTGTTCTACGTGTTCTTCGAAGCCATGCTGATCCCGATGTTCCTGATCATTGGTGTCTGGGGCGGCCCGCGCCGCATCTACGCTGCGCTGAAGTTCTTCCTGTACACCTTCCTCGGCTCGGTGCTGATGCTGGTGGCGCTGATCTACCTGTACATGAAGGGCGGCAGCTTCCAGCTGGCCGACCTGTACGCGCTGCCGCTGTCGGCCAAGGAACAGACCTGGATCTTCTTCGCGTTCCTGATCGCCTTCGCGGTCAAGGTGCCGATGTTCCCGGTCCACACCTGGCTGCCGGACGCCCACGTGGAAGCGCCGACCGCCGGTTCGGTGATCCTGGCCGCCATCGCCCTGAAGATCGGTGGCTACGGCTTCCTGCGCTTCAACCTGCCGATCGTCCCGGACGCGTCGCAGGAATGGGCCTGGCTGGTGATCGCGCTGTCGCTGATCGCGGTGATCTACGTCGGCCTGGTCGCCCTGGTGCAGGACGACATGAAGAAGCTGATCGCCTATTCGTCGATCGCGCACATGGGCTTCGTCACCCTGGGCACCTTCATCGCCCTGTGGCTGGTGCGTGAAGCCGGCAACGCCGATGCCGCCCGCTTGGGCCTGCAGGGCGCCATGGTGCAGATGATTTCGCACGGCTTCGTGTCCGGCGCGATGTTCTCCTGCGTCGGCGTGCTGTACGACCGCATGCACAGCCGCCGCATCGCCGATTACGGCGGCGTGGTCAACGTGATGCCGTGGTTCGCCACCTTCGCCATGCTGTTCTTCATGGCCAACGCGGGCCTGCCGGGCACCAGCGGTTTCGTCGGCGAGTTCATGGTCATCCTGTCGGCCTTCCAGCGTAATCCGTGGATCGCACTGGGCGCGGCCACCACCCTGATCATCGGCGCCGCCTACACCCTGTGGCTGTACAAGCGCATCTTCTTCGGCGAAGTGGCCAACAGCCACGTGGCCGAACTGAAGGACATCAACGGCCGCGAATGGCTGGTGCTGGGCGTGTTCGCCATCGGCGTGCTGGCCCTGGGCATCTACCCCAAGCCGCTGACCGACCTGATGGAGCCCTCGATCGCGAAGCTGGCGATGCAGATCGCATCCAGCAAGCTGCTGTAATTCCAGGATTTGATGATGACCACCTCGCCGCTGCTGCCATTGACCGCCGCTGACCTGCCACCGCTCGCTCCCGAGCTGGTGCTGATCGGCAGCGCCTTCGCCCTGATGATCCTCGACCTGTTCGTCAGCAACCGGAACAAGATCGTCACCCACCTGTTCTCGCTCGCTGCGCTGGCCGTGGTGCTGTTCATGCTGGCCACCGGCGTGGGCGGGCAGGGCGAGGTCTTCCATGGCATGTTCGTGCGCGATACCGCCGCGGACGTGATGAAGACCGGGATCGTGCTGCTCAGCGGCCTGACCCTGGTCTACGGCTGGCGCTACCTGCGTGACCGCAACCTGTTCCAGGGCGAGATCCCGGTGCTGATCCTGTTCGGCACCGCCGGCATGATGATCCTGGTCTCGGCCGGCAGCCTGCTGATGGTCTACCTGGGCCTGGAACTGCTGGCGCTGTGCTCCTACGCCCTGGTCGCCAGCAACCGTGAAAACGGCCTGGCCTCGGAAGCGGCGATGAAGTACATCGTGCTTGGCTCGCTGGCCTCGGGCCTGCTGCTGTACGGCATGTCGCTGATCTACGGCGCCACCGGCAGCCTGCACCTGGACGTCATCCGTGACGCCATCCCGCACTCGGAAGAGCGCGTGCTGCTGATCACCGGTGCGGTGTTCATGATCGCCGGCGTCGCCTTCAAGCTGGGTGCTGCACCGTTCCACATGTGGCTGCCGGACGTGTACCAGGGTGCCCCGGCACCGATCGCGCTGTTCATCAGCTCGGCGCCGAAGCTGGCCGCCTTCGGCATGGCCTACCGCCTGTTGGAGATGGGCGTGGGTCCGCTGTCGACCGAACTGCAGTTGCTGATCGCCGGCCTGGCCGCGGTCTCGCTGGTCATCGGCAACCTGATGGCCATCGCGCAGAGCAACCTCAAGCGCATGCTGGCGTTCTCCACCGTCTCGCACATCGGCTTCCTGCTGATGGGCATCGCCGGTGGTGGCGCGCAGGGCTATGCCGCAGCGCTGTTCTACGCACTGGCCTACGCCATCATGTCCACCGCCGCCTTCGGCGCGATCATCGCGCTGTCGCGTGCCGGCTTTGAAGCCGAGAACATCGAGGACTTCAAGGGCCTCAATGCCCGCAACCCGTGGATGGCCGGCCTGGTGCTGTGCATCATGGCGTCGCTGGCCGGCATCCCGCCGTTCCTGGGCTTCTGGACCAAGCTGGCGGTGCTGGGCGCGGCCGTCAATGGCGGCCTGCTGTGGCTGGCCATCCTCGGCGTGCTGTGCGCCGTGGTCGGCTGCTTCTACTACCTGCGCGTCATCAAGGTCATGTACTTCGATGAGCCGGTGGGCGAGGCCATGCCGCGCAGCAACGACCGCGTGCTGGGCCTCGTGCTGGGCGTGAACGCGCTGGCGCTGCTGGCGCTGGGCCTGGCCTGGAACCCGATCATGGTCTGGTGCCAGCAGGCATTTGCGCATCTTGCATAAAAGTTGACACAAAGCTGCGCGATTCGTGTAATATGCGCAGCCTGAGTTGTCACTGCAGCGGTTCAGCCAGAACATCGTTGCGGTAGCCCTCCTCGAAAGAGCAGGGCAGCAGTTCAAACACTTCCGGTGCGGGGTGGAGCAGTCTGGCAGCTCGTCGGGCTCATAACCCGAAGGTCGCAGGTTCAAATCCTGCCCCCGCTACCAACATCGAATCGGCGCCAACCGGCTTGATGAATGAGGAAAAGCTTGCAGGTTTTGAAGTTATGCCTCATAATTCCGCTTCTGATGCGGGGTGGAGCAGTCTGGCAGCTCGTCGGGCTCATAACCCGAAGGTCGCAGGTTCAAATCCTGCCCCCGCTACCAAGTAAAGAGATCGCCTTCGAAGTCCTGCTTCGAGGGCGTTTTTCTTTGGGGTCTGCGTCGTTTTCGCTGGGTTGGGGTCAGATCCCTTTTCCAGGGGAAAAGGGATCTGACCCCGGGCCCGCACCTTGCACCAGCGCGGTGCAGCCGCTATCATCAGCGGCCTAGCAGTACCCCTGAAGGCGGCCTCCCGGCGGGAGTCCGGACCCGGAAGGAGGGCCGCAACCGGCAGGCACTGCAGGTTGCAACCGGAATCCAGTCACCGGAGTCTTTCCGGAAAAGGGGCCCAGCGGGCCCTTTGTCGTTTCCGGGGCGTCATGTTTTCACGCCGGCCAAGGCCGGCACCCAACCAAGAGATCAAGGCAGGCTGTGAGCGACAAGGCAACCGACATCGCGAATCTGCTCGCCCCGACCGTTGTGTCGCTGGGCCTGGAGCTGCTGGGCGTTGAGTATCTGCCGGCCCCCGGCGGTGCGACCCTGCGCCTTTACATCGACGTGCCGCTGGCTGAACAGCCCGAGCGCATCATCAATGTCGACGACTGCGAGCGGGTCAGCCGCGAAGTGTCGGCGCAGCTGGACGTCGAAGACCCGATCAGCGGCAATTACACGCTGGAAGTGTCCTCGCCGGGCGTGGATCGCCCGCTGTTCAACCTGGAGCAGTTCGCTCGCCACCAGGGTGAATCGGCCAAGGTCACGCTGAAGCTGCCGCAGGACAACCGTCGTCGCCTGCAGGGCCGTATCGAGGCGACCGACGAGGCCGCAGGCACCATCACCTTCATCGTCGACAAGACCGAAGTGGTGGTGTCGGCCGACAACATCGACAAGGCACGGATCATGCCCGACTGGGTGGCGCTGGGGCTGGCCCCGAGCAAGCCGACCGGTCCGGCACCGAAGCGTCCGAAGCCGAACACGAATTCTTCTTCCAACGAGCCGGCGGCAAAGAAGCCGCGCGCGGAGTGAGCCAATGAGCAAGGAACTGTTGCTGGTAGTCGACGCGGTCGCCAACGAGAAGGGCGTGCCGCGTGAAGTGATCTTCGATGCCATCGAGGCCGCCCTGGCCTCGGCAGCGAAGAAGCGCTATCCCGACGAGGAAGTGCTGACCCGCGTGGTCATCGACCACAAGGATGGCAGCTACGAAACCTACCGCCGCTGGGAAGTGGTGGCCGATGACGTGGTCATGGAATCGCCGGACCGCCAGATCCGCCTGATGGACGCCGTCGATGAAGCCGAAGGCGTGGACGTCGGCGACTACATCGAAGAGCAGATCGAGAACCCGGACTTCGGCCGCATCGCCGCCCAGGCCGCCAAGCAGGTCATCGTCCAGCGCGTGCGCGAAGCCGAGCGCCAGCAGGTCGTGGATGCGTGGAAGGATCGCGTCGGCGAACTGATCACTGGTGTGGTCAAGCGCGCCGAGCGCGGCAACATCTATGTCGACCTCGGTGGCAACGCCGAAGGCTTCATCCCGAAGGACAAGGGCATTCCGCGCGACGTGCTGCGCGCCGGCGACCGCGTGCGCGGCTACCTGGCCGAAGTCCGTTCGGAACCGCGTGGCCCGCAGCTGTTCATCAGCCGCGCCGCCCCGGAATTCATGATCGAGCTGTTCAAGCTGGAAGTGCCGGAAGTCGGCCAGGGCCTGGTGGAAATCAAGGCCTGTGCCCGCGATCCGGGCGACCGCGCCAAGATTGCCGTGCTGGCCCACGACCAGCGCACCGATCCGATCGGCGCCTGCATCGGCATGCGCGGTTCGCGCGTGCAGGCCGTGTCCAACGAGCTCAATGGCGAGCGCGTGGACATCGTGCTGTGGAACGACAACCCGGCCAACTTCGTCATCAATGCGATGGCACCGGCCGAAGTACAGTCGATCATCGTCGATGAAGACAAGCACTCGATGGACCTGGCCGTCGCTGAAGACCGCCTGGCCCAGGCGATCGGCAAGGGCGGCCAGAACGTGCGCCTGGCCAGCCGCCTGACCGGCTGGCAGCTCAACGTGATGACCCAGGACCAGGTCACCGCCAAGTCGGAAGCCGAGCAGGCTTCGGCCCGCCAGCTGTTCATGGACAAGCTGGAAGTGGACGAAGAGATCGCCGGCATCCTGGTCAGCGAAGGCTTCGGCACCGTCGAGGAAATCGCTTATGTCCCGGTCGGCGAACTGCTGGCCGTGGAAGGTTTCGACGAAGACATCGTCGAAGAGCTGCGCGCTCGTGCCCGCGATGCGCTGCTCAATGAGGCCCTGGCAGTCGAGGAAGGCCTTGAAGACGGCCAGCCGGCGCAGGACCTGCTGTCCCTGAAGGGCATGGACGAAGCCACCGCGTATGCGCTGGCCGGCCACGGCGTGCGTACCAGCGAGGACCTGTCCGACCTGGCCGCCGACGAGGTCATGGACTTCGGCATCGAAGGACTGGATCAGGCGCGCGCCGCTGCGCTGATCCTGGCCGCCCGTGCCGAAGAGATCGCCCGACTGGAACGCGGCGAATGAGCCGGCAATGAACAGGGCCCTGAGCCGCTCAGGGCGTAGAATCCGCGCCACCTCCAGATGCGGGGGGGCGCCCACAAGATCATAGGATCCGAATGTCGCAGCAAACCACCATCCGCAAGCTTGCCGAACTGGTCAACACGCCGGTCGAAAAACTGCTGGAACAGCTGGCCGGTGCCGGCATGAAGTTCAGCGGTCCCGACCAGGTCGTGACCAGCTCCGAGAAGGTGAAGCTCCTGGGCTTCCTTCGTCGTTCGCACGGCAAGCCCGAGCAGGCCCCGGAAGAGACCGATCAGTCTGCAAAGAAGATCACGCTCAACCGCCGGAAGCAGCAGGAAGTGACGGTCAATTCCGGTCGCAGCAAGACGACCGTGAATGTCGAGGTCCGCCAGAAGCGTACCTACGTCAAGGATGGTGCTCGCGCCATGACGCCGGACGAAGAGCGCGCCGACATCCTGCGCAAGCTGGAAGAGTCGCGTGCCCGCAACCTTGCCGAACAGCAGGCCCTGGCCGAGAAGGATCGTCTGCGCGACGAAGCCATCGTCCGTGCCCGTGAGGAAGAGGTCGCGGCCAAGGAACGCGCAGAGGCCGAGAAGAAGGCCGCCGAGGAAGCTGCGGCTGCCGCCAAGGCTGCCGAGGCGCTGGCTGCCAGCAAGCCCAAGCGCGCTCCGATCGATGAAACCGCGCCGCGCCCGCCGCGTGCTCCGGCCGCCGCTCCGGCTGCGCCGCGCAGTGCACCGCCGCCGCCGCGCAACGACGACCGCAACAACCGCAGCGCACCGCGCAACGAGCGTGGCCCGGGCGACCGTTTCGCCGGCCAGATGCACCTGTCGGCTGCCGACCGCGCGCGTCGTGGCAACAGCAACAACAGCAACACCCGTGGTCGTCCGGGCGGGCGTAACCAGGCCGGTGGCCGTCGCGACATGTCGCGCGGTGGCAACAATGCCGGTCCGCACGCGTTCGAGCGTCCGACCGCACCGGTGGTGCGTGAAGTGGCGATCGGCGACACGATCACCGTGGCCGACCTGGCGCAGAAGCTCGCGCTGAAGGGCGGCGAGGTGGTCAAGGCGCTGTTCAAGATGGGCGTGATGGCCACCATCACCCAGTCCATCGACCATGACACCGCCGCGCTGGTGACCGAAGAACTCGGCCACAAGGCGATCCGTGCCAACGACAACGACGCCGAAGACGCACTGCTGGCCTCGGCCGGTGAAAACCAGGGCGAAGCCACCCAGCGCCCGCCGGTGGTCACCATCATGGGCCACGTCGACCACGGCAAGACCTCGCTGCTGGATTACATCCGCCGCACCAAGGTCGCCACCGGCGAAGCCGGCGGCATCACCCAGCACATCGGTGCCTACCACGTGGATACGCCGAAGGGCGTGATCAGCTTCCTGGATACCCCGGGCCATGCTGCCTTCACCTCGATGCGTGCCCGCGGTGCCAAGCTGACCGATATCGTGGTGCTGGTCGTGGCCGCCGATGACGGCGTCATGCCGCAGACCAAGGAAGCGATCCAGCACGCCCGTTCGGCGGGGGTGCCGCTGATCGTGGCGATCAACAAGATCGACAAGTCCGACGCCGACCCGATGCGGGTCAAGAACGAACTGCTGTCCGAGCAGGTCGTGGCCGAAGATTTCGGTGGTGATACCCAGATGGTGGAGATCTCGGCCAAGACCGGCCTGGGCATCGACGACCTGCTGGACGCCATCTCGATCCAGGCCGAACTGCTGGAACTGAAGGCCGTCGACGAAGGCCGCGCCTCGGGCGTGGTGATCGAATCGTCGCTGGACAAGGGCCGCGGCCCGGTCGCCACCGTGCTGGTGCAGCAGGGCCGCCTGAAGAAGGGCGACTACCTGGTGTGCGGCATCCAGTACGGCCGCGTGCGTGCGCTGTTCGACGAAACCGGCAAGCAGCCGGAGTTCGCCGGCCCGTCCATCCCGGTGCAGGTCCTGGGCCTGTCCGGCGTGCCGGAAGCCGGTGACGACTTCGTGGTCGTCGAGGACGAGCGCCTGGCCAAGGACGTTGCCCAGCAGCGTGAGACCAAGCGTCGTGAATCGCGCCTGGTCGCCACCGCTGGCAGCCGCATGGAAGACATCATGGCGACCCTGGGCAAGGGCGAGGGCCAGCAGGTCCTCAACCTGGTCATCAAGGCCGACGTGCAGGGTTCGGTGCAGGCCCTCAGCCAGGCACTGGTCGCGCTGTCCAACGAAGACATCCGCATCAACGTGATCCACTCCGGCGTGGGCGGCATCACTGAATCGGACGCCAACTCGGCGGCCGCCTCGAAGGCCACCGTCATCGGCTTCAACGTGCGTGCGGATGCTTCGGCCCGTCGCATCATCGAATCCAACGGCGTGGACCTGCGTTACTTCTCGATCATCTATGACGTGATCGATCAGGTGAAGCAGGTGGCTTCCGGTCTGCTGGGCGTGGAGATCCGCGAAGAGATCATCGGTATCGCCGAGGTCCGCGACGTCTTCCGCAGCTCCAAGCTGGGCGCCGTCGCCGGCTCGATGGTCATCGAGGGCGTGGTCAAGCGCAACAAGCCGATCCGCGTGCTGCGCGACAGCGTGGTGATCTTCGAAGGCGAACTGGAATCGCTGCGCCGCTTCAAGGAAAACGTCGAGGAAGTCCGCAACGGTACCGAATGCGGTATCGCGGTGAAGGCCTACAACGACGTCAAGCCGGGTGACCAGATCGAGTGCTTCGAGCGTATCGAAGTGCCGCGCACCCTGTAATGCTGCAAGGGGCCGGTCCTCGCGGACCGGTCCGCCACCCTGGTGGGGCCCGACCCTGGTCGGGCCGCCTTCCCTGGTAGGGCCCGGCCTTGGTCGGGTCACATTCAAATCAAGAGCCTGACCGCGTGCCCAAGACTTTCCATCGAACCGACCGTGTCTCCGCCCAGCTGCGCCGTGAACTCGGCACCCTGGTGCACAACGCCGTGCGCGAGCACGGGTTGCCCTCGGTGAGCGTGTCCGACGTGGAAATCACCCGCGACATGGCCCATGCCAAGGTGTTCGTCACCGCACTGATGCCGGAGCGTTCGGCTGAAGCCGTGGCCGGCCTGAAGGAGCTGGGCTACCGCCTGCGCATGGACCTGGCACGCGCGATGAAGCTGCGCCACGTGCCGGAGCTGCATTTCCACTACGACGATTCGGTCGACCGTGGTGAGCACATCGACAACATCCTGCGCGACCTGCCCGATACGCTGGCCGCGGAGAAGCGTCGCGAGAGCGACGAAGAATAAGCTAGCGCCGGGCCCATGCCCGGCGTCTTTCCATTCTGACCGTGCGAGGCCGGACGCTGGCCGCGCTTCGCGCTCGCCGGGCATGGCCCGGCGCTACCCGTATCTGTCATGACCCGAATTCAGTTCCGCCGCCTGGATGGCATCCTGCTGCTCGACAAGTCGACCGGCATGAGCTCCAACGCCGCCCTGCAGGTGGCCCGCCGCCTGTTCCGCGCCGAGAAGGGCGGCCACACCGGCAGCCTCGACCCGCTGGCCACCGGCCTGCTGCCGCTGTGCTTCGGCGAGGCGACCAAGATCGCCGGCCTGCTGCTCGGCTCGGCCAAGGCCTACGACGCCGAGATCGTGCTCGGCCAGACCACCGATACCGATGACGCCGAGGGCCAGGTGCTGCTGCAGCGCCCGGTGCCGGCCATCAGTGCCGAAGCGCTGCAGGCCGCACTGGCACCGCTGACCGGCAGCATCCGCCAGCGTGCCCCGATCTATTCGGCGTTGAAGCAGGGCGGTGAATCGCTGTACGTGAAGGCCCGCCGTGGCGATGTCATCGAAGCGCCAGAGCGCGAGGTCCAGGTGCATGCCATCGAGGTGCTGGAGCAGCAGCCGGAACGGCTGCGCCTGCGCGTGACCTGCGGCTCGGGCACCTATATCCGCAGCCTGGCCCGCGATCTGGGCGAGGCGCTGGGTTGTGGCGCCCATATCAGCGCGCTGCGCCGGCTCTGGGTGGAACCGTTCCGCGAACCGGCCATGGTCACCCTGGACCAGCTGCGGGCAATGGTCGAGGCCGGCGACGAGGCGGGCATGGACGCGCTGCTGCTGCCGCTGGCGGCCGGGCTGGCGGAATACCCGCGGGTCGACCTCGATGCCGGCCAGGCCCACCGCTTCTGCGTCGGCCAGCGCCAGCGCGACCCGTCCTGGCCGCATGGCCTGGTCGCCGTGTTTGGTCCGGACGATGCTGTCCAGGGGCTCGGGCAGGTCGATGACAGCGGGCTGCTGGCCCCGCAGCGCCGCTTCAACCTCTGAACGGGGCAGGGCGGTTCAGCCCCGGACCTTGTTCCCGGCCCCCCCGACCGTTACAATTTCGCGGCCGTTTTCCGGCAGCCTGCCTCGCGCAGGTTTCATCCTCGTAGTCCACGGCGAGCCTGGCGGTGCGCGAAGCGCGTTCCTGCCGGCCACGCATCACAGAGAAAAAAGAAATGTCGATCGACACCCAGAAGGTCATTGAAGACAACAAGCGCAGCTCGGCTGACACCGGCTCCCCGGAAGTCCAGGTTGCCCTGCTGACCGCCCGCATCGAACTGCTGACCGGCCACTTCAAGACCCACAAGAAGGACCACCACAGCCGCCGCGGCCTGCTGCAGATGGTCAACCGCCGTCGCAGCCTGCTCGACTACCTGAAGAAGAAGGACGTCGAGCGTTACAAGGCCCTGATTGAAAAGCTTGGCCTGCGTCGCTAAGCAACGAATCCCCCGCGGCGCAGCGATGCGCCGCGGTTTTGTTTTGTAGCATCGCAATCCCCGATTCAGGCCGGAACGATCCGGCCACCCGCTGGCGGCAAGGGTCGCCGACGGTCCAAATTCGCAGACAGCATCCCCAAGGACACCCTCCGTGGCAAAAATCACCAAAACCTTCCAGTACGGCAAGCACACCGTCACGCTCGAGACCGGCGAAGTCGCCCGTCAGGCCAGCGGTGCCGTCATCGTCAAGATGGACGACACCGTACTGCTGGTCACCGCCGTCGCCGCCAAGAGCGCGCGCGAAGGCCAGGACTTCTTCCCGCTGACCGTCGATTATCAGGAAAAGTTCTACGCCGGCGGCCGTATCCCGGGTGGTTTCTTCAAGCGTGAAGGCCGTGCGACCGAGAAGGAAACCCTGATCTCGCGTCTGATCGACCGTCCGATCCGCCCGCTGTTCCCGGAAGACTACAAGAACGAAGTGCAGATCATCGCCACGGTCATGTCGCTGAACCCGGACGTGGACGGCGACATCCCGGCCCTGATCGGCGCCTCGGCTGCCCTGGCCCTGGCCGGCACCCCGTTCATGGGTCCGATCGGCGCTGCCAAGGTCGGTTACAAGAACGGCGAGTACATCCTGAACCCGACCGTCAGCGAACTGGCTGACTCGCAGCTGGAACTGGTCGTCGCCGGTACCTCCAACGCCGTGCTGATGGTTGAATCCGAAGCCGCGCTGCTGTCCGAAGAAGTGATGCTGGGCGCCGTGACCTTCGGTCACCGCGAAATGCAGAAGGTCATCAACGCGATCAACGAGCTGACCGTCGAAGCCGGCACCAAGCCGTCGACCTGGGAAGCCCCGGCCAAGAACGACGCGCTGATCTCCGCCCTGAAGGAAGCCATCGGCCCGCGCCTGGGCGAAGCCTTCCAGGTGCGCGACAAGCTGCAGCGCCGCGACGCCATCTCGGCGATCAAGAAGGACGTGGTCGAAACCCTGGCTGGCCGCGTGGCTGCCGAGGGCTGGAACCCGGCCGAGCTGTCGAAGGAATTCGGCGAGCTGGAATACCGCACCATGCGTGACTCGGTGCTGGACACCAAGGTCCGCATCGACGGTCGTGCGCTGGACACCGTCCGCCCGATCGCCGTGAAGACCGGCGTGCTGCCGCGTACCCACGGTTCCTCGCTGTTCACCCGCGGCGAAACCCAGGCCATCGTGACCATCACCCTGGGCACTGCCCGTGACGGCCAGGTCATCGACGCCGTTGCCGGTGAGTACAAGGAAAACTTCCTGTTCCACTACAACTTCCCTCCGTTCTCGGTGGGCGAGTGCGGCCGCATGATGGGTCCGAAGCGCCGCGAAATCGGCCACGGTCGCCTGGCCAAGCGCGGCGTGCTGGCTGTCATGCCGTCGCTGGAAGCCTTCCCGTACACCATCCGCGTCGTCTCGGAAATCACCGAGTCGAACGGTTCCTCGTCGATGGCCTCGGTCTGCGGCTCGTCGCTGGCCCTGATGGACGCCGGCGTGCCGGTGAAGGCGCCGGTGGCCGGTATCGCCATGGGCCTGGTCAAGGAAGGCGAGCGCTTCGTCGTCCTGTCCGACATCCTGGGTGACGAAGATCACCTGGGCGACATGGACTTCAAGGTGGCCGGTACCGCTGAGGGCATCTCCGCCCTGCAGATGGACATCAAGATCGAAGGCATCACCGAAGAGATCATGAAGCAGGCCCTGCAGCAGGCCAAGGCTGGCCGTCTGCACATCCTGGGCGAAATGGCCCACGGCCTGACCGCTCCGCGCGAAGAGCTGTCGGACTACGCGCCGCGCCTGCTGACCATCAAGATCCACCCGGACAAGATCCGCGAAGTGATCGGCAAGGGTGGTTCGACCATCCAGGCCATCACCAAGGAAACCGGCACCCAGATCGACATCCAGGACGACGGCACCATCGTCATCGCTTCGGTCAACGCCATCGCTGCCCAGGCCGCCAAGGCCCGCATCGAGCAGATCACCTCGGACGTCGAGCCGGGCCGCATCTACGAAGGCAAGGTCGCCAAGATCATGGACTTCGGTGCGTTCGTCACCATCCTGCCGGGCAAGGACGGCCTGGTCCACGTGTCGCAGATCTCCAGCGATCGCGTCGAGAAGGTCGGCGACGTGCTGAAGGAAGGCGATGTGGTCAAGGTCAAGGTGCTGGAAGTCGACAAGCAGGGCCGTATCCGCCTGTCGATGAAGGCCGTGGAAGAAGGCGACGCCGTCAGCGCCGAGTAATCGGCGGTGGGTGTCAACCTTGGTTGACACGCTCCTGGAATCGCTGAAATGAAAAAGCGGGCTTCGGCCCGCTTTTTCTTTGCCTGCCGCCATCAGGTAGCGCCGGGCCATGCCCGGCGGGGCAGCTACGCTTCCTCGTCTTCCTCCTCCCCCAGCCACCACACCTGGCCCGGCTCGGGGTCACTCAGCGGATGCTCTCGCTGTTCGATGGCCTCCAGCACGCGTCCCGGGGCCGCGGCGGTCCACGCCGCCAGCAGCTTCTCCACCGCAGCCCGGCCCTGCGCGGCAATGCCCAGATCGCGCTCGCGCGCCCAGGTACCTTCTTCGACGGCCTCTGCATCGTCGTCATGTTGGTGCGGGGTGCCATAGCTGCAGCGGCGGCACAGCCGGCGCACGGTCGCGGTCCAATCCTCGACCATGCCGATGCCAGGCAGGTTCATGGCCCCCAGGGCAGCGATGTCATCGGCTGAATCGCACTGCACGAACACGGTGAAGGTCGCCATGTCCGATGGCTGCAGGCGCTGCATTGCATTGAACACCGGCACCTCGTGTTCGCCGTACGTACGGCGGCCAGTCGATGCGCCGTCATGCAGCACGATGTCGCCGAAGCGGAAGCCGCTTTCGGGCAGCGGTACGTTGTCGATGCGTGCACGCACCGGATCAATGCGGCTCATGTACACCACTTCGGCGTCGGACCACGGCGCCAGGCGCATGCAGGCCACGCCGAAGCTGCCCTCGATCGGGCCTTCGCCCTCGGGCAGGGTGATCCCGCAGCGGGTCCACTGGCGTCGTGCTTCGGCCCAGTCCGCCATGCCGGTGGCCGCGATTCCGGCATTCCAGGCGGTGGCGACATCGAATTCCCCGCGCAGCTGCTCCGATCGCAGGTTGTCCTGCAGCGACGCCGGCCAGTCGCGCAGGTACTTGTGCGCCAGCCCGCGCATGTAGTGCAGGTAGGGCACCTCGGGAGCGATGGCGATCAGTTCGCCGAACAGCTCCACCGCCTGCGGCAGGTCGCCTTCGTGGAACGCGTCGTAGGCGCGCGCTTCCAGTATCTGGTGTTCGTCGAGGGATGCGTCGTCCAGCAGGTCGCCGTCGGGAGTGGTGTCGTGATCGGTGCTCATGTCCATGTGCGGTTGAAGATCCGCGGCCACCTTAGCCGATGCAGGGCGCCGGGTGCGCTGCGTCGGTGCGTGTCCTGCTGCAATGCATGATGGCAGTGGCATGACTGCCACGTTGTCGCCCTCTGGCCGATCGTTGCTGTCCACTGGACGACATGCCACGACATCGGTCCCACGGCCTCATCGGTTTGCTAACGTGGCGGCGCCTTCGAACCGGGAGATTCCATGTTCCGCCAGACCGTGGCCGTCCTTGCCGTGCTGATTGCCGGCGCCCTGCCCATTGCCGCGCACGCCGCGCCCGCACAGCCGCCGATCTTCGGTGCCTACTACCCCGGCGGTTCCGCCGAGCGCTATCCGGTGTCGAGCATTCCGGCCGAGCGCCTGACCCACCTGTTCTACGCGTTCTCGACCATCGAGGACGGGCGCTGCACGATCGGTGCGGAAGCACCGAAGAACTTCGCCGCGCTGGCCGAGCTGAAGAAGGCACACCCGCACCTGCGCACGCTTATTTCGATTGGCGGCTGGGGTGCGGGCGGGTTCTCCGATGCGGCGCTGACCGAGGCCAGCCGCAAGCGGTTGGTCGATTCGTGCATGGCGTTGTTCTTCGATCGCCACGCCGGCAGCTTTGATGGCGTGGATATCGACTGGGAATTCCCGGTCAGTGGCGGCCCGAAGGAGCTTGCGCACCGTCCGCAGGATCGCGCCAACCTGACCCGGCTCGCGCAGGCGTTCCGCGTGGCACTCGATGCGCGCGGTCGCAAAGCGGGGCAGCCGATGCTGCTGACCGCCGCGCTGGCTGCCGGTCGCCTGCAGACCGATGGCCCCTACGATCCGGCCGCCAGCTACGACCTGCCGGCGCTGGCCAAGGTGTTCGATTTCATCAACCTGATGAGCTACGACATGGGCACCGGCTTCTCGGCGGTGTCGACCTTCAACGCGCCGCTGCATGAGGTGGCGGCCGACCCACTGGCGCCGGAGCTGCGCCGTTGGAACAACGTGGCCGGTGCCGTGCAGTTCTACCGCGAGCACGGCGTGCCGGCCGGCAAGCTGGTGCTGGGCGTGCCGTTCTACGGGCGCGGCTTCAAGGTCACCGGCGACGCCCCGGATGGGCTGTACCAGGCCTACAGTGCACCGGCCGATGCCGGCGATTGGCGGGTGATCAAGGCGCGCTATCTCGACCAGCCGGGCTGGACGAAGCACTGGCAGCCGCAGGCACAGAGCCCATGGCTGTACAACGCCGCGCAGAAGATCTTCATCAGCTATGAGGACCCGCGCTCGATCGGCCTGCGTGCGCAGTTCGCCCGCGAGGAGGGCCTGGCCGGCGTGTTCATGTGGGAGCTGACCGGCGACGACGAACAGGCCAGCCTGCTCAACGCCATGCTCGCCCCGTGGCAGAAGGCACGCGTCGGCGATTGAGCCTCCCGCTGGCGCTGGGCCACGCCCGGCGGATGCGGCAACGCCATCGGCCCAACCCCGCACATCGAGGCAATGCCCGCAGCGTTACGCTGCGGGCATGATCCATCTCGAACGCCTGGACCATCTGGTCCTCACCGTGGCCGACATCGAACGCAGCTGTGATTTCTACCAGCGCGTGCTCGGCATGCAGGTCGTGCGCTTCGGCGCCGGCCGTACCGCGCTGCAGTTCGGCCGGCAGAAGATCAACCTGCATCCGGCCAGCACCCCGCTGCAGCCGCATGCGCTGCAACCCACGCCGGGCAGCGCCGATCTCTGCCTGATCACGCGTACCGCCACGGCCGATGTGCTGGCGTACCTGCAGGCGCAGGCCGTCGCGGTGGAGGAAGGGCCGGTGGCCCGCACCGGCGCACTGGGTCCGATCGAATCGGTGTACTTCCGCGACCCGGATGGCAACCTGATCGAAGTCAGCCGTTACCCGGACGAAGCACAACTGCTCCGGTAGCGCCGGGCCAGGCCCGGCGACGCTTCAGTTCGCCCAGACGCTGTTCGGATCGCCGTTGCGGGCGCGACGCTGGCTGGCGACTGCCAGGCGGGCGAAGCCAAAGGCCATGGCCAGCGCGATGGCATCGATCCAGAACAGCGGCCAATGGCCCTGCGCGGCGGCGCGCCACAGCCAGTCGCCACTGAGTGCGCCGTGCAGCACCGGCACCAGCGCGGTGCTGATCGCCGCAGCCCACAGCAGCTCGCGTGCGGCCTGTGCCGGGCGGCGCAATGCCGCCCACAACGCGCAGGCTGCCCAGCTGCCGAAGCAGGCCCAGCGGATGCCGTGATCGACCGCCGCCGGTGCCAGACGTTCCAGCACCAGCGCGCTGGCGAATGCCACCGAGATCGCCACGCACAGGCCGATGCACACGCCGACCGTCGCCCGTGCCATGTTCACTCCGGCGCGTGGCTGCTGCGGCTGGCGACGCTTGCGCCGCGACTCGATCCACAGCAGGTTGCCCGAGTAGAACAGGAAGGCGCCGCCGAGGCCGAGCAGGAAATACAGCCAGACCACCACGCCGTTGCCGAACTCGCCGAAGTGCAGCGCATAGGCGGCGCTGAGCGTGGCGTGGTTGGCGTCGCGCTGGCCCGGCAGCTGGGTCGCCAGTACATTGCCGGTGGCAACGTCCAGCGCCACAGCGCCGAGGGGGCCGAGCGTGCCGGTGGATTCACCGGTGATCTCGATGGTGGCGTTGGCGTCGCCGGCATTGGCCAGCTTCAGGTAGGCCGGCTCGAAGCTGGTCACACCCTGTGCGCGCGCCACTTCCAGCGCCCGCGCATGCAGCACGCGCAGGCTGCCCGGCGGCGACGGAATGCCGGTGGCTTCCCGCACCGGTGCGGTGTCCATTGCCGTCGGCACCGCCTGCAGGGCCTTGCCGTCGAAGATCAGCGGGTTGAGCAGGGCCATCTGCACGAACACCAGGCAGAGCAGGGCGCCGGTCACCGCGAACATCAGGTGGAAGGGCAGGCTCAGCACGCCGATCACGTTGTGCGCGTCCTGCCACAGTTGCTTCAGGTTGCGGCCCGGACGCAACGCGAACAGGTCGCCGAGCAGCTTCGGCAGATGGATCACCAGCCCGCTGAGCAGCGCCATGCCGTACAGCAGGCTGACAATGCCCATCACGTAGATGCCGGCCACAGGCAGGCCCAGGCTGTAGTGCAGCTCGTTGACCAGTTCCGCCAGCCCGGTCTGCGGCGGCGTCGGGCTGCCTGCGATCTGGCCTGGCCAGGCATAGCGCCAGCTGCCGTCATCGGCCTGCCAATATGCCAGTGGCTGCGGATGGTCGGCGCCGGGGAAGGTCATGCCGACGTGGCGGCGGGCTTCCGGATGCGCGGCCAGCACGTCCTCCAGCAGGTACTGCGCATCGTCCAGCCCGGCCGGCAGCGCGGTGGCTGCGCCGGGCGTCTGCCACAGCGGCAGGTCGTGGTGGAACAGGGTCAACGCACCGGCATAGAACGCCACGAACAGGCCGAAGCCGGCCACCAGGCCGACCCAGGTATGCAGGGTGGTGAACGTGCGCAGGGTCTGGGAGCTGAACTTCATGGGACGGGTCTCATTGCACCACGCCGATCAGGCGCAGCAGCCCAAGCACGGCGAAGCCGGTGGCGGCGCTGCCACCCAGCACCAGCCAGGCACGCAGCGCGCTGCGGAAACTGAACGCCCACAGGGCGGCCAGCATCCACAGCGGGATGAAGGCGATCAGGGTTGGCACCAGCGCCCGCTGCCAGGGGCCGGGCGGCAGCCATGCCAGCAGACCGGTCGCGGCCGCGGCCAGGAAGAAGCCGGCGACGATGCCGGCGAAGGCGCGCGGCCACATCAGGGCGACTCCGGGCCGGGACGGTGCCAGGCGGCCAGGGCCGGCAACAGCATCGCAGCCAGCATCCAGGTGCACAGCATCGCCACCAGGCCAGCGGCAAAGCCAAGCTCGGCCATCCACAGCCAAAGCGCGGCGGCAGCGGCGACCAGGCCGATCTGGCGGCCCAGGCGTCCGGCGCGGCGCAGGCGCGGCCAGCGGCAATGCGGCGAGGCGGCATAGAAGGCCAGTGCCGAGAACATCGCTGCCAGCATGCCCAGGCTGCAGAAGCCGAGCGTGGAAAGGCCGACGGTGATCATCGCGGGCGGCCGGCGCGGCAGCGGGCCGGCGAACGCGGGGCACGGGCGGGGCCGGCGGGAGCCGGTCGGAGCGGGTGGCGCATCACGGGGTCCTGGGGGAAAGCGGGCAGGCTGGCACGGGGCGGCCTGCGCCGACATGGTAATCATTGCAATTTCACGCCGCCAGCGAGACCCATTCAGCGGACCGTACGGTAGCCCTTGGGCTTTCCGGTGCGCTGGTTTAAGATCGTCCTGTATCCCTGACTGGAACAAGGTGGCCCGCGCACAGCGCCGGCCGAGCGTGCGACATGAGCACTACCACCGCCCACTGTTGACCTGCCCCCGAAGGCCCTGTGTTCCAGGCGCCCTCGTGGCGCTTTTTTATTGCCCGGGCGCCGCCCCGGGAGCGCTTTCCAGCCCGCCCCGCGGGCCCCGCACGAAGCCAATGCGATGATCAACATTACCCTCCCCGACGGCAGCCGCCGCGAGTTTGAAAACCCCGTCAGCGTCATGGACGTCGCCCAGTCGATCGGTGCCGGCCTGGCCAAGGCCACCATTGCCGGTGCCGTCGATGGCGTGCTGGTCGATGCCAGCGACGTCATCGACCACGATGCCAGCCTGCGCATCATCACCGCCAAGGACGAGGAGGGCGTGGAGATCATCCGCCACTCCTGCGCCCACCTGGTCGGCCACGCCGTCAAGCAGCTGTACCCGGACGTGAAGATGGTGATCGGCCCGGTGATCGCCGAGGGCTTCTACTACGACATCTACTCCGAGCGCCCGTTCACTCCGGACGACATGGCCGCGATCGAGAAGCGCATGGGTGAGCTGATCGCCCAGGACTACGACGTCATCAAGAAGATGACGCCGCGCGCCGAAGTGATCGAGATCTTCAAGGCCCGTGGCGAGGACTACAAGCTGCGCCTGATCGAGGACATGTCCGACGACATCCAGGCGATGGGCATGTACTACCACCAGGAGTACGTGGACATGTGCCGCGGCCCGCACGTGCCGAACACGCGCTTCCTGAAGGCCTTCAAGCTGACCCGCATCTCCGGCGCCTACTGGCGCGGCGACGCGCAGAACGAGCAGCTGCAGCGCATCTACGGCACCGCCTGGGCCGACAAGAAGCAGCTCGAGGCGTACATCAAGCGCATCGAGGAAGCCGAGATGCGCGACCACCGCCGCATCGGCAAGCAGCAGGACCTGTTCCACCTGCAGGAAGAAGCGCCGGGCCTGGTGTTCTGGCACCCGAAGGGCTGGGCGCTGTGGCAGGTGGTCGAGCAGTACATGCGCAAGGTCTACCGCAACAGCGGCTACGGCGAAGTGCGCTGCCCGCAGATCCTGGACGTAAGCCTGTGGAAGAAGTCCGGCCACTGGGACAACTACCAGGACAACATGTTCTTCACCGAATCGGAGAAGCGCACGTACGCGGTCAAGCCGATGAACTGCCCGGGCCACATCCAGGTGTTCAACCAGGGCCTGCACAGCTACCGCGACCTGCCGATCCGCTACGGTGAGTTCGGTTCCTGCCACCGCAACGAGCCGTCCGGCGCGCTGCACGGCATCCTGCGCGTGCGTGGCTTCACCCAGGACGACGGCCATGTGTTCTGCACGGAAAACCAGATCGAGTCGGAAGTGACGGCCTTCCACCAGCAGGCGCTGGCGGTCTACCAGCACTTCGGCTTCGACGACATCCAGATCAAGATCGCCCTGCGCCCGGAATCGCGCCTGGGTGACGACGCCACCTGGGACAAGGCCGAAGGCGCGCTGCGCTCGGCGCTGACCGCCTGTGGCGTGGAATGGCAGGAGCTGCCGGGCGAGGGTGCCTTCTATGGCCCGAAGATCGAGTACCACCTGAAGGACGCCATCGGCCGTACCTGGCAGCTGGGCACCATGCAGGTCGACTTCATGATGCCGGGCCGGCTGGGCGCCGAGTACGTGGACGAGAACAGCCAGAAGAAGCACCCGGTCATGCTGCACCGCGCCATCGTCGGCTCGATGGAGCGCTTCCTGGGCATCCTGATCGAGCACCACGCCGGCCAGTTTCCGGCCTGGCTGGCCCCGACCCAGGTGGTGGTGGCCAACATCACCGACGCCCAGGCCGACTACGTCTCGGGCGTGACCAAAACCCTTGCGGAGCAAGGCTTCCGCGTCAGCTCGGATTTGCGTAACGAGAAGATCGGCTATAAAATCCGCGAGCATACGTTGCAGCGCGTGCCCTACCTGCTGGTCATCGGTGACCGCGAGAAGGAAAATGGGGCTGTGGCGGTGCGTACGCGTTCTGGCGAAGACCTGGGCAGCATGAGCCTGCAGGCCTTCATCGAGCGGCTCCACGCCGAGGGCGCGTAAGCAAAGGTCCGGTCCGGGCGCACAGGCACCCGGACCGGTTCGATACCCTTGGGAGAACGTAATATCAGCACCCCTGACAACAAACAGAACCGCAAGAATCAGGAAATCCGTGTGCCGCGCGTCCGCGTGATCGGCAGTGACGGAGAAATGATCGGCGTGTTGTCGCGCGACGAAGCGCTGTCCATGGCCGAAGATGAAGGCCTGGACCTGGTCGAAATCCAGCCGCAGGCCGATCCGCCGGTCTGCAAGATCATGGACTTCGGCAAGTTCAAGTTCGAAGCGCAGAAGAAGGCCAGCGAGGCCAAGAAGAAGACCAAGCAGGTCGAGATCAAGGAAGTGAAGTTCCGTCCGGTCACGGACGAGGGCGACTACCAGATCAAGCTGCGCAAGATGCGCGGGTTCCTCGAGGATGGTGACAAGATCAAGGTCAACATCCGTTTCCGTGGCCGTGAAATGAGCCACCAGGAACTGGGCCGCGAAATGGCCAACCGGATCGAGGCCGATCTGGGCGAGGACATCGTCATTGAATCCCGTCCGCGCCTGGAAGGGCGTCAGATGGTCATGATGATCGCGCCGAAGAAGAAGACCTGAGGCCTGACGGGCCGCCTTCCGGGGCGCCTGGCTGAATGGTTCAGGGTAAGGGGACGCCGCTGGCGTCCCTTTGCTTTTGCAGGAGGCCGGTGAATTGCCGGTAAAGGGTTGCAGGGGCTGGTGGCAGGGCGGTTTTGCCTGTATCATGCCCGGCTCGACCCACCCAGGACGGGTCGTACGCCGATCATGGCAGGACGGAAAGAGCGGCCCAGGCCGCCGCCAGATCAGTCAGAAACCAGGGTCATATCCCATCAAGGACATTGCAATGCCCAAGATCAAGACCAACCGGGCAGCGGCCAAGCGTTTCCGCAAGACCGCCTCGGGCAAGTACAAGTGCGGCCACGCCAACCGTAGCCACATCCTCACGAAGAAAGCGACCAAGCGTAAGCGTAATCTGCGTCAGACGGGCCATGTCCGTGCAGAAGACGCAGGCCGTCTGGACCGCATGCTCCCTTACCTCTGAGGAACTGAAAAATGGCACGAGTTAAGCGTGGCGTACAGGCGCGTCGCCGCCACAAGAAGATTCTGGATCTCGCCAAGGGCTATTACAACGCCCGTCGCAAGGTCTTCCGCGTCGCCAAGCAGGCGGTCATCAAGGCACAGCAGTACGCCTACATCGGCCGTAAGCAGAAGAAGCGCAACTTCCGTTCGCTGTGGATCACCCGTATCAATGCGGCTGCCCGCATCAACGGCCTGAGCTACAGCCGCTTCATGAACGGTCTGCTGAAGGCCGGCATCACCCTGGATCGCAAGGTCCTGGCTGACATCGCCGTGCACGACGCAGCCGGTTTTGCTGCGCTGGCCGAAAAGGCCAAGGGCGCGCTGGCGGCATAAGTCCTTCCCGATGCCGTAACCGTTCACTCGGAACGGTGTCAGGTCAAGGCAATGCATGGGGAAGGGCGCAAGTCCTTCCCCATTCTTTTTTGGGTCCCGGCGAGGCCACGACGGCAGCGCGGGGACGGCGGTGGCGACAGGGGTCGGCCCTTCGCGCATCGCGATGGCAGATCGACTGGAGTTCCGGCCCCCCATGAGCGACATCCAATCCCTCACCACCCAGGCGCTGGCCGATGTGGCCGCCGCACAGAGCCCCGACGTGCTGGAACAGCTGCGCGTGGCCCTGCTTGGCAAGAGTGGCAGCATCACTTCGCAGCTCAAGCAGCTCGGCGCCCTGCCGGCCGACGAGCGCAAGGCCGCCGGTGAAGCGATCAACCAGGCCCGTGACGCGCTGACCCGCGCGCTGGGCGAGCGCAAGGCGCTGCTGGAAGACGCGGCACTGGATGCGCGCCTGGCCGCCGAAGCCATCGACATCACCCTGCCGGGCCGCAATGGCGACCGTGCCGGCCTGCACCCGATCACCCGCACCCTGGAGCGCATCACCGGCATCTTCGGCCGGCTGGGCTACGAGCTGTCGGAAGGGCCGGAGATCGAGGACGACTGGCACAACTTCGAGGCGCTGAACTTCCCGCCGCACCACCCGGCGCGCGCCATGCACGACACCTTCTACTTCGGCGACGGCCGCCTGCTGCGTACGCATACCTCCGGTGTGCAGGTGCGCTACATGGGCGACCACGCGCCGCCGCTGCGCATGATCGCCGCCGGCAAGGTGTACCGCAGCGACAGCGACCAGACCCACTCGCCGATGTTCCACCAGGTCGAAGGCCTGCTGGTCGACGAGCATTCGACCTTCGCCGACCTGAAGGGCACGCTGGCCGAGTTCGTGCGCGCGTT
This sequence comes from Stenotrophomonas sp. YJH_SMC_8, assembly GCF_059371315.1. Lineage (NCBI taxonomy): Bacteria > Pseudomonadati > Pseudomonadota > Gammaproteobacteria > Lysobacterales > Lysobacteraceae > Stenotrophomonas > Stenotrophomonas sp. YJH_SMC_8. The sequence goes on along the minus strand of NZ_JCAFUL010000002.1, from coordinate 241,493 downwards.
CTTCGAGCGCGATTTCGAGATGCGTTTCCGTCCCAGCTACTTCCCGTTCGTTGAACCGGGCGCGGAAGTGGACATCGCCTGGCAGCAGCCCGATGGCAGCACCCGCTGGCTGGAAGTGCTTGGCTGCGGCATGGTGCATCCGAACGTGCTGCGCAACGTCGGCATCGATCCGGAGCGCTACACCGGCTTTGCCTTCGGCATGGGCGTGGAGCGTTTCGCGATGCTGCGCTACGGCGTCAATGACCTGCGCGCGTTCTTCGAGAACGATGTGCGGTTCCTGAAGCAGTTCGCGTAACGCACTAGGTAGCGCCGGGCCATGCCCGGCGGACTCAACAACGCAGGCCCAGGCGCATGCGCCGGGCCCACCAGGGTGACACCATGAAATTCTCCGAAAACTGGCTGCGCAGCCACGTCCCGACCTCCGCCTCGCGCGATGAACTGAGCGCGGTGCTGACCGCCATCGGCCTGGAAGTGGAAGAGGTGACCGCGCTTGGCGAAGGCCTCGGCCACGTGGTCGTGGCTCGCATCGTCGAAGCCGTGCGCCATCCCGAAGCCGATCGCCTGCAGGTGTGCAAGGTCGATGCCGGGCAGGGCGAGCTGCTGCAGATCGTGTGCGGCGCACCGAACGCGCGCCCGGGCCTGGTCGCGCCGCTGGCGATGGTCGGTGCGCAGATCGGCGAGCTGAAGATCAAGCCGGCCAAGCTGCGCGGCGTCGAGTCCAACGGCATGCTGTGCTCGGCCAAGGAGCTGGGCCTGGACAATGATGCATCCGGCCTGCTGGAGTTGCCGGACGATGCACCCGTCGGCCAGTCCCTGGTCGAGTATCTGGGGCTGCCGGACGCCAGCATCGAGATCAAGCTGACCCCGAACCGCGCCGACTGCTTCAGCCTGCGCGGCATCGCCTACGACGTCGCCGCGGCCACCCGCAGCGAAGTGCTGGATTTCGCCGCCGATGCCATTGCGCCGGTCGGCAGCCGTGAACTGTCGATCCAGCTCGACGCCGGCGCCGAAGCGCCGCGTTACCTGGGCCGCGTCATCGAAGGCGTCAACGCCGCCGCCAAGACCCCGCTGTGGATGGCCGAGCGCCTGCGCCGCAGCGGCGTGCGTCCGGTCTCGCTGCTGGTCGACATCACCCAGTACGTGATGCTGGAGCTGGGCCAGCCGATGCATGCCTACGACCTCGGCACCCTGCAGGGCAGCATCGCCGTGCGCCGTTCGCGCGCTGGCGAGAGCCTGAAGCTGCTGGACGGCCGCGATGCCGCGCTGGACGACAGCTTCCTGGTGGTCACCGATGCCGACCGTGCGGTCGGCCTGGCCGGCCTGATGGGCGGCTTCGACACCCGCGTCACCGATGACACCGCCGCGGTGTTCCTGGAGGCCGCGCACTTCGCGCCGGCCGCGATCATGGGCCGTGGCCGCAAGCTGGGCCTGCACACCGATGCCGGTCACCGCTTCGAGCGTGGCGTCGATCCGGCACTGCCGCGCACCGCCATCGAATACGCCACCCGCCTGGTGCTGGACCTGGCCGGCGGTACCCCGGCGCCGGTCACCGAGGCTGTGCGTGAAGCCGATCTCCCGCAGCCGGCAACCATCGTGCTGCGCCGCGCCCGCATCACCCGCGTGCTCGGCATCACCATCGACGACGCCGAAGTCGAGCGCATCCTGCGCGCGCTGGGCATGGACGTGGCTGCCACGGCCGAGGGCTGGCAGGTCGCCGCGCCGAGCCGTCGCTTCGACATTGCCATTGAAGAAGACCTGATCGAAGAACTGGCCCGCATCCACGGTTACGAGCAGATCCCGACCACGCTGCCGGGCGGTGCCTCGCGCGTGGCGATGCCGAGCGAGACCCAGCTGGACACGCTGAGCGTGCGTCGCCAGCTGGTCGCCCGCGACCAGCAGGAAACCGTCAATTTCGCCTTCGTCGACGACGCGCTGCTGACCCAGTGGCAGCTGCGCGACGGCCTGGTGCCGCTGGCCAACCCGCTGTCGGCGGAACTGGCGGTGATGCGCCCGTCGCTGCTGCCGGGCCTGGTCGCCACCCTCGGCCGCAATGCCGCGCGCCAGCTCGGCCGCGTGCGCCTGTTCGAGATCGGGCGCGTGTTTGCCCAGCAGGCCGGGGACGGCCAACCGGCACCGCTGGAAACCCCGCGCGTGGCCGCTGCCGTCTGTGGCGATGCGCAGGCGGTGCAGTGGGGCCTGCCGACCCGCAAAGTCGACTTCCACGACCTGAAGGGCGACCTGGAATCGCTGGCCGCCGCCAGTGGTGCGCAGCTGGAGTTCCGCCCGTCGGCCCGTCCCTATGGCCACCCGGCGCGTTCGGCCGAGGTGTTCCGCGATGGCGTGGCGATTGGCTGGATCGGCCAGGTCCACCCGCGCCTGGCCAGGGCGATGGACATCGAAGCCGACGTGTACGCCTTCGAACTGGACCTGGATCCGCTGGCCGCCCGTCGCCTGCCGCGTGCAGGCGAGCTGTCGCGCTTCCCGGCAGTGCGCCGCGACCTGGCGTTCCTGGTGCCTGAACAGGTGGCCTGGGCCGACCTGGCGGCGACCGTCCGCCAGGCCGCCGGCCCGCTGCTGCGCGACCTGAACCTGTTCGACCGCTATGTCGGCCAGGGCGTCGAGCCGGGATTCAAGAGTCTCGCTATGGGCTTGATTTTGCAGGACAAGTCGCGCACTCTGACGGACCGCGACGTGGATGCGGTGGTGGCCGAGGCGGTCACTGCCATCGAGCGTGAACACCACGCCCGGATCCGCGGCTGAGCGGGCAGCACTCGGGGGTAGCAGGCAATGGCATTGACCAAGGCGGAGATGGCGGAAAAGCTGTTCGACGAAGTCGGTCTGAACAAGCGGGAAGCCAAGGAATTCGTCGACGCGTTTTTCGATGTGCTGCGTGAAGCATTGGAACAGGGACGTCAGGTGAAGCTGTCGGGCTTCGGTAATTTCGATCTGCGGCGCAAGAACCAGCGCCCGGGTCGCAACCCCAAGACCGGCGAGGAAATTCCGATTTCCGCCCGTACGGTGGTCACCTTCCGTCCGGGCCAGAAGCTCAAGGAGAGGGTGGAAGCTTATGCTGGATCCGGGCAGTAACCGCGAACTACCGCCGATCCCGGCCAAGCGCTACTTCACCATCGGTGAAGTCAGCGAGCTGTGCGACGTCAAGCCGCACGTCCTGCGCTACTGGGAAACCGAGTTTCCCAGCCTTGAGCCGGCCAAGCGCCGAGGCAACCGCCGCTACTACCAGCGCCACGACGTGCTGATGGTGCGGCAGATCCGCAGCCTGCTGTACGAGCAGGGCTACACCATCGGTGGTGCACGCCTGCGCCTGGATGGCCCCGATGCCCGCGAGGAATCGGCGCTGAGCAACCAGATCATCAAGCAGGTGCGCATGGAGCTGGAAGAAGTGCTGCAGTTGCTGCGCCGCTGATCCCATTTCCATCGTAATCCGCTATACTTCACGGCCCGCCGCACTGGCGGGCACATCGCAGCATCAGTCGGGGCGTAGCGCAGCCTGGTAGCGCATCTGCCTGGGGGGCAGAGGGTCGTCGGTTCGAATCCGGCCGTCCCGACCACTGTGATGAATCAAGAAGCCTGCGCAGCGATGCGTGGGCTTTTTTGTGCGCGCGGTGTATGCTGCGCGCCACTCGTACTACCGCGGCTGCTGAACCCGGTACTCACGAGAACACATCATGGAATCTGCAAGAAACCGTGCCTGGCGTCGCAGCCAGGCTCGCAACCGCGGTGGCGACCGCGCTACGACCGCCTACAGCTACAAGCCCGAGAAGAACTGGAAGCTGCTGTATACGCGCGATGCCAAGCTCGCGCGTGCACGCCAGCTGGGCTTCACCTATCCGGTCCTCAGCGCCCGCCAACTGCAGGAACAGGAATGATCAACCTGCTGTTCGTCTGCAGCCGCAACCAGCTGCGCAGCCCGACCGCCGAAGCCATGTGGCGACGGCGGCCCGGCTTCGCAGCGCTGTCGGCCGGCACCAGCCCACATGCACGACGCCCCATCGGCCCGGCGGATATCCGCTGGGCCGATGTCATCTTCGTGATGGAGGCCAAGCACCAGCATCGCCTGCAGGCCACGTACGCACGCCTGCTGGAGCACAAGCGCCTGCATTGCCTGGACATCCCCGACGACTATCGCTGCATGGATCCGGTGTTGATGGACCTGCTGGACGCCAAGGTGGCCGTGTATCTCGACCAGCTGCCGGCAAAGCGGTAGATCAGCTCCGGATCGCCTTTGTCCAGTCCATGCACGATGCCGTGGTCGATGAAACCGGGTGTGGCGAGCAAGCGTTGCATGCTGGTGCTGGTGCTGGTGCTGGTGCTGGTGCTGGATGCATGGGGCGAAGTGAAGCGCTTGCCGTGGCCCTGCAGCGCGATGGCGTGCGCATGACCAATCGCTGCAGCCAGCGCGCGGCCGGCAGTCAATACACCCGGAACTCGGCCCTGCAGCCATCGCTGACCCAGATGCCGCGACGGTCCCAGCCCCAGTTGTGGTCTTCGATGCAGGTTGTCACCGATTTCTGCTTGACCATGCGCACCTCATGACGCACGCGGATGCGGCATTCCTTGTCCTTCTTTTCGTAGGACTCACAGACCAGGCGTTCACCCTCATCGTCGCGATCACGGCCCCTGCCGCGTCCCGGCCAGCGGCCATGTTCGTCGGCGACAAACTCGGCACGGCAGCCATCGGTCACCCAGAGCATGCGACGGCTCTGGCCCCAGTTCTGGTTTTCCACGCAGCGGGTGACCGATAGTTGCCTGGCCAGGCGCATCGGGCCCTCGATCGGGCATTGCTCGGTCTTGTTGAACTGGGATTCGCAGCGAAGTGCGGGAATGTGCGCTGCGTCGTAATCCTGGGCAGCCACGGTGGTGGCTGCAAGCAGCATGGCCAGGGAGATGCCGCCAATGGGCAGCAGCAGGCGATGGGTCATGGGGGCCTCGTTGAGGGAGCGGGGCGGCAAGAATGACCCAGCCCGGGTCCATTGGAACGCTTCGTTCCCGACGTGGCTCAGTGGGGATTTAGTAGTGCGCGCGGGTCCATGCAGAGGCTTACATCCCGTATCATCGCTGCACATCCGATCGCATCGGGTTACACCTTCTTACATGTCTTCCACGCCTGTCGGCGCGGCCTGTGGCGGCCGTCACTGGCGCGCGGCCGGCCTGTGGAGGACGATGCGCGGACCACGACGACCACAGGGGGTTGCGTTGATCAGCAGTATCGTCATTCATCGCTCGGTAGGCGCAGGCGCCGCCGAGGTGCAGGTCCTGGACACCACGTTCAAGGGCAAGCATGTGTTCGTTGCCTGGGGGCTGCGCGGGCCGGAACTGACCCGCAGCGCGGACCCGGCTGCCACTGTGGCTGCGCGCAAGGCGCTGCAGTCCGTGGCAGGGCACAGCGAGGGGCCGCGCAGCCCGGAAGTGTTCATTGCCAACCAGTCGGCGGTGGCGATCACCGTCTATCGCCTGCTCACCGAAGCGCGCTCGGGAGATGGCGTCTTCTTCCTGTGCGATTCGCAGGCCGTGGTCGACTGGTTGATCACCGCGCTGGAAGTCCGCGACGCGGGCTGATTCCGCGTCGCGCATTGCGGCGCCTCAGCCGAGTGCTGCATCCACCGCAGCCAGCGCATGCAGGGTGGTGGTGTCGAACAGCGGTACTGCGCTGTCTTCCGGCCGTACCAGCAGCATGATCTCGGTACAGCCCAGGATGATCGCTTCGGCGCCGCGCTCGACCAGGCGCGCGATCACGCCGGCGTAGAGCTGCCGCGAGCGCTCGCTGGCCACGCCGGCAATCAGCTCCTGGTAGATGATGTCGTGCACGTTGCGGCGGTCATCGGCATCAGGCACCAGTACCTCCAGGCCGAAGCGTTCCTGCAGGCGACCTCGATAGAAGTCCTGCTCCATGGTGAAGGCCGTACCGAGCAGGCCCACTTTGCGCGCACCTGCCTGCAGGATCGCAGTCGCGGTCGGATCGGCGATGTGCAGCAGCGGCAGCGTGCAGGCCGCCTCGATGCGATCGGTCAGCTTGTGCATGGTGTTGGTGCAGATCAGCAGCAGGTCGGCGCCGCCCGCCTGCAGGCGCCGCGCGCCATCGACCATGTGATCACCCAGGGCGTCCCAGTCGCCGTCGTGCTGCAGCTGCTTGATGCCGGCGAAATCCACCGACCACAGCAGCAGCTGCGCGGAGTGCGCGCCTCCGAGCCGCCGCCGGACCTCCTCGTTGATGAGGCGGTAGTACTGGGCCGAACTTTCCCAACTCATGCCGCCGATCAGGCCGAGGGTCTTCATGCGCTGCTCCAGGGAAGAGGCGGCCATTGCAGCACAATGAGGAAGGGCATTGCACAACGCATGGGCGTTGGGCAGGCCACGCGGATGGGGTCTGATCGACCCCGGTGCTGCTGCGGCGCGATAATGTTGCTACCAATGGGAGGGCGGGGCGATGGGCGAGTGTTGCGGCTGTGGCAAGACCCTGGACGTGGCGGCGATGCAGGCGCGGCACCGGCGCGTGCTGTGGATCGTGCTGCTGGTCAATCTGGCCACCTTTGCGTTGATGGTCGCTGCCGCCGGATACAGCCATTCGTCCTCGTTGCTGTCCGGCGCCCTGGACAACCTGGGTGACGCGGCGACCTATGCGTTGAGCCTGGCGGTGGTCGGCGCAGGCCTCGTGGCCAAAGCGCGGGTTGCCCTGTTCAAGGGATTGCTGATCCTGGCGGCGGCCCTCGTGGTGGCTGCGCAGATCGGATGGCGGTTGCTGCACCCGGAGGTGCCCCTGTTTGCCAGCATGGGCCTGGCGGCGCTGCTCAACCTGGCCGCCAACGCGGCGTGCCTGTGGTTGCTGACCCCTTATCGCAACGACGACATCAACCTGGCGTCCGCCTGGGAATGCTCGCGCAATGACCTGTATGAGGGCGCATCGGTGTTGCTGGCCGCGGGCCTGGTTGCGCTGTTCGGTGCGGGCTGGCCGGATCTGCTGGTTGCGGTTGCACTGCTGGTGCTGTTCCTGCGCTCGGCGTTGCGGGTCCTGCGCTCGGCCTGGGAGGAACTGCGCAGCGCGCGCCTGCTGGCGTCGTAAGTGCACGTCTGTAACCGTCGCATCCGCCCCAGGCTGTATGTGACGCAGGCCATGGCCACGCTCTAAGCTTGCTGGGTTTTCCTGCGTGGATGTTGAAATGGCCCTGCATACCTGGTGGTGGTTCCTGGCCACGGTCTTTGTCCTGTGCGGCACGCCGGGGCCGAACATGCTGCATATCCTCGGCCGCAGCGTCGGACTCGGCTTCCGCGGCAGTGTGCCGGCGATGGCAGGTTGCCTGCTGGCGATGCTGCTGGTGCTGGCGGCCTCCGCAGCGGGCCTGAGTGCGCTGCTGCATTCCTCGCCGATGCTGTTCGAGGTGCTGCGCTATCTGGGCGTGGCCTATCTGGCCTGGCTGGGCCTGAAGGCATGGCGCGACAGCTGCCGTCCCGCGCCTCCGGTGACGGTGGATGCCGCACTGCCGATGACGCCGACGCTTGGTGCCTGGACCGTGTTCCGTGGTGGCCTTCTGGTGGGTCTGAGCAATCCCAAGCTGCTGCTGTTCGCGGCGGCGTTCCTGCCGCAGTTCGTCGATCCGTCGCGCAGCCAGGCGGTGCAGTACAGCGTACTGGTGGCCACCTTCGCGGCCTGCGAACTGTTCTGGTACGTGATGTACGCGGCCGGCGGTCACGGCCTGCGGCGTTGGCTCGCAAAGCCATTCGCGCGGCGCTGGTTCGAGCGCCTGGTGGGAAGTGTGTTCCTGGCGTTCGCGGTGGCGCTGCTGCGTTTCCGCCCGCGCTGATTCACGCCGTGCACGCGGCCTGTTCACGACTGCGGCATCGGCCGCAGCCTAAGTTGATCCTCCAGTTTGGAATCCCTGCGGGGAAAGGATCGACATGATCAAGTGGGCCATCATTTTCGCCGTCATCGGCATCATCGCGGGCGTGCTCGGCTTCGGTGGCATTGCCGGTGCCGCGGTCGGCATCGCCAAGTTCCTGTTCTGGGCCGGCATCATCATTGCCGTGGTGCTGTTCCTGCTCGGCATGAGCGTGGCCAAGAAGGTCAGCTAGCGCCGTGGTCGCGCAGCAGTGTGCTCAGTGCGCGCTGCTGCGCGAGAACAGGTTGATCACCAGCACGCCGGCGCAGATCAACCCGATGCCGATCAGGGCCGGTGCATCCAGGCGCTGCTTGAACACCACCAGCCCGATCAGCGAGATCAGCACGATGCCGACACCGGACCAGATCGCATAGGCGATGCCGGTCGGCACCGACTTCATGGTCATCGACAGCAGGTAGAAGCACAGCCCGTAGCCGACCAGTGCGCCCAGCGTCGGCGCCAGCCGGCTCATGCCATCGGAAGCCTTCAGCAGCGAGGTGGCGATTACCTCCAGCACGATGGCGGCAGCGAGATAGGCGTAGGGGTTCATCATCGGCTCCGGTTCACTGCGGGTCGCACAGCTTCAGCGCCTGCTCGGCCATCGCCACTGCGTTGATGCGCTCGTCTTCGTCCAGCGGGCGCCCGTAGGCGGTCGCCCAGTAGCCATCGGCGGCGCAGCGCGCGGCATACAGCCGTGGGTCGCCGGCTTCGTCAGGGAACTCGGCCAGCATCGCGCGCTTCCAGTCGCGCCAGTGCGCAAGCAGGCCCGGTTCCATCAGGTTGCCCAGGGTCAGGCCGATGTCGTTCTCCTGTTCCTGCTGCAGCAGATGTTCGAAGTTGGCCTGCACATAGGCACGGCTGAAACAGCCATGGCCCTTCGGGTTTTCCTGCAGCAGGGCACGCACGCGCGCTTCGAATTCGCCAATCAGTGCCCCGATGGCTTCGTCGACCAGGGCCTGCTTGTTGCTGAAATGATGGAACAGCGCGCCCTTGCTGACCCCGGCTGCCTGCGCGACGTCCTGGACGGTCAAGGCCGCCAGGCCCTGTTGGCCGATCACTGCGATGGTGGCCTGCAGCAGCGACTGGCGCACGCTGTCGGGCGCCTTGCGGCGCGAGCGGGAAGGGGATGCGGACATGGCAGGAAGAAACCGACTGGACGGTACGATTGTAGCGCAGGCTTTACTTTGCGCTGCGCTGCCACCGCCGGCAAGAGGCCGGCAGCCTGGACTCAATCGCCGATACGGGCGAAGCGCGGTTGCGGTCCGTGTTCGCCAGGAACCTGTTCAATGAACATCGGATACGGGCGGACCCAGAGGCCACCTTCACCATAGAGGGCGCGATACAGCACCATCGGCTGCAGGGTTTCACTGCTGCGCACGATGTCGATCACCTCGTACTCGCCGCCCTTGAAGTGGCGGTAGCGGCCCGGGGTGAGGGAGGGCAGCGGGCTCAATTCAGCCATGGCGCGCACCGCTCACTTGCGGGCCGGGCTGGCCGGCTTCGCGCAATAACTGTCGATGGCCTCGGCGGTATTGGCCAGGCCCTGTGCCTGCGCCAGTTCCCACGGACGTTCGCAGCGCTGGCTGTGCTCGCACCACTGGTAGCCGGCCGAACCGATGCAGCCATGGGCATCGCGATCGCCACCGACGACCGGCGTGGCCGGTGTTGCGGCTGCTGCATCGGCGCGCGCAGCCGCCTGATCCTGGCTCGCGCAGGCGGCCAGGAGCAGCAGGGCTGGAATGAGAAGAAGCGCTTTCATCGGGTGGGCTCCGTGCCTAAAGCAACAGTGTCTGCCGCAGCCTTGCCGACAGCAAGCGCTCAGTACACGGCGGCTCGGATCAGTTCCTCGATCAGCACGAGGTAGCTGGCCACGAAATAGAACTTCAGCAACGTCCAGCGCTGCTGCGAGAAGAAGGTGCGCATGTGGAAGGGGCCCCTGTTGGTGACGGTAGTGTGAAGCCCGGCTGACTCCGTGACAAGGATCACGGAATGAACAGGCTAAACGGACTCAGGGATGTGAGGGGAAGCCGACCGCACCCCATGGCATTTTCGTACATGTCTGATAGGCCATCCCTGAGGCGATCGCTAGCCTGTGGATGTACCGGCCAGCATCCAACCGCCTGCCGCTGCATTCTTTCACCTGCAGGAGCCTTTCATGGTCATCACCGTTCAATGCACTGCCCGGCACTGGGCCGTGGTGCATCCACATGCGCCCGATGCCGCGTGTTACGTCCGTGGCGCCGACGCTTTCGACGCGGCCATCGCGCTTGCCCAGGAGCACCATCGCCGCACGGGACAGTGCAGCATCGTGCGGGTCGCGGCATTCGGCACGTCAGTGGAAGCGGTCCGTGTTGGAGAGTGAAACCGGGGGAGTGCGGTACGGTCAGGCGCGGTTGAGCAGTTTGAATGGGAAAAAACCGGAGTAGCGCGCCCCCCTGTGCGGCGCGCCGCGAATCCCGGATGCTTGCGCCATCGTATTCATCTGGAGACATCGATGGGCAAGGCACTCACCTGGCGCACCGTGGCCTGCACCCTGCTGCCAATGCTGGCAGCCGCCGGTGGCGCGCAGGCGCAGAGCTATGGGTACGGGTACGACGACGATCGCTACGGCGGCCGTGAGGGCAGCGGCATCGTGCGCTGCGAGTCGATCAAGAACCGTAGCAACGAGTGCCGCCTGGAGGGCCGTGCACGGATGATCCGGCAGTTGTCCGGCTCGCCGTGCGTGGAAGGTGAGACCTGGGGCCAGTCGCGCTATGGCGTCTGGGTGACCCAGGGCTGCCGCGCCGAGTTCGTCGGCGAGTACCGCCGTGGTGGCGGCTGGGGCAATGGTGGGGGTTGGGGCAACGGCAATGGCAACGGTTGGGGCGGCAGTGAGGTGATCACCTGCCATTCCAATGGCCACCGCCAGGAGTACTGCGACGCCCGCATCCGCCGCGGCGTGCGCCTGGTCCGGCAGGATTCGCGCAGTGCCTGCATCGAGGGCCAGACCTGGGGCTGGGATCGTCGTGGCATCTGGGTCAGTAACGGCTGTCGGGCACAGTTCCAGGTGAATTGAGCATGGCCCTCTAAAATCAGAAAAATCTGATACAGCTCACATTTTGAACTGTCGTATCTTCTGCGATCAGGGCGCCTCCATGTGTCCCTGATCTGTTGCGATGATGCCTGCCGTGATCGGCAGGAATGTCCCGCTACCGTCGATACGCTGCCTCAAGGAGTGAGCCGCATGTTGATCCGCCTGCAATGCGAACAGCGCCAATGGCGCGTGCTGCATCCGGACCGGCCGGAGCCGATCGATTTCCGCGACGGTGCCCGGGCCTTCGACTTCGCTGAAACCCTGGCGCGCCTTCACTTTGTCGATACCGGGCAGCGTGCTGCCGTGCGCGTGGAAGCCAGCGGCGCCTTCGTGGAAGCGGTCAGCTACGGCTGAGTGCGGGGGCCTTCTTCGCAAGGTCCGCCGCGCGGAGCCCGTCATCCACGCATGGCGTGGATCTACCGGGTGTGGCATCCACGCGTGGCGCGGATGTACCCGTTCGGGAATGGATGCGTGTCTCCGGTAGATCCACGCCATGCGTGGATCCACCGTCTGCTGGGCTGCTTCAGCCCGCCGCGCTCAGCGGCGGGGTGCCCGCGGCCAGCTGCGGCCAACGCTTGAGCACGGCCGCACGGATGCCCGCTGCGTCGATGCCGGCTTCGGCCAGCAGATCCTCGCGGCTGGCATGATGCTGGTAGCTGTCTGGCAGGCCCAGATGCAGGATCGGGCGCAGCACGCCTTCGGCATTGAGCAGTTCACCGACGCCGGAGCCGGCGCCACCGGCCACCACGTTGTCTTCAATCGTGACCAGGCCCTCGTGCTGGGCGGCGACAGCCAGCACCAGCTCGCGGTCCAGCGGCTTGATGAAGCGCATGTTGACCACGCTCAGGCCCAGTTCGCGGCCGACCTGTTCGGCGGCGGCCACGGTGCTGCCGAAGGCGAGCAGGGCGATGCGGCTGCCCTGCAGGCGCAGCTCGCCCTTGCCGATCGGCAGGGTGGCCAGATCGGTGCCGGCTGCAACGCCGGTACCGGTGCCACGCGGATAGCGCACGGCGGCCGGGCCCGGGTGCTGCAGGCCGGTGCTGAGCATCTGCCGGCACTCGGCTTCGTTGGATGGCGCCATCACCACCAGGTTCGGCACGCAACGCAGGAAGCTCAGGTCGAGGTTGCCGGCATGGGTCGCACCGTCCGGGCCGACCACGCCGGCGCGGTCGATCGCGAACAGCACGTCCAGGTCCTGGATCGCCACGTCATGCACCAGCTGGTCGTACGCGCGCTGCAGGAAGGTGGAATAGATCGCCACTACCGGCTTGCCACCCTGGGTCGCCATGCCGGCGGCCAGCGTGACCGCGTGCTGTTCGGCAATCGCCACGTCGAAGTAGCGCTGCGGGTATTCCTTGCTGAAACGCACCAGGCCGGAGCCTTCGCGCATCGCCGGGGTGATGCCGTACAGGCGCGGCTCGGCGGCGGCGGCATCGCACAGCCAGTCGCTGAACACATCGGTGTAGGTGGGCTTCTTGGCGCCGGCCTTGGCCACCAGGCCCTTGTCCGGATCGAACGGGCCGACGGCGTGGTAACCGATCTGGTCGCCCTCGGCCGGCTCGTAGCCCTTGCCCTTGGTGGTCATCACGTGCAGCAGCTTCGGGCCCTTGGAGGCACGCAGCGTCTTCAGCGTGGACAGCAGGGCCGGCATGTCGTGGCCGTCGATCGGGCCGGTGTAATGGAAGCCCATTTCCTCGAACATCGTGGACGGCACGAACATGCCCTTCCAGTGCTCTTCCCAGCGCTTCACGAAGCGTGCCGGGTTGTTCTTCTTGTCGCCGAGGATCTTCTTGCCGCCTTCGCGCAGCGCGTTGAGCGTGCGGCTGCCGGTGGCACGGCCGAGCATCTTGGTCAGGCCGCCGACCGCCTCGGAGATCGACATGTTGTTGTCGTTGAGGATCACCAGCAGGTTCGGTTCCGGGTCCATGCCGCCGGCGTGCATCAGCGCTTCGAAGGCCATGCCGGCGGTCATCGCGCCGTCACCGATCACCGCCACGATCTTGCGATCGTCGCCTTCGGACTGGCGCGCGATGGCCATGCCGAGTGCGGCCGAGATCGAGGTGGAGGAGTGGCCGACGCCAAAGGTGTCGTACTCGCTTTCCTCGCGCTTCGGGAACGGCGCGACGCCGTCCTTCTGCTTGACGGTATGGATCTCGTCGCGACGGCCGGTGAGGATCTTGTGCGGGTAGGTCTGGTGACCCACGTCCCAGACCAGCTGGTCGTGCGGGGTCTGGTACAGGTAGTGCAGTGCCACGGTGAGTTCGATCACGCCCAGGCCGGCGGCGAAGTGGCCACCGCTCTTGCCCACCGATTCGATGAGGTAGGCGCGCAGTTCGTCGGCGACCGCCCTCATTTCGGATTCGTCGAACGTGCGCAGGTCATCCGGTGTCTGGATGCGCGCGAGGCGGGGATAGCGGGCAGAGTCGATCATCATGTTCGCACTTGTTCTGAACGCCCATTTTCGCCCTCAAACGGGGGTGGGGCAAGCAAACGCCGCCGCCCGTGACAGGACGGTGAGGGTTGCATTTTCGGCGATTCAGGTGCTCAGTTTTGACCGCTTCGGCAATTGCGCCTTCAGGAAGGCCATCTGGTCGGCCAGGATGTTGCGGTTGGACAGGATCAGGTGCTCGATCCAGCTGGGCCGGTAGGGCACCGCCAGCAGTGGCATTCCGGCCTGCTGCGGGGTGCGGTCGCTCTTGCGCGAGTTGCAGTGGAAGCAGGCGGTGACCACGTTTTCCCAGCAGTCCAGGCCGCCCTTGGACAAGGGCATGACGTGGTCGCGGGTGAGCGTGGGGCGGTTGAACTGCTGGCCGCAGTACATGCACAGGTGGGCGTCGCGGGCGAACAGGGCCGGGTTGGTCAGGTTCGGCGTCGGGTCGATCGCGCGGGAGCGGGCGTGGCCGCGCGCGGCGATGATCGGGTGCAGGTCCATCCCGCTCTGCAGGCCGCTGAAGCGGTTGGTGCCGCCATGGATGTGCAGGCAGGGATCGCCGAGTGTCCAGGCGACGGCTTCGCGGGCGTAGAGGCACGCCGCGTCCTGCCAGGTGATCCAGTCCAGTACGCGTCCGTGGGCGTCAAGCGAGAGCAGCCGGACGGAACCGGGTCGATGCAGCGTCGTGGCGTTGGGCGATGCTTCGGCGCCCGGAGCAGAAAAGGGAGCTCCGGCTTCGATCAGACCCAAGCGTGTAGTGTCTGTCTCCATCGGGAGAACAGCTTATACCTGAATGTTGACGATTTGTGTATCGCCTGTGGGCGATACGCAAATCGCAACGATTCAGGTCCGCGCATTCCTCCTATTCCCCGCGCCTTTGGCGCGCCCCCTTTAACAAAAGGGGGCTCTTCTCCAGATGGATCTCGGTGGTTTTCATCCACCATGGCGTGGACCTACCGTGTCGACCAAGGTCGACATCTACCAACAGCAGCAGAAATCTGTCGAAGGCGGGGTGGGTCCGGTTGCGGGGGCGTGAGCCGCATGGATGCGGCGATCGAGGCTACAGGGACGTACTTGCGCCGTCCCCCGCAATCGGACCCACCCTGCCATCCCGCAGGAAGCCAGCTGTTGCTGTTGCTTTGGCTCCAGCCTTGGCTTCTGCGGGTGCCGGGCGCAGCCCGGCTCAGGCGCCGAAGCGCTCGTCGTCCATCGCCATCAGCGGGGCGGCGCCGGCCTGGATGGCGGCGGCGTGGCTGAGGGTGCGCGGCAGCACGCGGGCGAAGTAGAAACGCGCGGTCTCGCGCTTGCCCTGGGCGAAGGCGGCGCCGTGCGCGCTGGCATCGGCGGCGGCCACGCTGCGGGCCCACCAGTAGGCCAGCACCACATAACCCGAATAGAACAGGTAGTCGTAGCTGGCCGCGCCCAGTTCGTCCGGGTTGGCGGCCGCGCGCTGCAGCACGTCCAGGGTCAGCTTGCCCCATTCGGCAGCCTTGGCGCGCAGCGGGCCGATGAACTCGGCCAGCGCTTCGTTGCCTTCGTGTTCCTTGGCGAAGGCTTCGATCTCGGCCAGCATCAGCTTCAGGCCGGCGCCCTGGCTGGACGCGGTCTTGCGGCCGATCAGGTCCAGTGCCTGGATGCCGGTGGTGCCTTCATACAGGGTGGTGATGCGGGCGTCGCGCGCCAGCTGCTCCATGCCGTGCTCGCGGATGTAGCCGTGGCCACCGAAGCACTGCAGGGCGTTGTAGGTGTTCTCGATACCCCACTCGGTCTGGCAGGCCTTGGAGATCGGGGTGAGGAAGCTCACCAGGGTGTCGGCGCGCTCGCGCTCGGCGGCGTCCTCGGCGTGGTGGGCGACATCGATCAGGGTGGCGGCGTGCAGGGCCAGCAGGCGGCTGCCCTCGACCAGCGACTTCACCGTCAGCAGCATGCGGCGCACATCCGGGTGGACCAGGATCGGGTCGGCCGGCTTGTCCGGGAACTTGGCGCCGCTGAGGGCGCGCGACTGCAGGCGTTCACGGCTGTACTTCAGCGCGTTCTGGTAGGCGCGCTCGGAGAGGCCGATGCCCTGCAGGCCGACACCCAGGCGTGCGGTGTTCATCATGGTGAACATCGCCTGCAGGCCCTTGTGCGGCTGGCCGACCAGGTAGCCTTGTGCGCCATCGAAGTTCATCACGCAGGTGACCGAGCCCTTGATGCCCATCTTGTGCTCGATCGAACCGCAGCGCAGCGCGTTGCGCTCGCCGACGTTGCCGTCGCGGTCGACCTTGAACTTGGGAGTGACGAACAGCGAGATGCCCTTGGCGCCCGGAGGGGCGTCGGGCAGCTTGGCCAGCACCAGGTGCACGATGTTGCCGGTCAGGTCGTGCTCGCCGGCGGTGATGAAGATCTTGGTGCCGGTGATCGAATAGCTGCCGTCGGCGTTCGGCTCGGCCTTGGTCTTGAGCAGGCCCAGGTCGGTGCCGCAGTGCGGCTCGGTCAGGCACATGGTGCCGGTCCAGCGGCCCTCGATCAGCGGCTTGAGGAAGGCCTCGTGCTGCCAGGCCTCGCCGTGCTGCTTCAGTGCTTCGATGGCGCCGTGCGAGAGCAGCGGGAAGTTGCCCCACGCCAGGTTGGCGGCGTTGATCATTTCGTTGAGCGGCACGCCCAGGGTGTGCGGCAGGCCCTGGCCACCCAGTTCCGGCGAGGCGGTCAGGCCGGTCCAGCCGCCATCGACGAACTGGTCGTAGGCCTGCTTGAAGCCGGGCGGGGTGGTCACTTCACCGGTGGCCTGGTCGAGCACGCAGCCGATCTCATCGCCAACGCTGTTGAGCGGGGCCAGCACGGTGGCGCTGAAACGGCCGGCTTCTTCCAGCACGGCATCGACCACGTCGGCGGTGGCGTCGGTGAAGCCCAGGCGGGCGAACAGGGGTTCGACCTTGAGCACGTCGTGCAGGGCGAAACGGAGGTCGGAAAGCGGGGCGGTGTAGCTGCTCATCGGTACGTCTCGATTTGATCAGGGCAGGGGAGAGCGGCGCCAAGCGCCGCGACGGAGGGTGGGAATCAGCGCAGCACGCCCGGCAGGCCCGGGGCCTGGTTGAGGGTGCTGCGGCTGCTGATATCGAAGCTGCGCTGCTTCTTTTCCTGCGGCGTGGCCGCGACTGTTCCCTTCAGGCCATAGGCCAGGGTGCGGTTGCCGGCCAGTGCATCGGCCACCACCAGGCGTGCGGCCGAACTGGGTACCAGGTCGACGTTGATGACGTCGGCCGAGGTGCCGCCGATGGAAATGCCCGGCTTGGCCTGCAGGGTGCCGGCGTCGCTGTCGCCGACGGTCAGCGCCAGCGAGACATCGTCGAAGGTCATCGGCATCGAGCTGAAGTTCTGCAGGCGCAGGGCCACGGTCCAGTTGCCGTCGGCGCGCACGGTCAGCTGCTGCAGGCTGGCCGCCGGTTCCGAAACACGCTTGACGATGCCGTTGCCACAGGCGGCAAGGGCGAGGGTACTCAGGACGATCAAGGCGATACGGAAACGGTGGAGCATGGGCGCAGGTCCTCTGGAGGCGGTGCGTTGGAATAAGCATACTACGGCGTATGGTCGTTTGGATCGCCTGTGGCGACCCGTCGCAGAGGGTAGCGCGTGAAGATGGCGGCTGGGCGTGCGCAGCGCTGGATCTTCGGGCGAACTGTGCGCGTGCGGATTGAATTGCAGTTCAATCGGCAGGCGTATCGCGAAGCGGGGCCATCAGGCGCAACGGGCCCAGGTCGTAGCCCATGGCTTCGGCTTTTTCTTTCAACTGTTCGAACCGGGCGCGCTCCATTTCCGGCAGGCGCGAGAGAATCCACAGGTATTTCCGGCCCGGTTCACCAACCAGCGCCCACTGGTAGTCCGGGTCCAGCGCCAGCACCCAGTAGTCGGCCCAGACCAGCGGCACCCAGCTCAGCCAGTCCGGAACGAAGCGCACCTGCAGCTGGCCGGGATGGCCGGCCACCGGGCGTGCCACGCCTTCAGCGACCACGCGTTCGCCGTCGCCGTTGCGGCAGGCATTGGTGACACTGATGCGGCCATCGCGGCGCAGCCCGTAGTTGGCGGTGATCTCGCCGACGCATTGCTTCTGGAACGACACCGGCAGGTGCGCGATCTCGTGCCATTGGCCTGCGTAGCGATCGATGTCCAGACTGTCGACCGCCCGCAATGGCTCGGCGGCGATCACCGGGGCGGCGGCCAACAGCAGGCAGGCGAGCAGGGTGGGGCGCAGTTGCATCGGCAGGCTCCGGCAGGAATCTGCAGCGTAGGTGCCGCGCCGGCTACCGGTGTAAATGTTTCGTCAACCAAACGGCGGTGGCCTGGCATGGATCGACGCCATGGAAGGGGCCAGCGCCAGGTAGATCCACGCCATGCGTGGATGGCAGGTCGCAGGCAAAAAAAAAGACCTGCATTTCTGCAGGTCTCTGAAGATGGTGGCCGAAGACGGAATCGAACCGCCGACACGGGGATTTTCAATCCCCTGCTCTACCAACTGAGCTACTCGGCCAAATTGTGTGGCGACCGCGGTGAATGCGGTTTCCGGAAAAAAAAGACCCGCATTTCTGCAGGCCTTCGAAAGTGGTGGCCGAAGACGGAATCGAACCGCCGACACGGGGATTTTCAATCCCCTGCTCTACCAACTGAGCTACTCGGCCACATGTTTCGTAGCAGCGAGGTCGCTGCCAAGGAGGCGTATATTACGGAGGTCGGCAGTCTTCGGCAAGCGTTTTGCCAAGAATTCTTCACATTGCCGTCTGCGCGCCTGCAAGTACTTGATCCGCCGTCGCGGTGCAGGGCGGGAAGGGCCTGGAATCGATCCGGGCGCCCCGGCGCGATCCTGATCATCCCCTGTGGCGGAAATCAGCAGGCCGCGGTGATCGGCAATGCCGCAACGGCAAGGCCTTTGTCGGTGCCGCGTCTGGGCGGGCGATGGAACGCTGTTTTCGTGGCCGTTTCCGGCGATCGTTGCGGCGTAGTGTCGGCATTCCTTTCCTGATGCTGGCAACAGCAGAGCCGGTCACCATGTCCGATTCCCTCGTTACCTCCCGTATCGTGCTGGCCTCGCGTCCGCAGGGCGCGCCCACGGCAGCCGACTTCCGCCTTGAACAGGCGACACTGCCGGCCTTGGCGAAGGGCGAGGTGCTGCTGCGCAACCGCTACCTGTCGCTGGACCCGTACATGCGTGGACGCATGGACGAGGGCCCCTCGTATGCCGCGCCGGTGGCCATCGATGCGGTGATGGAAGGCCAGACCGTGGCCGAGGTGCTGCAGTCGAAGGCAGACGGCGTGTCGGTGGGTGACCTGGTACTGGCGCCAGGCGGATGGCAGACCCATGCGGTACTGCCGGGCAAGGCACTGGGGCGTCGCCTCGATCCGGCCGGGCTGCCACTGAGCACGGCGCTGGGCGTGTATGGCATGCCCGGATTCACTGCGTATTCCAGCCTGCATGAGATCGCCCGCCTGAAGCCGGGCGAGACGCTGGTGGTCGCGGCCGCGACCGGTCCGGTGGGCGCAACTGTTGCGCAGCTGGCGAAGCTGCAGGGCGCGCGCGTGGTCGCCATCGCCGGTAGTGAAGCCAAGCGTGCCTACCTGCAGACGCTGGGCGTGGACGTGGCGCTGGATCATCGTGCGGCCGACTTTGCCGAACAGCTGCGCGCGGCGGTGCCCGCGGGCATCGACGTGTATTTCGAGAACGTGGGCGGGCACGTGCTGGATACGGTGCTGCCGCTGCTCAACGACTTCGCCCGCATTCCGGTGTGCGGCACCATCGCCACCTACAACGAACGCGGCGTTGAACAGCCCGGGCCGGACCGGCTGCCAGCGCTGTTCAGCCAGATCCTGCGCCAGCGCCTGACCGTGCGCGGTTTCATCGTGCACGACTTCAACCATCTGTGGCCGGACTTCGAGCGCGAGATGCCGCAGTGGCTGCGCGAGGGCCGCATCCAGTACCGCGAGGATGTGGTGGAAGGGCTGGAGAATGCGCCGGAGGCGTTCTTCGGGCTGCTGAAGGGGCAGAACTTCGGCAAGCTGGTGGTGAAGCTGGATTGAGTGTCCGCCGGGCATGGCCCGGCGCTACCTCCGGGCGTGCCGACCAAGGTCGGCACCCACTTCAGGCAGTCGAGGCCTTCTCCCGGCGCAGCAGTTCGCGCTTGCGCGCCACGCCCCAGGCGTAGCCGGACAGGTCGCCGTCGCGGCGTACGACGCGGTGGCAAGGGACGGCCACCGCCAGTGGATTGCTGGCGCAGGCGCGAGCCACCGCGCGGCTTGATCGCGGGGCGCCGATGCGCGTGGCGATGTCGGCATACGAGGCGGTCTGCCCACGTGGGATCTGCTGCAACGCCTGCCACACGCGCTGCTGGAAGGCGGTGCCGCGGATATCCAGCGGCAACGTGGCGCCCCGCGTCGGGTCCTCGACCAGACCTACCACCTGTGCCACCAGTTGTTCATAACCGCTGTCGGCACCGACCAGCTTGGCCTGGCGGAAGCGGTGCTGCAGCGATTGCAGCAGCGCTTCCGGATCGTCGCCGAGCAGGATCGCGACCACGCCGGTGGCACTGCTGGCCACCAGCACGCTGCCCAGTGAGCTTTCGGCAAGCGCGAAGTGGATGACTTCGCCGCGCCCCCCTGCGCGCCATTGCTTCGGGGTCATGCCCAGCAACTTCGGTGCGTTCTCGTAGAAACGCCCGCTGGAACCGAAGCCGGCATCGTGGAAGGCATCGGTGATGCGTTCCTGCTGTTGCAGCCCAGTGCGCAGGCGGTCGGCTCGCAGTGCCGCAGCGTACTGCTTCGGGGTCAGCCCGGTTGCCTCCTTGAACAGGCGATGCAGGCGGGTCGGGCTGCAGCCTGCGATGTCGGCCAGTTCCTGCAGCGAGGGTTCGTCGAGGCTGGCCTGCAGGTGGCGGCAGACCCGTTCGACGCGGGCGTCGGTGGTGGGGGAGGCGGTGCTGTCCATGGGCGGATTCTGGCACGTGCCGCAGCCACGAAAACTCCGTTTCCTGCACTTGCCAGCGAGGCCCGGAAACGGAGTGTTGGCAGGCGAGAGGCGCGGCATCGTGGCGGCCACTTCACAACGGATGCCACGATCATGCGCTTGAACAACAAGATTGCACTCATCACCGGAGCCAGCGCCGGTATCGGCCGCGCCAGCGCGCTGCGCTTCGCTGCCGAAGGGGCAAAGCTGGTGCTCAACGCACGGCGGCCGGAGCCGCTGCAGGCGCTGGCCGAGCAGATTCGCGCCGCCGGTGGCGACGCCGTGGTGCGTGCCGCCGACGTCGCCGACCCGGGCACGGCGCAGGCGCTGGTCGATCTGGCCCAGCAGTCGTTCGGCGGCTTGGACATCGCCCTCAACAATGCCGGCATGCTCGGCCCGGGCGTGCCGGCGGCGGAGTTCCCGGTGGACGCCTGGCGCGAGGTGATGGCGACCAATCTGGATGCCGCCTTCCATGCTGCACGCGCGCAGTTGCCGGCACTGCTGGCGCGCGGCGGCGGCTCGCTGGTGTTCGTTGGCACGTTCGTCGGCCATACCGTGGGCTTCCCGGGCATGGCGGCCTATGCGTCGAGCAAGGCAGGGCTGATCGGCCTGAGCCAGGTGATCGCTGCCGAGTATGGCGCGTGCGGCGTACGCAGCAACGTGTTGTTGCCTGGTGGCACCGATACCGAAATGGGACGGCAGGCCGCACCGACCGGCGATGCCCGCGACTTCGTGCGCTCGCTGCACGCGCTGAAGCGGATGGCCGAGCCGGAGGAGATCGCCAACGCGGCGCTGTTCCTGGCCAGCGATGAAAGCAGTTTCGTTACCGGTACCGCGATGCGCGTGGAGGGTGGAGTGTCGATCACCCGCACCTGAGTGGGGTCATGAGCGCGGAACGTAGCGGATTCCGCTGCTGGCCATGAAGCCCTTCGGATCGAAACGGGCCCAGGCTTCACCCCAGTCGAACCGCGCGCGGCCACCCGCCAGCTTGCGGCCCAGTGCCGCGCTGAGCGTGCGCTTCATGAAGGCGACTTCGGCGTCGATGGCCGCCTGGGTCGGCCAGCCGTCTTCCAGCGTCGCACCGGGCAGATTGACACCCATTGTCACCATGTCCAGCTGTTGCCCGTGGAAACACAGGCTGATGTCGGCGGGCGCGCCGCCCAGGCTGAGCCGGCGCAGGCTCAGCCAGTGATAGCCGGTGCCGACATCGCGCTCTTCCCGCACAAGTGTGGCAAAGGCGACACGCGCCTCATCCCGTGACAGGGCGGGGCCGATCAGCGTCGGCAGGTTGCCGAGGCGGATGCTGCCGTCGGTCGCATCGAGGAGCATCGGCAACGCCTGGGCTGCGTGCTGGGGAGGAGAGGGCATGGCATACCGGTGAAACGGGTGCATCGGATTCTGGAGCCGTGGGGACAGTGTCGGCAAGCCGAGGCTGCACGCTGCGTTGGCGGCAGGTTGACCTGCGGCTTACCCGGCAGTCTCTAGCGTGGAGGCAAGCGCGGGCTTTCCGCCGGCGAGGGAGTGTTCGATGAGCGTGCGCAGCAACGACCAGAACGATCCGAAGCAAGGCGTGCAGGAAAGCCGCCAGGACAGGAAGCAGGACGATGTGGCCAAGCATCGGCCGGGGCACCGCGATCAGCAGGTGCGCGACGCGCATTCGCGCACTCCGCAACGTAAGGATGGCAGTCAGGAGTCCGTCTGAGGCGGAACCCAGAAAAGAAAAAACCCGCAGATCACAGAGATCTACGGGTTCTTTCCTAATAGTGGTGGAGCCAAGGAGGATCGAACTCCTGACCTCGTCATTGCGAACGACGCGCTCTCCCAGCTGAGCTATGGCCCCACGGCAGGGTTTCAGTGTAGCGCTGCCTGCCGGGCTTGCCAAGCGCCGGGCCGGGACGGTGGTCGCGTCGCGTCGGCTACCGCCCCTGACCGGTTCAGGACAGGGCCCGGCGCAGCAGCGCGCCGGCACGTTGTGCTGCCACGTCGGTGCTGGCACTGACCGCGTGCAGATGGATGCAGGCGTGGATCATCCCCGGCAGCCGTTCCAGCGTGCAGTCGACACCTGCCGCCTGCAGCCGCAGCGCGTACTGTTCGGCCTCGTCACGCAGCGGATCATGCTCGCAGCTGAGCACCGAGGCTGGTGCCAGTCCATGCAGATCCGTTGCATGGGCAGGCAAGGCCAGTGCCGGCGGTGTGGCCGGATCACCGAGATAGGCCTGCCAGCAACGCTGCATCAGTTCGGCGCTGAGGTAGTAGCCACTGGCGTACTCGCGATAGGAATCGCTGTCCATCCCGGCATCGAGTGCCGGGTACAGCAGCAACTGGTGGCACGGTTGCGGCAGGCCGAGATCGCGCAGCAGCAGGCAGCACGCGGCGGCCAGATTGCCGCCGGCGCTGTCGCCACCGATCGCCAGCCGTTGCGGGTCCAAGCCAAGGCGTTCGGCGTTGGCCTGCAGCCACGACCAGGCATCGGCAACGTCGTGCAGCGGCAGCGGGAACGGGTGTTCCGGCGCCAGCCGGTAGCCCACGGCGACAATCACGCAGCCGCTGGCATTGGCCAGCGCGCGGCAGGGGCCGTCATAGACCGCCAGCGAACACTGGAACCATCCGCCGCCATGCGCGAACAACAACGCCGGTGCCGGTCCATCGGGCAGCCCTTCCGGTGTGTAAAGGCGCACTTCCAACGCGTGGCCGTCGCGTGCGATCACCGCATGCTCGATCACATGCGCAACCGGCTGCGGCGCGCCCTGCAGCTGAGGCAGCGCGCTCTCGCTGATCGCACGCAGCTCGCGCAGGTCCTCCGGCAGCGGATGGACCGCAACGGCATCGACGAACTGCTGCAGCGCGGGTTCAAGCTGCATGGCGCGCCTCCTGCAGGAACGGCAGCAGCTGCGCCAGGAACGCCTGCGGCGCTTCTTCCATGATGAAGTGGCCGCAGCCCGGCACGATGCTGCCGCGCACGTTGTCGGCATGCGGTTGCAGGGTCAGCATCGGCGCATCGGCGGTGGCGTGCTCGGCGCCGATGGCCAGCACCGGCATCGCCAGCCGGCGTTGCGCACGCTGCTTGTTCTGGCGGATGGTTTCCGGAATCGCGCGGTACCAGGCAAAGCCGGCCCGCAGCGCGCCGGGGCGGCTGTAGGCGGCGATGTAGGTGTCGGCGGCCACTGCATCGCGGCGATACGACCAGCGGTCGAACATGAATTCCAGGTAGGCGCGCTCGCGACCGCTGATGAGTGCCTCGGGCAGGTCGGCCACCTGGTTGAACATGAAATGCCAGAGGAAGATGTTGTCGGCCGGTGCGGCGAAGATGCCCGGTTCCGGCGCCAGACCTGGAATCACCGCTTCGGTCACGGCCAACTGGCGCACGGCCTGTGGCTGGTCGCTGGCCAGTGCATAGGCGATCCACATGCCGATGTCATGGCCAACCACCTGGTAGCGCTCGTGGCCCAGCGCCCGCATGGTCTGGTGCAGCACGGCGGCGGCACTGCCGGTGTCGTAGCCGTGGCTGGGGCGATCGGATTCGCCGATGCCCGGCGGATCGACCGCGATGGCTTCGAAACCGGCCTCGGCCAGGGCGTGGAGTACGTGGCGCCAGGCGTACCAGGTCTGCGGCCAGCCGGGAATCAGCAGCACCGGGTCACCGCGGCCGGCGGAGACGCAATGCACGCGCTGGCCATCGATGCGCAGGTAGTGGTGGCGCAGGGCGTCGTCGCCGGCAGCGCCAGCGGGAAGGGAAGTGGTCATGGGGGAGTGCTCCGTGGGGGCTCAGGCGATGCCGAGCATGTGCTGCATCTGCGCAGTGCTGATCGGTGCACCGGCGAAGTCGTCGAAGATCTTGTCGGTGACCGGAATGATGTGGTCGCGGATGAATGCAGCGCCTTCGCGTGCACCGGCTTCCTGGTCCTTCAGGCAGCACTCCCACTCCAGCGTCGCCCACCCCTGGTAGTCGTACTGGGCCAGCTTGGAGAAGATCGACTTGAAGTTGACTTGGCCATCGCCCAGCGAGCGGAAGCGACCGGCCCGTTCGGTCCAGTCGGCGTAGCCGCCATAGATGCCCTGGCGGCCGCTGGGACGGAACTCCGCATCCTTGACATGGAACATGCGGATCAGCGGGTGATAGATGTCCAGGTACTCCAGGTAGTCCAGCTGCTGCAGCACGAAGTGGCTGGGATCGAACAGGATGCGGCAGCGCTGGTGCTGGCCGACGCGCTCGAAGAAGCGCTCGAAGCTGGTGCCGTCATGCAGGTCTTCGCTGGGATGGATCTCGTAACAGAGGTTGATGCCGTTGTCCTCGCAGGTATCGAGGATCGGCCGCCAGCGGCGCGCCAGTTCGTCGAAGGCGGCATCGATCAGGCCCGGCGGGCGCTGCGGGAACGGGAAGAGGTAGGGCCAGGCGAACGAGCCGGAGAAGGTACCCATGTCCTGCAGGCCCAGCCGGCGGGAGGCACGGGCGGCCAGGTGCAGTTGCTGCTGCGCCCATTCGCTGCGTGCCTTCGGGTTGCCGCGCAGTGCTTCCGGCGCGAAGCCATCGCAGAGTTCATCGTAGGCCGGATGCACCGCCACCAGCTGGCCGAGGATGTGGGTGGTGAGCTCGCTGACCTGCAGGCCGTGCTCGGCCAGGGTGCCGCGGATGTCGTCGCAGTAGTCCTGGCTGTCGGCGGCAGTGGCCAGGTCGAACAAGCGTGCATCCCAGGCCGGGATCTGCAGTGCCTTGAAACCGTGGCCAGCGGCCCACTCGGCAATGCTGGCAAGTGAGTTGAACGGGGCCTGGTCGCCGGCGAACTGCGCCAGGTGCAGGCTGGGGCCCTTGAGGGTCTGCATGTGTTGCTCCAATTGTTGGTCGATCGACAAAGAATAGGCGCGACCCTCGCGATGGTCAACACCCGCGTTACACTGCGCGCCTCACTGGAGCAGGCAGGCAGATGGCAGGGCGACCGCGCGAATTCGACAGGGACCAGGCGTTGCGCAAGGCGATGCTGCTGTTCTGGCAGCACGGCTACGAAGGCACGTCTATGTCGGCACTGGTCGAAACGCTGGGCATTGCCTCTGCACGCATCTACGCAGCGTTCGGCAGCAAGGAGCAGCTGTTCCGCGAAGCCGTTGCGCTGTACGAAGAGGGCGAGGGTGGTTTCGCGCCGCGCGCGCTGGAGCAGGCCACGCTGCGTGAGGCGATCGGGTCCATGCTGCGCGAGGCGGTGCTGACCTACACCCGTCGTGGGCGTCCGCATGGCTGCCTGGTGGTGTCTTCGGCCAGCAGCGTGTCGCCCGATGGCGAAGGCGTGCGGGACTGGCTGGCCAGCCATCGTCGCCAGCGCACGGCGGCGATCATCGCGCGGCTGCAGCAGGCGCAGGCCGAGGGTGAGCTGACCGACGACGCGGCGGTGCAGGCGCTGGGTGACCACTTCGCCACGGTGCTGCATGGCATCTCGGTGCAGGCGCGTGACGGCATCAGCCGCGAGCGCCTGCTGGCGATGGTCGATGTCGCGCTGACCCCGCTGCCCTGAGATCCGGGGTCAGATCCGTTTTCCCTTGGGAAACGGATCTGACCCAAGGCGGTGCTGGCTGACTGTGCCGAAACCGCTTGTTTCGCCGGGTTTGGGTGCTGCGCAACGAAATCGTAACAATTTGGGGGATAATGGCCGCTTGCGCAGTTTTCCCCCTTTCTGCCGCCCGGCCCGCGCAGGCCGCACGGACGCCTCCTCAGAGCATTGCATGCCCTCCCATACCGATTCCCGCTGCCTGTCGGGTCTGTCGTCTTCCCTTGTTTCCTTCCGCCGCCACCCGCTGGCACTGGCCTGTGCCGGTCTGGCCCTGGTCGGCAGCTTCGGTGCCGCCGCGCAGGACAGCGCGCCGACCCCGACCGGGCTGGACACGATCACCGTGACCGCCGAACACCGCGAGCAGAACCTGCAGGAAGTGCCGGTCTCGGTCGGTGTGGTGCAGGGCGAGCGCATGCGCGACTTCACCGCCGGCGGCGACGACACCCTGCTGGCGCTGTCCGGCCGCGTGCCGAGCCTGTATGCGGAAACCACCACCGGCCGCATCTTCCCGCGCTTCTACATCCGCGGCCTGGGCAACATCGACTTCTACCTGGGTGCCTCGCAGCCGGTGTCGATCATCCAGGACGACGTGGTGCTGGAGCACGTGGTGCTGAAGTCCAACCCGGTCTATGACGTGGACCAGGTGGAAGTGCTGCGCGGCCCGCAGGGTTCGCTGTTCGGCCGCAACACCACCGCCGGCATTGTCAAGTTCGACACCCTGAAGCCGACCCAGGACTACACCGGCCGCGTCAGTGCCAGCTATGCGACCTACAACAGCGTGTCGATCGACGGCGGCTTCGGCGGCCCGATCAACGACATTGCCTCGTTCCGCGTGTCGGCCCTGTACCAGCACCGCGACGACTACGTCGACAACACCTACAAGGGCCCGAGCGCCGATGGCACGGTCAGCCCAAAGAAGAACGCCATGGGTGGCTTCGATGACCGCAACGTGCGCGCGCAGCTGCTGCTGACGCCGAGCGACCAGTTCTCGATCCTGGCCTCGGCCCATGCCCGCGATTATGAAGGCACCTCGACCCTGTTCCTGCGCGGTGCGCTGACCAAGGGCTCGAACAAGGCCGACGTGCCGCGCGACAAGGTTGCCTACGACGAAGCCGACAACAACCCGCAGGCGTACAAGACCTACGGCGGCTCGGTGAAGGCACGCTACGACTTCGGTGCGATCGACTTCACCTCGATCACCGCCTACGAGACCACCTCCGGTTACAGCCGTGGCGACACCGACGGTGGCGCAGCGGCGAGCTTCCCGGTGAACGGCGTGCCGAACGGCTACGGCCAGTCGATGGGCCGCATCCGCGACCTGGACCAGTGGACCCAGGAATTCCGCCTGGCCAGCCATGACGACAGCGCGCTGCAGTGGCAGGCCGGTGCGTTCTACTTCAACGGCAGCGACACCACCGACTTCTACCAGCGCGCGTGGTTCCTGCAGGGCGCGGCGCGTAACCCGAACAACTGGGTGCGCCTGCGCAACAAGAACACCTCGTGGGCCGGTTTCGGCCAGCTGAGCTACGCCTTCACCGACAAGTTCACCGTCACCGCCGGCCTGCGCCAGACCAAGGACGAGAAGCACACCCGCCTGCTGAAGACCGCCGATACCGCCGCCGGCGTGGTCACCTACAAGGGCCGTACGGACGTGAAGATGTCCGACACCACCCCGAGCTGGGACCTGAGCGCGATGTACCAGTTCACCCCGAACGTAAGCGTGTACGCGAAGGTCGCTCGCGGCTTCCGCGGCCCGACCATCCAGGGCCGTTCGGCGGTGTTCAATGCCGATTTCACCACCGCCGATTCCGAGACGATCCTGTCCTGGGAAGCGGGCGTGAAGAGCAGCCTGTGGGACAACCGCCTGCGCCTGAACGCCACCACGTTCACCTACACCGTCAACGACATCCAGCTCAACGGCAACGATTCGGACGGCAACGGCGTGCTGTTCAACGCCGACAAGGCCAAGGCCTACGGCTTCGAAGCGGACATGGAACTGCGCCCGATCCCGAACCTGACCCTGAGCGCTGGCCTGAGCCTGCTGCACAGCGAGATCAAGGACAAGCGCGTGTACGCGCAGGTCTGCGGCCTCAACGGCCAGGTGGTCTGCACGGTGAATGACCCGACCATCAAGGTCGGCGCCAACACCTTCGCGCAGATCGACGGCAACCCGCTGCCGAACGCACCGAAGTACAACGTCAACCTGGCCGCCCGTTACGACTTCCCGGTCAGCGACGCCGGCACCATGTTCGTCTCCACCGACTGGAACAAGCAGGGTTACACCAGCTTCGTGCTGTACGACAGCAAGGAGTTCAACTCCAAGGGTGACTTCGAGGGCGGCCTGAAGATCGGCTACTCGGGCAACTACGGTGCCTACGAAGTGGCGCTGTTCGCGCGCAACATCACCAACGAGAAGAACCTCAAGGGCGTGATCGAGAATTACATGGCCGCGGTCTACAACGAACCGCGCACCGTGGGTGTCTCGCTGAACATGAACTGGTAAGGCTCTGGCGCGGTGGCGGGTTTTCCCGTCATCGCACCGCTGGAATGCAAAGGGCGGCCCGGAGTTCCGGGCCGCCCTTTTCGTTGTTTCAGACTGCGGTAAGGTCGCTGTCCTGGCTGCGCTGGCCGAAGGTCAGGGCCCAGGTGGCGCTGTCCACCTGCTGGCGGTCCTGCGCCTGCTGCTTGCGCGCGCGGCTGGCGCCGAACCAGCGGCCTTCGCCGTTGATCAGCGGCGCCATGCGCACCACATCCACGTACTCCGTATCGATCTCGCTGGCGCGCTGCAGCCAGGTCAGGGCCAGGAAGGCGTTGGCCGGCACGCCGTTGCCGAAGTGGTAGATGTCGGCCAGGTAGCCGGCGGCCCACAGTTTGTCGTTGTCCTCACCGCGCCACCATAGCGGAATCAGGGCGCGTTCGACCGCTTCGCGCTTGTGTGCGTCGTTCTGGCCATCGAAGGCCAGGCAGGCCAGGTTGCGGCAGGTCGGGCCCCACACGCGTTCACCGGCGTCGGCTTCGCGCAGGCAGCGCAGGTACAGTTCGCGCGCACGCGCTTCGTTGTCAGCGCCACCAGCGGCAACCAGGCGCACGCCAAGGTTGTACGTGGCGATCAGGTCGCCGCCTTCGACGGCACGCTCCTGCCAGTACAGGGCCTTCTGGGCATCAACGAAGTCCGGCTGGTCGCGGCCGCCCAGCCGGCCCTTGTACAGGTCGCACAGCGCGGCCATCGCACCGGCGTCGCCGTCGTCGGCCATGCGCTGCAACAACGACAGGCCCGCGTCCTGCGAGACATCGCAGAACAGGTTGGACGCAAAGGTGACCGTGGACGTCTTCTGCTGCGCCGCCAGTTTCAGGGCGCGCTGCAGCATGGGCTGCGCACGTGCCGGATCGGCGGTCTGGCCGAGCATCCCATGCTCGATGGCGGTAGCCGCCCAGAGCAGGCCGAGCGCCGAATCGCCTTCGCGCGCTGCGTAGTCCACGACCTGCGCGAACAGCGCTTCGGCGCCGTCAACATGGGCGAACCAGGTGCAGGCCTCCAGGCTGCTGAAACCACCGTGCAGGACCATGTCACGATCCAGTGCCCACGCATGCTGCAGGTCCTCAAGCGCGGCCTGCATGCAAACGGCATCCCATTGCACCTGGTCTTCGATCTCCTCGATGCGCCCGAGATGAAAGCGGAGTGCGGCGCGCTGGATCAGGACTTCAGCGCGCACGTAGCCCTCCAGGTGCCAGTCCAGGATCTGCGCATACGCACGCTCGTGCACGGCCACCGCTTCGGCATCGCCGCGGCGCGGCAGCTCGCCCATCCAGTCCTGTTCCTTGCACCAGCGCAATGCATTGCGCTGTGCCAGCTCCAGGCCGCGGCACCAGCTGCCTTCGATGAAATCCTCCATCGCCTCGTGGCTGCCGCCCCAGCGCGGGTACAGGTAGTAGAGGGTGTCTTCCAGCGTCCCCAGGTCGTCCGGACGCTGTTCCAGCACCAGGCGCATCCAGTACGCGAGGGGGGCATCGAATTCGTCCTCGCTGCGATCGCGCAACAGCGGCGGCAGGCATTCCGGCAGGTGCTGCAGGGGCGCACCGAAGCGCGACAGCAACTGCAATGCCTGCGGCCACGCCTGCGGATAGTGCTCGGCCAGGGCGGCTTCATCGGACTCCGGCGATTGCCCTGCCTGGAGCGCGCGCAACCAGTTTGGTTCGCGCAGGTAGCTGGTGATGCGCTTGATGCCATCCAGCGCCAGCGCCGGTCGCTGCGACAGCGCGATCGCCTGCAGATAGGCATGCACGGCGTGGTCGCGCGCCTGCTGTGCGGCCAGCCACTGGCTGTCTTCCACCAGTGCGGCCACGTCGGCGCTGCGCAGGGCGCCAGCGGCCGATTCCCAGCAGGCACCCAGGCGCAGGCGTGCGTAATAGCTGTGCGGATCGGCGGCAACCCACCGTTGCGCCTGCTGCAGGCGCTCATCCAGGGGCAGCGCCGTGTCCTGCAGGTTGCGCAGGCGCCAGCGGATGCCGGGCAGTGGCCGAGCGCCGTTCAGCCAGGCCTGTTCGTGTGGTGCCAGCAGTGCATCCAGCGCTGCGTAGTCCTGTTCCTGCAATGCGCTGCGCGCCTGCGCGCGCCAGGCCAGGTCATCCATGGAAAGACCGCCTTTCGCAAGTCCATTTGTCATCTGATGCAATCCAACAATAGCGGGGACGCTATTGGACAGGTCCACGCGCGCGCCGGCAAGCGTGGCAGATGCTCATGTCTGCGGTGCCGGCGCCGGTTTGCCCGGCGCCGGTTGATCTCAGTGCGCGGGCAACAGTGCCTGCAGCCGCGACTCCAGTTCCTGCTGGCGCCAGCCGGCCAGTGCGGCCGGCCACTGGCGACGTTCCAGATAGCTTTCCAGATGCTTGCGCGAGGCGAGAATGCCATCCGGCAGCCCCAGCTCACGGCTGCGCTCGGCCACCGCATCCTGCAGCTTCTTCAGGGCCTGCTTGTTGCTGTCGTTGGCCGGCAGCGCCAGCGGCGCGTCGGCTTCATCGGCCAGCGGCGTGGACAGCGCCTGCCAGACAGCGCCGGCCAGCTTGCGCGGTGCCTTCGGGAACTGCTCGAACAGCTTGCCCAGCGCAGCCTCGTCGGCCGGTGGCGTGCGCGCGAGGGTGGCGGCCAGTTCGTTGTCCAGGATCCAGCTTCGCGGGCGGTCGCTGTTGCGTGCCTGCACGTCGCGCCAGCGCAGCAGGCGCAGCAGGCGGTGCTGGGCGGCAGCATCAAGGAACTGTGCCGAGCGCATCGCCAGGTGCGGCCAGCGGTCTTCATCGTTGGCGACGCTGGCCAGCAGCCGCTCGCCATCGTCGTGCAGCCACTGCTGGCGGCCGAGCGCCTGCAGCCTGGCATCGATGGCGTCGTGCAGTGCGAACAGATGCTCGACGTCATCGGCGGCGTACTGCAGCTGCGACTCGGACAGCGGGCGGCGCATCCAGTCCGAGCGGGTCTCGCCCTTGGCCAGCGCTACGCCAGTGATCTCCGCCACCAGCTTCTGGTAGCCCATGCCGCCGCCGATGCCGGCCAGCGAGGCACCGATCTGGGTGTCGAACAGCGGTCGCGGGAGGACGCCGCAGGCCCACTTGAAGGCAACCAGGTCTTCGCTGGCGCTGTGCATCACCTTGGTGATGGATTCATCGGCCAGCCACGGCGCCAGCGCCTCGGTCATGCCGGGAATCAGCGGGTCGATCAGCAGGATGTCCTGCCCAACGGCCATCTGCACCAGTGCCAGCTGCGGCCAGAACGTGCGTTCACGGATGAATTCGGTGTCCAGGCCGATGCGGGTCGGGCGCTGCTGGAAGTACGCATCCAGCTCGGCGGGGGTGGTGATCCAGGTTGCCACGGGTCAGGGCCTACTACTCGGGTTTGCTCAGGCAGGGGAGAATAGCCTAACGTCGGTCCGCGTCCGTGCCGAAGGAGGCTCTGCTTGCGTTTTCCGTTGTCGCCCGTGCTGTGCACCGCCCTGGCCGTGGCCCTGGCCGGCTGCACGCCGTCGCCGTCCGCGCCGGCGGACAGGGCCGCCAGCAGAGAGGCGCCCGCGGCCGAAGGGGCCGACACCGGCACCGATGCCAGTCCGCAGGCCGGGCAGGGCAGCGTGACCATCGCCGGTGAAGATGCCGCCGAGGACGTACAGCAGTGGACGCCGCCACGGGTGGACCGCCAGGGCCGCAGCCTGGCCCAGTTGCGTCGCGCCGCCGAGCAGGCGTTTGCCGAAGGGCGGCTCTATGAAGATGCGGACGCTGCCATTCCGCTGTGGCTGGCGGTGCAGGAAGAAGACCCGGATGACCGCCAGGCCCGGCTGGGCCTGCAGCGTGCCCGGCAGCGACTGCAGCAGCTGGCCGATGCCCTGCTGGTGCGGCCGCTGAAGCAGCGCGAGGCACTGGCCGAGGCCAGCCGCCAGGCATTGGTGTTGCTGACCCTGGCGCCGAAGGATGAGAAGGTGCGTGCGCTGCAGGCGCGGGTGGAGCTGGCGCAGCGCGTGGTGGCCTACAACCGCGCCGGCGAGGAGGACCTGCGCTCGGACCGGATCGGTGAGGATGGCGACGGTGCCATCGGCAATTTCCGTGAGGCGCTGGCGCTGGATGAAGACAACAGCCGCGCACGGCAGGGCCTGGCTGCAGCCGAGAGCGGGTTGATCCGCCGGGCCGAGGATGCCGCGCGGGCGCGCGATTTCGCCAGCGCGGGTACCTGGCTGGCCGAAGCCAGCAAAGTGCGCGATTCGTCGCCGACGATTGCCGACGCGTTCGAGCGCATCGAGCAGATCCGCGCCGCCACGCTGCTGCAGCTGCGTGATGACGGCCTGCGCGACCTCGCTACGCCGCAGGGCCTGAAACCGGCGCGCGAGAAACTGGCCGAAGCGCTGCGCATCGCCCTGCCGGGTGATGCCGTGGTGGGGCAGTTGCGCGAGCGCATCGACCTGGCCACCCATTACGGCAGCTTCCGGCCAGGACAGGTGTTCAGCGACGCCATGCGCGATGGCGGGCGCGGGCCACAGATGGTGGTGGTGCCCCACGGTGGTTTCCAGATGGGCGCGGGCGATGCCGAGCCGGGCTCGAGTGATGCCGAGCGTCCGTCGCACTATGTGCGCTTTGATCGCGGCTTTGCCATGGCGATCACCGAGATCACCGTCAGCGATTTCGAGCGCTACGTGAAAGCGTCCAATGCGCGTCCACGCGCGACCCGGCGCGGCCATTCGGTGGTCTACGACGAACGCAGCGGCAATTTCATCCGCCGCAGTGGCGTGGACTGGCGCTCGGACTACGACGGCGGCCGCGCGCTGGGCAACTCGCCGGTGATGCATGTCAGTGTGCGTGATGCCGAGAACTATGCGGCGTGGCTGTCCGAGCAGACCGGCCGCAGCTACCGGCTGCCCAGCGAAGCCGAGTTCGAGTACGCGCTGCGCGCGGGCAGCAGTGGCCGCTATCCCTGGGGCGATGCCGGCGTGCCGCCGCCGGGTAGCGGCAACTTCACCGGCAGCAAGGACGTTTCGCCTTCGGGCCGGCACTGGCACAACGCGTTTATCGGGTACGGCGATGGCTGGTGGGGGCCGGCGCCGGTGGCCAGCTTCCAGGCCAATGCCTTCGGGCTGCACGACATGGGCGGCAACCTCAGTGAATGGGTGGCCGACTGCTGGCATGCCAGCTATCGCCGCGCACCGTCCGACGGCGTCGCCTGGTTCAACCCGGGCTGTCGGTCGCGGGTGATCCGCGGTGGCAACTGGGCCAATGCCCCCGAGCAGACCCGTGCGGCCTGGCGGCAGTCCCAGGATTCGGATACCACCAACGCCCGCATCGGCTTCCGCCTGGTGCGCGGCATCTGAGCGGCACCCGGCTTCACCCGCTGCGGGCAGTGGCGCACTAAGATTGCGCCGTGCCCGCCGGCCGGCGGGGCCAGCAGGAAGTCCCCCCGATGCGCAACGATCCCTTCTCCCGCTCGTCGCAAGGCCCGCAGCGGCGTGGCCTGTTCGGCAACATCCGCTGGTGGGTGCTGCTGCTGGCCGCCGGCTATGCGCTGTTCTACTGGTTCTCCAACCGCACGGTCGATCCGTATACCGGCGAGAAGGTGATGATCGACAGCAGCCTGGACGCGCGCCAGGAAACCGCGCTGGGGCTGCAGGCCTACCAGCAGATCCTGTCGCAGGAACGGCCGATGGACCCCAATGCACCGATCGCGCGCGATGTGCGCGACATCGCCCAGCGGTTGATCGCCAAGGTGGACGTGGTGGAGACGGCGCTGGCGCAGGAGCATGGCGTGCAGCCGGCGCATTTCGCGCGGGATTTCCAGTGGGAAGTGAACGTGATCCCGTCCGAGCAGGCCAATGCGTTCTGCCTGCCGGGCGGCAAGATGGCGGTCTACACCGGGCTGGTGCCGGTAGCGCGCACCCGCGATGCGATGGCGGTGGTGATGGGCCATGAGATCGCCCACGCGCTGCTGCGCCATGGTGCACAGCGCATGGCCCAGCAGAAGCTGACCCAGATCGGGCAGGTGGCCGGCGCCGCCAGTGGCATGGATGCGCAGCAGCAACAGATGATGATGTCGGCGATGGGCTATGGGTATCTGCTGCCCTATGCGCGCAGCCACGAGACGCAGGCGGATGAAGTGGGGCTGATGCTGGCCGCAGCGGCTTGCTTCGATCCCCGCGAGGCGGTGCCGCTGTGGCAGCGCATGGGCCAGGCCAGCGGCGGCCAGGCGCCGCCGGAGTTCGCCTCCACCCACCCGAACCCGGGCACCCGCATCCAGAACCTGCAGGCGCTGATGCCGAAGGCGCTCGAGTACCGGCAGAAGTTCTGCGAGCAGGCAAAGTAGGGGGTTGGTCGGCAGGGCTTGCAGCCCTGCACCTGCCGAAGCCAGAGCAACAGCAACAGCAACAGCAACAGTGTGCATTCCGTGGGGTGGCGGGGTGGGTCCGGTTGCGGGAGACGCCGTAAACCCATCCATGGGGGCTTGGCCGCGGCATCCATGCCGCGGACACCCCCGCAACCGGACCCACCCCGCCTTCGACAGATTTCTGCTGCTGTTGGTAGGTGTCGACCTTGGTCGACACGGTAGATCCACGCCATGCGTGGATGCTTTTCGATCTTGATTCGAAATATTTGATTCCGATGGAGATTCATCCACGCATGGCGTGGATCTACCCGATCGCGGAAAACTGTCAGAGGTGGGGCGGTGTCGGAGTGCGGGGTGTCAGCCGCATGGATGCGGCTGCCAAGCCTACAAGGATGTACTTGCGGCGTCCCCGCACTCCGGCACCGCCCCGCCAACCCACGGAATGCCAGCTTTCGCTGTTGCCGTTGCCTTGGCTTGAAGCCTCTGCGGGTGCAGGGCGCAGCCCTGCCGAACAACCCTCTACTTGACCTGCACGTCGATCACGCCGTCGCCGACGCGTGCCTGCAGCGCATCGCCTGGCTGCACCTGGTCGACCTTCCTCACCAGGGTGCCATCGTCGCTGCGGGTGAGGATGCTGTAGCCACGGGCCACGGTGGCCAGCGGGCTGACCGCCTCCAGCGAACGCGCCAGCCCGCGCAGGCGCAGTGCATCGCGTTCCAGCAGGCGTTGCATTGCAGCCTGCGGACGCCCACGCAGGGCGGCGAGGCGGCGCTGCATCGTGTCGAGCTGGCGCTGCGGATGGTGCCCGCGCAACACCGCCGCTGCATGACGCAGGCGCGCGGCACGACGCTCCTGCTGCTGGTTGAAGGCCGCATGCAGGCGCCGGCCCAGGTCCAGCTGGCGGCGACGCAGCAGATCCAGTCGCGCCTGTGGGCTCTGCGCGTTCAGGCGCAGCAGTGCACGGTCGGCACGCTGCATCGCCTGCTGCATCGCGTGCCGTTGCAGCTGCACCATGCGTGCCGCCGTACGGCGCAGGCGCAGTGCCAGTTCGCGCTGGTCCGGCACCAGAAGTTCGGCGGCCACCGACGGTGTCGGCGCGCGCAGGTCGGCGGCGAAGTCGCTCAGGCTGAAGTCGGTTTCATGGCCAACGGCCGATACGACCGGCGTGTGGCTGGCCGCAATCGCGCGGGCCAGCGCTTCATCGTTGAACGCCCACAGGTCTTCCAGCGAACCGCCACCGCGGGTCAGCAGGATCACGTCGTAGCGGCCACTGGCATCGGCGGCCTGCAGCAGGCGGGTGATCTGCGCGGCGGCCGTGCTGCCCTGTACCAGGGTCGGCAGCAGGTCCACTTCCAGCAGCGGGAAGCGGCGGGACAGCACGCTCAGCACATCGCGCACGGCGGCGCCGGTGGGAGAGGTGATCACCGCCAGGCGTTGCACATGTGCGGGCAGCGGCCGCTTGCGCGCCGGGTCGAACAGGCCCTCGGCCTCCAGCCGTGCCTTCAGTTCCTCGAATGCGCGGCGCAGCGCGCCTTCGCCGGCTTCCTCCATGTGGTCCAGAACCATCTGATACTCGCCACGGGCGTCGTACAGGGTCACCTTGCCGCGCACCAGCACGCGCATGCCTTCGCGCGGCACGAACTTCAGGTACTGCGCCTTCATCCGGAACATCGCCGCCCGCAGCTGGGCGCGCGCGTCCTTCAGCGTGAAGTAGAGATGCCCGGAAGCGGGGCGCGCCACGCTGCCCAGCTCAGCCTCGACCCAGATCGCCGGGAAGCTGCCTTCCAGCAGGTCACGGGCCAGGGTATTGAGCTGGCTGGGGGTGAGGATGTCGTTGTTGCGTGGCTGCATGGGAACGGCGTGCGGCAGGTGGAACGGGTGCTCAGGATCGCACGTCAGCGCGGTGCGTGCTGGCCCAGCGCCCACAGCACGTGTTCGCGTACCAGTGGTGAGGGATCGTCGGCGCGAGTGTGCAGCGCGGCCAGCGTTTCGGCCGTGGTCGGCGCATTGCCCAGTGCCACGGCGATGTTGCGCAGCCAGCGCTCATGGCCGCTGCGCCGGATCGGGCTGCCTTCGGTGCGGTGCAGGAACTCGGCTTCGTCCCAGGCGAACAGCTGGTCCAGGCGGGCAGTGTCGAGATTGTTGCGTGCGCGGAAGTCGGCTTCGTCGGTGCGCTTGGCGAACTTGTTCCAGGGGCAGACCAGCTGGCAGTCGTCGCAGCCGTAGATGCGGTTGCCCATCAATGGCCGCATGTCTTCGGGAATGGCGCCATCGTGCTCGATGGTCAGGTAGGAAATGCAGCGCCGTGCGTCCAGTCGCTGCGGTCCGGTGATCGCACGGGTGGGGCAGACATCGATGCAGCGCGTGCAGGTGCCGCAGTGCGCAGTGGCCGGCGTATCGATCGGCAGCGGGATGTCGATGTAGATCTCGCCGATGAAGAACCACGAACCGCCGTGGCGATCGATCAGGCAGGTGTGCTTGCCGATCCAGCCCAGCCCGGCGTTGCGCGCCAGTGCACGTTCCAGCACGGGGGCCGAATCGACGAACACGCGGTACCCCAGCGGCGCCACTTCATCGTTGATCTGCGTGGCCAGCTTCTGCAGCCGGTTGCGCATCAGCTTGTGGTAGTCGCGGCCCAGCGCATAGCGCGCCACGTAGGCGCGGCCGGGATCGGCCAGGGTGGCCCAGGCTTCGGTGTCGTCCTTGTGGCTGTAGTCCATGCCTACCGAGATCACCCGCACCGTGCCGGGCAGCAGCTCGGCCGGGCGGGCGCGCAGGGTGCCGTGGCGTGCCATCCAGTCCATCGTGCCGTACAGGCCTTGGCCCAGCCAGTCGGCCAGGTGCGCCTCATCCTCGCCCAGCTCGATGCCGGCGATACCGCAGCGCTGGAAGCCATGCGCACGCGCCAGTTCGCGGATGCGCTGCACGGCCTGGGCCGGATCGACAGGGAGGGGGGCGGGGGACATGTGCACCAGTATAAAATCCCTGCATGGCCAACCTTGCCGATCTTTTCGATTCCGCAGCCGCACGAGCGCTCGATGCGCAGGCCTCGGCACTGGCTGCCGACGGCGGTTGGGGCCTGATGGCGCAGGCCGGCCAGGCCGCCTGGCAGTGCCTGCTGCAGCACTGGCCGCAGGCGCGGCGGATCGGCGTGGTGGTCGGAGCGGGCAACAACGGCGGCGACGGCCTGGTGCTGGCCCGCCATGCACGGCAGGCCGGACGCGAGGTTTTGGTGATCGCCTTGCCGGGGAAGCCACCGTCAACCGCGCTGGCACAGCGTGCAGCATCGGAATTCACGTCCGATGGCGGCACCATCACCGATTTCGACGGCGCGCTGCCCGAGGTCGATATCTGGGTTGATGCCCTGTTCGGGCTGGGCTTCGACCGCGCGCCCGAAGGCGCGGCGCAGGCGCTGATCGCCGCCGTCAATGCGCAGGCAGCACCGGTGCTGGCGCTGGACGTCCCCAGTGGCGTGGATGCCGACCGCGGCGCGGTGCCGGGTGTGGCGGTGAACGCCGCGCTGACCCTGCAGTTCATCGTGGCGCATCGCGGCCTGTATACCGGGGATGCGCTGGATCATTGCGGGCAGAAGGCGCTGGCACCGCTGCAGCTGCCAGCGGCTGCATGGCAGGGCGCATCGCCCGCCGCGGAGCACTGGACACAGGCGCGTTTGCCGGCACTGCTGCCACCACGCCGCGCCAATACCCACAAGGGCGAATCCGGGCACGTGCTGTGCGTCGGCGGCAACCATGGCAGCGGTGGGGCCATCGCGATGGCAGCCGAAGCGGCACTGCGTGCCGGTGCGGGGTTGTTGAGCCTGGGCACCCGGCGCGATCACGTCGGCCCGTTGCTGGCGCGGCTGCCCGAGGCCATGACCCATGCGCTTGAAGATGGCGATGTGCTGCCGGCGCTGCTGGACAAGGCCAGGGTGGTGGCGATCGGCCCCGGCCTGGGCCAGGACGAATGGGCGCACGCACTGTTTGCGCGGGTGCTGGCCGGCGACAAACCGCTGGTGGTTGATGCCGATGCACTGAATCTGCTGGCGCAGGACCCGCGCGCGCTACCGGACGCCATCCTTACGCCACACCCGGGCGAGGCCGCGCGCCTGCTCGGCTGCAGTACCGCTGACATCCAGGCCGATCGCTACCGCTGTGCGCAGGCGTTGGCCGAACGCTTCCACGCCGTGGTGGTGCTGAAGGGCGCGGGCAGCATCGTGACGGCGCCCGGGCAGGCGCCACGGCTGATCGCTGCAGGCAATCCCGGCATGGCCGTGGGAGGCATGGGCGACCTGCTCACCGGCATCATTGCCAGCCTGCGCGCGCAGGGGCTGGCCGCCTTCGACGCTGCCGCCGCTGGTGCACTGCTGCATGCGCTCGCTGGCGACGCTGCGGCCGCCGACGGCGCACGCGGCCTGCTTCCCACTGATCTGCTGGTGCCGCTGCGGCGACTGGCCAACCCGGAACGCTCTTCATGACTGATTTCTTCCTTGCCGACAGCGACGCAACCGAGCTGCTCGGGCAGTGGCTGGCGGCGACCCGGCCGCCGCAGGCGCTGATCGAACTGCGCGGCGATCTTGGTGCCGGCAAGTCCACCACGGCCCGTGCGCTGCTGCGCGCGCTGGGTGTGCAGGGTGCCATCCGCAGCCCGACCTATACCCTGGTCGAGCGCTATCCGCTGGCCAGTGGCGGCGAGGCCTGGCACCTGGACCTGTATCGCATCGGCCAGGCCGGCGAGCTGGATTTCCTTGGCCTGGATGAGGGCAGCGCGGTGTTGTGGCTGGTTGAATGGCCCGAGCGGGGCGCCGGCGCGTTGCCACCGACCGACCTGGTGGTAGCGCTGGAAATCGAGGGTCAGGGACGCCGCGTGCGTCTCACTGGGGCCAGCGACGTAGGGAATGAATGGCTGAAACGGCTCCCTCAAGGGGGCGACTTGCAGGCCATTTCTGTCGGCTGACGAGAACAAACACCGGCAGGTTACGGATTATTAAGGAAAAAGGTGTTGCATTCCGTTCAGCGCGGTGATTGAATCCTGAGCCATGCGCCCGGGGAACCGTCTCATCGCCATCTGTGCCGCCGTCGGACTGGGTCTGGCGAGCGTCAGTGCGTGGGCCGGTGAAGTCCGCCAGGTCCTGCTGAATACGGGCGCCACCGGCACCCGTGCCGAGATTTCGCTGGTCGGCAGTGGCGGTTACAAGACCCTGTCGCTGGCCGGACCGAACCGCCTGGTGGTCGATTTCCCGGACTCCAGCGCCATACGCAACCTGAAGATGCCGGCCGCGCAGGGCGTGGTTACGGCGGTGCGTACCGGACAGCCGGTGCCGGGGACCTTCCGTGTTGTTTTCGACCTCGCTGAATCGGTGGCGCCGTTCCGCCCGCAGATGCAGCGCGAGGGCAATGAATCCAAGCTGGTGATCGAATGGCCGGGCGATGGCCCGGCCGTGGCCGCCAGCCGTCCTGCAGTGACGCCGGCGGTGCAGCCGCAGGCACCGGTGGCCACGCCCGCGCCGACCCCGGCCGAAAGCGCGCAGTCGCGTACCGATGCCGCGCGTGCGACCGCGCTGCTGACCGCGCAGGTGCGGCAGCAGGCCAGTGCCACCGCCGCCGCACCGGCCACGCCGACCCCGGCGCCGTCCACCGCACCGGCCCAGGTTGCGGCTGCCGGTACCGTGGCCAGCAGCTCGCCTTCTTCCTCGCCGGCCGCGATCCTCGCCGGCCAGCGCACCGCCGCCGTGGTGACCACGCCGCCGGCGACCGTACCGGCACCGGCACCGACGCCGGTGGAACCGCCGCGTCCGGCCATGCCCAGTGATGCCTCGCGCATCCGCATGCAGGCCGGCATGCGTCATCTGGTGGTCGCCATCGATCCCGGCCACGGTGGCCAGGATCCGGGCGCGATCGGCCCGACCGGCAAGCGCGAAAAGGATGTCACCCTCGCGGTGGCCCGTGAGCTTGCCCGCCAGGTCAATGCCACGCCGGGCCTGAAGGCGTACCTGACCCGCGACAGCGACGTGTTCATCCCGCTGCCGATGCGCGCGCAGAAGGCGCGTGCGAACAAGGCCGACATCTTCATTTCGATCCACGCCGATGCCGCTGAAAACCGTTCGGCCACCGGGTCGTCGGTCTATGTACTGTCGACCAAGGGTGCTTCTTCGCAGCGCGCCCGTTGGCTGGCAGACAAGGAAAACGCGGCCGATCTGGTGGGTGGCGTACGCCTGCAGCAGACCGAGGGCACGCTCGCCAACGTGCTGCTGGACCTGGCCCAGAGCGGTTACATGAAGGCGTCTGAAGATGCCGCCGGCCACGTGCTGGGCGGCCTGAAGCGCATCGGCAACAACCACAAGCCGAACATCGAACGCGCCAACTTCGCCGTGCTGCGCACCTCGGACATGCCGGCGATGCTGGTGGAGACCGCGTTCATCTCCAACCCGGACGAAGAGCGCCGCCTGATCGACCCGGCCTACCAGCGCAAGATCGCCGGTGCCGTGCTCGATGGCGTGCACACCTTCTTCAGCCGCCAGCCA
This sequence comes from Stenotrophomonas sp. YJH_SMC_8, assembly GCF_059371315.1. Classification (NCBI taxonomy): domain Bacteria; kingdom Pseudomonadati; phylum Pseudomonadota; class Gammaproteobacteria; order Lysobacterales; family Lysobacteraceae; genus Stenotrophomonas; species Stenotrophomonas sp. YJH_SMC_8. The sequence goes on along the minus strand of NZ_JCAFUL010000002.1, from coordinate 200,222 downwards.
CCGCCGGGCACGCTGTACGCGGCCCGTGCCCAGGCCGAGATCGACGCTGCTGGCACCATGGCCGGCGGCAGCAAATAACCCGCTTCTCGTAGGGCGCGGTAGAGTCGACTGTTAGTCGACTACGCGCGCAGCGCGGGGTTTTCGGTGCCCGGTGAGGAGCAGTCGACTGACAGTCGACTCTACCGCGCAGCGCGGGGGGGGGGGGGCGGTGCCCGGCGAAGGGCAGTCGACTGACAGTCGACTCTACATGGGGCGGCTCCGCTATCATCGACCCATGAAGTCTGCTGCCCATCCTCTCCCATGAGTGCGCCCGGCCCGCGTCCGATCCGGCCGTTGCCGGAAATCCTGATCAACCAGATCGCCGCCGGCGAAGTGGTCGAACGTCCTGCATCGGTGGTCAAGGAACTGGTCGAGAACGCGATCGATGCCGGCGCCAGCCGTGTCGACATCGACCTGGAAGAGGGCGGTGTCCGCCTGATCCGTATCCGCGACAACGGCAGTGGCATCGCACCGGAACAGCTGCCACTGGCGGTATCGCGGCATGCCACCAGCAAGATCGCCGACCTCGACGACCTCGAATCGGTGGCCACGCTCGGTTTCCGTGGCGAAGCACTGCCCTCGATCGCCTCGGTCAGCCGCTTTACCCTGTCCTCGCGTCGCGCGCATGACGAACACGGTTCGGCGCTGCAGATCGAAGGCGGCAAGATCGGCGACGTCACGCCACGTGCGCATGCACCGGGTACCACGGTGGAAGTGCGCGAGCTGTTCTACAACGTACCTGCGCGACGCAAGTTCCTGCGCGCCGAGCGTACCGAACTGGGCCATATCGAAGAATGGTTGCGTTCGCTGGCGCTGGCACGACCGGATGTCGAGCTGCGCGTGTCGCACAATGGCAAGGCCTCGCGCCGCTACAAGCCGGGCGACCTGTATTCCGATGCGCGGCTGGCCGAAACGCTGGGCGAGGACTTCGCCAACCAGGCTGTGCGCGTGGACCACAGCGGCGCGGGCCTGCGCCTGCATGGCTGGATCGCGCAACCGCATTACTCGCGGGCCAGCGCTGATCAGCAGTACCTGTACGTCAACGGCCGTTCGGTGCGCGATCGAAGTGTCGCCCATGCGGTGAAGATGGCGTACGGCGATGTGCTGTACCACGGCCGGCAGCCGGCCTATGTGCTTTTTCTGGAGCTGGACCCGACCCGCGTCGATGTCAACGTGCACCCGGCCAAGCATGAAGTGCGCTTCCGTGATTCGCGGCTGGTGCACGACTTCGTCTACCGCACACTGAAGGACGCGCTGGCTGATACCCGCGCCGGCATGTCGGTGCAGGAGATCGGTGCGGGTCCGGTGCATCCGGTGGACGCCGCTGCTGCATCGATGGCATCGATGGCATCGAGCGCGGGCGCGTCGGGTTTCGGGCTGGTGCGTGGGCCTGCGCCGGGTGCTGGATCAGGCGGCGCTGGTGGTGGCTTTTCCGGCTGGCGCCCGCAGCAGCCCCTTGGGCTGCAGGTGGCTGATGCGCCGGCGGCCTACGCCGCGCTGTATGCCACGCCGGCCGGTGCCGAACGCGGGGCGGCGCTGCCGCCGATGCCCACCGAGAACGGACTGCCGGTCACCAGTGCCGATGCCGGTGTGCCGCCGCTGGGCTATGCGATCGCGCAGCTGCATGGCATCTACATCCTGGCCGAGAACGCAGAAGGCCTGATCGTGGTCGACATGCATGCCGCGCACGAGCGCATCGGCTACGAGCGCCTGAAGAACGCGCACGACGGTATCGGCCTGCAGTCGCAGCCGCTGCTGGTGCCGATCACGCTGGCAGTGGGCGAGCGCGAGGCCGACACTGCCGAAAGTGAAGCCGAAACGTTGGCGGCGCTCGGTTTCGAGGTGACCCGTGCCGGTCCCGGATCGCTGCACGTGCGCAGCATTCCAGCGCTGTTGGCGCATGCCGAGCCTGAGGGGCTGCTGCGCGACGTGCTGACCGACCTGCGCGAGCATGGCCAGAGCCGCCGCGTGGCCAGCGCACGTGACGAACTGCTGTCGACCATGGCCTGCCACGGTGCGGTGCGTGCCAACCGGCGCCTGACCGTGCCGGAAATGAACGCGCTGCTGCGCGACATGGAAATCACCGAGCGGTCCGGCCAGTGCAACCACGGCCGGCCGACCTGGGCCCGTTTTTCGCTGGCGGAAATCGACCGCTGGTTCCTGCGCGGACGTTGAGGGGAGCATCGATGCGTTATCGGGGAATGGGCGGCCTGCTGGCCGCCTTGCTGTTGGCCGCGTGCAGCCCGGCGACACCGCCGGCGCCGAAGGTCGCTGAAGATCCGGCCTATGCGGCCGCGCAGCAGCAATGGCGGGTGGCCCGTTACCAGGACCTGACCCGGCCCGATGGCTGGACGGCCCTGGTCGGCCTGCACTGGCTGCAGAACAAATCACACTTCGTCGGCAGTGGTGCCACCAATGGCATCCGCCTGACGGTCGGCCCGGACAAGCTGGGCCTGCTGCGTCGCGAGGGCAGCCAGTGGTGGTTCACGCCCGAAGCCGGTGTGGATGTCAGCCATGATGGCCAGCCGGTGCGCGGTCGTATCCGCATCGACACCGACAAGGACCCGCAGCCGACCCTGTTGGCCTTCGACGGTGGCAAGGGCCAGCTCAGCATCATCCGGCGCGGGCCGCGCGATGCGCTGCGGGTCAAGCATGCCGATGCGCCGGCGCGCCGTGATTTCGCCGGGCTGGAGTACTGGCCGGGTGGCCCGGACTGGCAGGTGCAGGCACGTTTCATCCCGCATCCGGCGGGCAAGACCCTGTCCATTGTCGACATCACCGGCCTGACCACCGAGATGCCCAATGCGGGCGCGGTCGAATTCGAACGCGACGGCCGCACATGGCGGCTGGAGGCGATCGGAGCCACCGGGCAGCCGCTGTTCCTGATCTTTGCCGACCGTACCAGTGGCCGCGGCAGTTATCCGGCCGGGCGCTATCTGGATACCGATGCGCCCGCTGCCGACGGCACGGTACGCATCGATTTCAACCATGCCTACAACCCGCCGTGCGCATTCACCGCCTATGCCACGTGCCCGCTGGCGCCGCCGGAAAACCGGCTGGACCTGCGCATGGAAGCGGGCGAGAAGGCCTACCACCTGTCTGAAGGAGAAGGCTGAGATGCCGTTGAAGCGACTGTTCCGTGCAACGCTGTTGATGGCAGCGTTTGCAATCGCACCGCTGGCACCGGCGCGCAATGCACCGGCCGCCGACGCCGCTGCCGCCGCGGCAGCCAAGCCGCCGGCCCCACTGCTGTGGAAGGTGACCGGCCCGGGTGATTCACGCGTATACCTGCTTGGATCATTCCACCTGTTGAAGCCACAGGACTACCCGCTGTCGCCCGATGTCGAGCAGGCCTTCGAGGCTTCGCAGCGGGTCGTGTTCGAACTGTCGCCGGAGGACATGCAGTCGCCGCAGCTGGCCAGCCGCATGGTGCAGGCTGCAGTGCGCACCGATGGCAGCGAGCTCAAGCGCGATCTTGACGCGGCCACCTGGCAGAAGCTGCAGGCGTTTGCATCCGGGAACAAGCTTCCGCTGGCACAGATGCAGGGCATGAAGCCCTGGTTCGTTGGCCTGAGCATTTCGGTCGGGCAGATGCAGAAGATGGGCCTGGACCCGGCGCTGGGCCTGGACCGTCATTTCATGGAGCGCGCGCAGAAGACCGGCCGCAAGACCGCGGGGTTGGAAGACATCGATACCCAGATCGGCATGCTCGACGGCATGACCGTGCAGGAGCAGCGGCAGATGCTGTCCGAGGCGCTGGACCAGGCAGGCAAGGGCGATGAGCAGGCACGCCAGCTGCACGACGCATGGCGGCGCGGCGATGAGCGCGTGTTGTGGACGAAGATGGCCGCGGAAATGCGCCAGCAGTACCCGCAGCTTTACCAGCGCATCAACACCGGGCGCAACGATGCGTGGGTACCGAAGCTGCTGCCGTACCTGCAGGCCGGGCAGGGTGGCACGCTGGTGGTGGTCGGCACGCTGCACCTGCTGGGCAGTGACGGCGTGGTCGAGAAGCTGAAGGCGAAGGGCTACAAGGTCGAACGCGTATGCACGGGGTGCAAAGCGAAACGTTGATGCTCCGCCGGGGGGCACAAAACAAAACGGCGCGCCATCGGGCGCGCCGTTTTCGTATCCGACGGTACAGCGGCTCAGCGGCGGGTCTTGCCGCCGGTGCCAGTACCGGTGCCGGGTTCGTTGGGCTTGTTGCCGGTACCGGTGCCGGTACCCGTGCCACCCGGCCGCGGACCACCGAAACCGGTGCCCATGCTGCGCTGGAATTCCTGCCACAGCTCCAGGTTGCGCTCGGTCAGCTGGTTCATCATCGCCCACGGGGTCTGGCCCAGCAGGTTGCCCATCTGCTGGCGGAACTGCTGCTGCTGGTCGAGGAAGACCTGCATGCTGCGCTCCAGGTAGTTGCCCATGAAGCCCTGCAGGGAGTCGCCATAGAAGCGGATCAGCTGGCTCAGCAGCTGGGTGGACAGCATCGGTTCGCCGTCCTGTTCCTGGTCGGCGATGATCTGCAGCAGGACCGAACGGGTGAGGTCGTCGCCGCTCTTGGCGTCACGGACTTCGAAGTCTTCACCGTCCAGGATCAGCTGGCGCACGTCCTCGATGGTGATGTAGCTGGAGATCTCGGTGTCGTAGAGACGGCGGTTCGGATACTTCTTGATGATGCGGGTCGCAGCCATTGAAGCGGTCACTCGTCACAGTAGATGCGCAGCATGGCGCAGTGCAGCAGCCGTTGCAACCGCCCCAGCCCCCGCCAGGCTTGGCTTTCACAGGGGATCATGTTGCGCAACAAGGGTTTGCGTGCTGCGCAGCATGACCATCGGCAGGGGCGGTGGGTGTGCGTCGCTCCGGCCGCCGGCGTGGCTTACCAGCCCATATGGTGGCCGCCATTGATGTCCAGGTTGCTGCCGGTGATCCACGAGGCTTCCTCCGCCACCAGGAAGGACACGCCGTAAGCGATTTCCTCCGGCTTGCCGAGGCGCCCGGTGGGAATGTCGGCGACGATCTTGGCGCGCACTTCTTCCGGCACCGCCATCACCATGTCGGTGGCCACGTAGCCGGGCGAAATGGTGTTGACGGTAATGCCGAAGCCGGCGTTCTCGCGGGCCAGCGAGATGGTGAAGCCATGCATGCCGGCCTTAGCGGCCGCGTAGTTGGCCTGGCCGTACTGGCCCTTCAGGCCGTTGATCGAGCTGATCTGGATGACCCGGCCCCAGCCCCGCCGGCGCATGCCCTCGATGACCGGGCGGGTGACGTTGAACACCGAATTGAGGTTGGTGTTGATCACATCGTGCCACTGGTCCGCGCGCATGCGATGGAAGGTGGTGTCGCGGGTGATGCCGGCATTGTTGACCAGGATCTCGACCGGGCCCAGTTCGGCCTCGACTGCACGCACCAGTGCTTCGGCACTGTCTGGATCGGAGACATCACCCGGGAAGATCGACACGCTGTAACCGCGTTCGGCCATCGCCTGCTGCCAGGCGCGGGCTTTGGCCTCGTCGCGGTAATTGGTGGCGACCCGGTGGCCCTGGTCGGCCAGGCGCTGGCAGATGGCGGTGCCGATGCCGCCGGTTCCGCCGGTGACCAGTGCGACGCGAGATGTCATGGAATGCTGTCCGGAAATCAGGTGGGGGAGGGGTGATTCTGCAACATCGGCGCGGAAAGTGCGCCGGGTGGCAGCAGGATGTCGGTACGAGGCAGCCGCGCTGGGTCGAAGGCTTGCCGGGCGGCCGCCAGCAGGGTGTCCAGATCGTGCTTGTTTTCCAGCGCGGCAGGCGCTTGGCCCAGCAGCTGCCAGAGTGCGCGCAGCACCGGCACCGGCCGTGTGCTGTCCACGGGCAGCGATGCCAGCGACTTCGACAGTTTGTGGCCCGGCGCATCCAGCAGCAGCGGCAGGTGCCAGTAGTGCGGCACGGCCAGCCCCAATGCCTGTTGCAGCAGGATCTGCCGCGCGGTGGAGTCGAGCAGGTCGGCACCGCGCACCACTTCGGTCACGCCCTGTGCGGCGTCATCGACCACGACTGCCAGCTGGTAGGCCCAGCAGCCATCCGCACGGCGCAGCACGAAGTCGCCGACCTCGGCGTGCACATCCTGCTGCTGCGGTCCACGCAGGCCATCGGTGAAGCGCACGATGCTGCCGCGTGGGACACGGAAGCGGACGGCGGGGTCCGGCCGAGGTTGCCGGGCGACGCAACGGTGATGGATGCCGCCGCTGGCGGCAAGGTCGCTGCGGCTGCAGTGGCAGACGAAGGCCTGGTCGCTGGCCAGCAGCACGTCCAGCGCAGCCTGGTAGGCCTCGCCGCGCGCGCTCTGCCAGAGGATCGCACCATCGTGGGCGAGCCCGAACGCAGCCAGCGCCTGTAGTTGTGACTCGGCGGCGCCGGGCACGGTGCGCGGTGGGTCGACGTCTTCGATGCGCAGTCGCCACAGGCCGCCATGATGGCGCGCGAGCAGCCAGCTGCCGAAGGCGGCGAGCAGGGATCCGGGGTGGAGCAGGCCGGTCGGCGAGGGTGCGAAGCGCCCGCAGGGAATGGGGGAGGTCATGCTGGCTGAATCGTCGGTCAGGTTGGCGCTTGAATTCAAGCTGACCACACCGCAAATTGACCGGTATCGACCCCTTCCGAGCCGGATTTTCCCATGTTTACCCGCATTGCCCTGTTCCTGGCGACCAACTTCGCGGTCCTGATCCTCGCCAGCATCGTGATGTCGCTGGCGGGAACCGACCCGAGCAAGATGAGCGGTCTGCTGATCATGGCCGGTATCTTCGGTTTCGGTGGTTCCTTCATCTCGCTGCTGCTGTCCAAGTGGATGGCCAAGCGTTCCACCGGTGCCGTGGTGATCACCGAGCCGCGCAACCAGACCGAACGCTGGCTGCTGGCCACCGTCGAGCGCCAGGCCAAGGCGGCCGGTATCGGCATGCCGGAGGTGGCGGTGTATGAAGGCCCGGAAATCAATGCCTTCGCCACCGGCGCCAACCGCAACAACGCGCTGGTGGCGGTGTCCACCGGCCTGCTGCACAACATGAGCGAGGACGAGGCCGAAGCGGTGCTGGGCCACGAGATCGCCCACGTCGCCAACGGTGACATGATCACCATGGCGCTGCTGCAGGGCGTGCTGAACACCTTCGTGATCGTGTTGGCCCGCGTGGTCGGCGGCATCATCGACAGCGCGCTGTCGGGCAACCGCGAAGGCGGTGGCCGTGGCTTCGCCTACTACATCATCGTGTTCGTGCTGGAGATGGTGTTCGGCCTGTTCGCCACGATGATCGCGATGTGGTTCTCGCGCCACCGCGAATTCCGTGCCGATGCCGGTGGTGCCTCGCTGGCTGGTCGCCAGAAGATGATCGCCGCGCTGGAGCGCCTGCAGCTCAACCACGGCCAGAGCACGCTGCCGACGCAGATTGCTGCATTCGGTATTGCTGGTTCGACCGCGAAGAAGCTGTTCATGAGCCATCCGCCGCTGGAAGAGCGCATTGCTGCGCTGCGGGCTTCTACGGTGGCGTAAAGCCTCGGCTTTCAAGGTAGTACAGGAACGCCTGGCCTCACGCCGGGCGTTTTTGTTTACGGGGATGCATGCATCGGTAGCGCCGGGCCATGCCCGGCGTATCGTTTCCGCGACCGCGGAGGGGTGTCACTTTCTTTGCACGCAAAGAAAGTAACCAAAGAAACGCTCCGCCGACCGCGAGCCGACGTGCTGTGCACGCCGGTGCCCTGTGCTTCTCGGCGAATCAGGGGACGGCGCGCAGAAGTCAGCCGACTAACAGTCGGCTCTACAGGACATCGGTGCCTCTTCGCCCCTGCTTCACCTGCGATGCTCGGCTCGCTCAAGGCGGACTGCAAGGTCAAGATCAACGGCAACAGCATCCACGCGTGGCGTGGATCTACCGGGTGCAGCTGTGGCATTTGACCTTGGGTCCGCCTTGAGCGAGCCGAGCACCACAGGTCCGGCGAGGGCGAAGAGGTGCGGGTGTCTGAGCGCAGCGAGTTCCCGCACCGTCCCTCGGCGGGCCGAGGAGCACAGGGTACCGATGCGCAGCATCGGCTCGCGCCGTGGCGGCGTGTTTCTTTGGTTACTTTCTTTGCACGAGCAAAGAAAGTGACAAGCACGATCATCGCGGATACGAAAACGGCACCTTCGCAGGTGCCATTCCCATGAACCGCTTTACGCGGAAGCTCAGAACTTCGCGTCGAACTCGGCGGCGTAACCGGTGTTGACCAGCACCTTCTGCAGCGACTCGGCCACCTTCAGGTTGCCGGCCACGATCTGGTGGGTCTCCGGACCGCGGTTGTCCATGCGGCCCAGGGTGGCACCCTTGAAATCGCAGACCTTGCCGCCCGCTTCGCGGACCAGCAGCAGGCCGGCGGCGATGTCCCACGCCTTCACACCGGCCTCGAAGTAGGCGTCGGCACGGCCGCATGCCACGTAGGCCAGGTCCAGCGCGGCCGAACCGGTGCGGCGAATGTCCTCGCCGTGCACCAGCAGGGCGTCGACCGCCTTCAGCTGGGCACTGGCGCGGCTGCGCTCGCGCGGGGCGAAGCCGGTGTGGATCATGGTGCCTTCCAGGTCCTTGCGGTCGGCCACGCGGATGCGGCGGTCGTTCAGCACGGCACCGGCGCCGCGGCTGGCGGTGAACAGCTCATTGCGCAGCGGGTCGAAGATGACCGCGTCGGTCGGCTCGCCGTTCTCGACCAGGGCGATCGACACGCAGTAGTGCGGCACGCCGCGCAGGTAGTTGCTGGTGCCATCCAGCGGGTCGATGACCCACATCTGGCGGCGCTCGCCCTGCACGCCACCTTCTTCACCGAAGATGCCGTAGTCCGGGTAGGCGCGCTTGAGTTCCTTGACGATGACCTTTTCCGCGTCCGCATCCACTTCGCTGGCGTAGTCCATCCGGCCCTTCTGCACCACATTCAGTGCCTCGAGCTTGTTGATGTTGCGCAACAGGACGTTGCCGGCGAGGCGGGCGGCCTTGACCATGACGGTGACGGCGGGTTTCTGCATGGCGTGGGCTCCCGGAAAGGCAGAAGAGATGGACTGGCGGGGGAAAAGAGCGGGTCCGGCGCAGTGGCCGGCCGCACAGTTTACCATTGGTCATCGTCCAGCTCGACCTTTTCCCTGTTCATGTCCCAGTTTCCTGCCGCAACCCGCCTCCGATTCGTCCTGGTCGGTACCCAGCACCCCGGCAACATGGGGGCTGCCGCCCGCGCCCTGAAGACCATGGGCCTGGCCCGCCTGGTGCTGGTCGCCCCCGAAAAGCCGCTCGACGAAGAGGCCTTCCGCCGCTCGGCCGGTGCCGAAGACGTGCTGGGGGACGCCCCGGTGGTGGCTACCCTGGCCGAGGCCGTGGCTGACTGCCGCCTGGTACTGGGCTGCACGGCCCGTGCCCGCCGCGTCCAGCTGGAGGAGTACCTGCCGGCCGATGCTGCCGCCCGTGCGGTGGCCAAGGCGGGCGAAGGTGCCGAGGTGGCACTGGTGTTCGGCCGCGAGCGCACCGGCTTGACCAACGAGGAGCTGCAGCTCTGCCACGCCGCGGTGCACATCCCGTCAGACCCGGAGTTCAGTTCGCTCAACCTGGCCGCCGCCGTGCAGGTGCTGGCGTACGAAACGCGCATGCAACTGCTTGGGGCGCAGCCGGTTGCAGAAACCGAACCCGGCTTCCGCGAACAGGCGGCCAGCCACGAGCAGATGGAGAGCTTCTTCGCCCAGCTGGGTGACACGCTGGACGAGATCGATTTCCACAAGGGCCGCGCCCCCGAGTCGGCGATGCGCAAGCTGCGCCGCCTGTTCCTGCGCAGCGAGCCCACCGAACAAGAAGTGCGCCTGCTGCGCGGCATCCTCGCCGACACCCAGCGCATGGCGCGACTGGCCCAGGCAGGCGGCAAGGACAGCTGACGAGGTTCTCATTTTTTCGGGTAGTCTGTCTGGATACCCAGGGGGGATGAAGCCTGTGTCGGGTCTGCGAAAGGCAATGCAGGGGGGACTGCTGAGCCTGGCCATGGTCCTGCTGGCCGGGACGGTGCGTGCAGCACCGGACCCGGTGCTGGTGCTGGGCCGGATCAGCGATGATCCAAAGGCCCACTACGAGCAGCTGCAGCCCTTGCTGGACTACGTTGTGGCTCGCATGCATGACGTGGGCATCCAGGAGGGGCGGATACTGATGGCCCGCGACCCGCAGCAGATGGCGAGCTATCTGCGGCGGGGACGGGTCGACTGGGTCACGGAAACCTCCGGTACGGCAGTGGCGTTGGGCCAGCGCAGCGGCGCTCGCCCCTTGCTGCTGACCGAACGCAACGGGGTGCGCGAGTACCAGACGGTGTTCTTCGTGCGCAGCGACAGTCCCATCCAGCGGGTGCAGGATCTGCGCGGCCATCGCCTGGCCCTGCAGAACACGGCGTCCACCAGCGCCTACCTGGTGCCGGTGATGACCCTGCTGAACCATGGCCTGTCGCCACAGATCCTGGCCGGGGTCTGGGACGTGCCAGGGCGTGACAGCGTGGGGTATGTGTTCGCGCGCAGCGAGTTGAACATCGCGACGTACGTGCACAAGGGGATGGCGGATGTGGGGGCGGTGAGCAGCGTGGACTGGAATGACGAGCGGCGGGTGCCGGCTGCATTCCGGCGCGATTTCCGCGAACTGCTGCGCACCGAGCCGTACCCGCGTGCGGTGGAGATGGTCCGCGCCGACCTCGATGCCCGGGTGCGTGATCGCCTGCAGGAGGTCCTGCTCCAGGCAGCCAGCGACCCGCAGGCGCAGGGCGCGTTGCATCGGTTTTTTGGCACTTCTGGTTTCCACCGTGTCGATGCGCATGCGCAGCAGCGGTTGGATGAATTGAAACAAGGATTGACGCGCGTGCGGATGGAAGTGGAATGAAGTGGCTCGGCTCGGGGATGCAGGCCCGGTTCCTGCTGGCGATGGGCGGAGCGATGGTCGTGGTGGTCGCGATCCTGGCGGTGCTGCTGGGGCGCCAGACGGCGATGCAGAGCGAGGTGCGCACCCTCAGCGGTGGCGTCATCCATGAATTGTTCGACCGCAGCGTGCGCAGCCGCGGCGAGGCGATGGCGCGCGAGTTGTCCGATGCGCTGGCCAACCCGCTGTACTACCGCGACCTGGACCAGGTCGGCGTACTCGTGCGCAGCACCGCGCGGCAGCCGGTGGTGCGTTATGTACTGGTGTTCGACGAGCGTGGCCGGCTGGTGCACGACGGCTCGGTCGAGGTCTCGGGATTCGGCCAGCCGATGGCCGATCCCCTGGCGCCCAAGGCTGCGGCAGCGCAGGCATTGCTGGTGCAGGAATCACCGAAGGTGCTGGACAACACGATGCCGATCATGGTCGGCAACCAGCGCATCGGCGGTGTCCGCGTCGGCATGGCGCTGGACGAGGTGCAGCAGCGCGAACAGGCGGCCAATGCCACCCTCGGCGAGCGCCTGCAGCTGGTCGGCAGCCGCCACCTCGGATGGTTGCTGCTGATGCTGGGGTTGCTGGTGGTGATTGGCGTGGTGGTGATCCTGTACGTGCAGCGCACGCTGGTCGCGCCGATCCGCGACCTGGCCGCGGCCGCGCGTCGCATCGAGGCGGGGGATTATCAGACACCCCTGGCTGAGAACACCCGTGACGACGAAGTGGGTGAGCTGGTGCGCGGCTTCGCCCGCATGCGCGATGCGATCGCCCGCCATGACCGTGAAGTGCGGCACATGGCCTATACCGATGCCTTGACCGGGCTGACCAACCGGCTGGCGTTCCGCGAAGCGCTGGATCATCGGCTGATGGCGGCGCGTGCCGCCAATCACCGGTTGGGACTGCTGTTTGCCGACATCGACGATTTCAAGCGGGTCAACGACACGCTTGGCCATGAGGCCGGTGACGAGGCGTTGCTACAGTTCGCACAGCGCATCGGTCGCGCGGTCGCGGAAGCGGGCGGTGACGAGGCCCTGCTGGCCCGCTTCGGTGGCGATGAATTCGTGATTCTGGTCGGCGACGGTGACGTGGCCGCCAACGCGCGGCTGCTGGCCGAGGTGCTGGTGCGTGAGCTGGGCAGGCCGCTGGTGGTGCAGGGCCGGGAGCTGTTCCTCGGTACCTCGATCGGCGTGACCCTGTTCCCCGATGATGCGGCCGACGCGACGACGCTGCTGAAGAACGGCGACATCGCCATGTACCAGGCGAAGATGGCGGGCAAGAACTGCTACCGCTACTACAGCCGGGCGATGGACCATGCGGTGGAGCGTCGTGTACACATGGAGCAGGAGCTGCGCGGGGCCTGGGAGCGCGGCGAACTGCGCCTGGCTTACCAGCCGATCTTCCGCATGCGCGACCGTCGCATGGTCGGCGTCGAAGTGCTGCTGCGCTGGCAGCATCCGACGCTGGGCACGATTCCGCCGTCGGTGTTCATCGAAGTGGCCGAGCAGAGCGGGCTGATCGAAATCATCGGCCCGAAGGTGCTGCGTGCGGCCTGCATGGAGGCCTCGCAATGGCCACGTGGCGTGGCAGGCGACGACCTGTTCGTATCGGTCAACGTGTCACCGCGGCAGCTGCGCGGCGGCGAGCTGCCGGCGCTGGTCGCGCAATGCCTGCATGAATCCGGGCTGCCAGCGTCGCGCCTGCATCTGGAGCTGACCGAGACCGCGGTGATCGGTGACGAGATGGTCGCCGCGCAGCTGCTGGACAAGCTGCATCGCACCGGCGTGAAGGTATGGCTGGACGATTTCGGCACCGGCTTCTCCGGCCTGAGCCACCTGCGCCAGGTGCCGGTGGACGGCGTGAAGATCGACAAGAGCTTCGTGGCCGACATGCAGCGTGATCCCGATGACCTTGCGCTGACCACGGCGATCATCGCCATGGCCCACGCGCTGGGCATCACGGTGGTGGCCGAGGGCATCGAGCAGCAGGCACAGTTCGAACTGCTGGCGCAGCGCGGCTGCGATCTGGGGCAGGGCTACTGGCTGAGCCACCCGGTCACCGCCACCGAAGTGGTACGGATGATCGAGTCGGGGCTCTGACCTGCTGCCGTTGTCCTGGGGTCAGATCCCTTTTCCGCAGGAAAAGGGATCTGACCCCCGCCCCCGGATTACAGCGGGCGCTTGCTCGGGTCGCCCGGCAGTTCGCGCACCAGCTTGGGAACCAGGTAACCGGACAGGCGCGCGGTCAACCCGGCAATCAATGCCTTGGCCTGGGTGTCGTCCACTTCGAAGTGGGCCACGCCTTCGACCCGGTCCAGCTGGTGCAGGTAGTAGGGCAGCACGCCGGCAGCGAAACTGCGTTCGCTCAGGTCCTGCAGGGCCTGCACGCTGTCGTTGACCCCGCGCAGCAGCACCGCCTGGTTCAGCAGCTGGGCGCCGGTGCCGCGCAGGCGCGCCATCGCGGCGTCCACGCTGGCGTCGAATTCGTTGGCGTGGTTGGCGTGGACCACGATGGCCAGCGGCCACGGCAGGCCGCCCAGCCAGGCCAGCAGCTCCTCGTCCACGCGCTCGGGCAGCACGATCGGCAGGCGGCTGTGGATGCGCAGGCGGCGGATGTGCGGAATCGCGCGCAGGGCATCGGTCAGCTCGACCAGCTTGTGCGTGGCCAGGGACAGTGGATCGCCGCCGGACAGGATCACCTCGTCGATGTCCGGGTCGGCGGCGATGGCGGCTACGGCCTCCTGCCAGCCACCCTTGGCGGCGTTCTCCGCGCCATAGTCGAAGTGGCGGCGGAAGCAGTAGCGGCAGTTGATCGCGCAGCTGCCGGTGGCGACCAGCAGGGCGCGGCCACGGTACTTCTGGATGACGCCGGTGGCCTTCTTGGCCGCGCCATCGCCCACCGCATCGAAACTGAACCCGGGCGCGGGACGCATTTCCTCGTCGATCGGCAGCACCTGCCGCAGCAGCGGATCGGCCGGATCACCCTTGCGCATGCGGGCCACGAACCCCTCCGGCACGCGCAGCGCGAACTGGGCCATGGCCGCGTCCGAAACGCCCAGCGCGGCCGGGTCCAGCTGCAGCCGGGCCAACAGGGCCTGCGGGTCGCGCAGTGCCTGGCGCCAGAGCTGCTGCCAGCGCGCGGGCGCGCCTGGCGACTGGGGCCGGGGGAAGGCGGAAAGCTGCATGGAGAGGGGGCCTGCGGTTATCATGGGGGCAGAAAAACAGTCGCCCACCGGCATCCGGTGGGCTTTCCATTCTAACGGCTCGCCGCACCCGCGGCGTTTTTGCCACTCAGGAGTTTACGCATGGCCAGCTACGGCATGAACGACGTCAAGAACGGGATGAAGATCCTGGTCAACAACCAACCGGCCGTCATCATCGACACCGAATACGTCAAGCCGGGCAAGGGCCAGGCCTTCACCCGCGTGAAGTACCGCCTGATCAAGGACGGCCGCACCCAGGAAGTGACCATGAAGTCGACCGACTCGCTGGATGCAGCCGACGTCGTCGACACCGACATGAACTTCATGTACAGCGATGGCGAGTACTGGCACTTCATGGACCCGGAATCCTTCGAGCAGGTCCAGGCCACCAAGGCCGGCATGGGCGGCGCCGAGAAGTGGCTGAAGGGCGAAGAGTCCTGCGTGGTCACCCTGTGGAACGGTGAGCCGATCTTCGTGCAGCCGCCGAACTTCGTCGAGCTGAAGATCACCGAAACCGATCCGGGCGTCCGTGGCGACACCTCGGGCGGCGGCGGCAAGCCGGCCACCCTGGAAACCGGCGCCGTGGTCCGCGTGCCGCTGTTCGTCAACCAGGAAGAAGTGATCCGCGTCGACACCCGTTCGGGTGAGTACTCCGCACGCGTCAAGTAATCCGGCGCAGCCGGATTACCTGTAGAGCCGAGCCATGCTCGGCTTTCCGGGCATAACCCGGAACCCGTTGCCGGCGCCCATGGCGCCGCAGCGGACAGCCGCCGGGCATGGCCCGGCGCTGCCGCCTCCCGCCAGGCCCTTCTCCAATAGCCAGTGAGCCCGCATGAGCGATAGCCCGCACCTCCCCGAAGCCTGCGACCTGCTCATCGAAGCCGGTTATGTCGTTCCGATCGAGCCGCATGCGGTGGTGCTGGAAGACCATGCCGTTGCCGTGCGTGGCAGCGAGATCGTCGCCATCCTGCCGCGTGCCGAGGCGCGTGCGCGCTTCCGTGCCGCGCAGGTGGTCAGCCGCCCAGAAGCGGCGCTGATGCCGGGCCTGGTCAACGCGCACACGCACAATCCGATGACCCTGCTGCGCGGCGTCGCCGACGACCTGCCGCTGATGACCTGGCTGCAGCAGCACATCTGGCCGGTGGAAGCGGCGGTGATCGGCCCCGAATTCGTCGCCGACGGCACCACCCTGGCCATCGCCGAGATGCTGCGTGGCGGCACCACCTGCGCCAACGAGAACTACTTCTTCGGCGACGTGCAGGCCGCGGTCTACAAGAAGCATGGATTCCGCGCGCTGGTCGGCGCGGTCATCATCGATTTCCCCACCGCCTGGGCCAGGACCGACGACGAGTACTTCGCCAAGGCCGGTGAACTGCATGACCAGTGGCGCACGGATCCGCTGATCGGCACCGCGTTCGCGCCGCACGCGCCGTACACCGTCAACGATGCCAATTTCGAGCGGGTGCGGATGCTGTCCGACCAGCTCGACATGCAGGTCCACCTGCACACCCACGAGACCGCGCAGGAAATCACCGATTCGATCAAACTGCACGGCCAGCGTCCGCTGGCGCGGCTGGATCGGCTCGGCCTGGTCAACGACCGCCTGATCGCGGTGCACATGACCCAGCTGACCGACGCGGAAATCCACCTGTGCGCCGAACGCGGGGTCAGCGTGGTGCACTGCCCGGAATCGAACCTGAAGCTGGCCTCCGGTTTCTGCCCGGCCTGCGCCCTGCAGCGCGCAGGCGTGAACCTGGCCATCGGCACCGATGGCTGCGCCAGCAACAACGACCTGGACATGTTCAGCGAGAACCGCACCGCGGCGATCCTGGCCAAGGCCGTGGCCGACGATGCCACCGCGCTGGATGCGGCCACCACGTTGCGCGCCTCCACGCTGGGCGGCGCCCGCGCGCTGGGCTTCGGCGACCGCATCGGTTCGATCGAAGTCGGCAAGCAGGCCGACCTGGTCTGCGTCGACCTGTCCGCGCTGGAAACCCAGCCGCTGCACAACGTGCTGTCGCAGCTGGTGTACGCCACCGGCCGGCAGCAGGTCAGCGATGTCTGGATTGCCGGCAAGCCGAAGCTGGTGCAGCGCGAGCTGGTCGGCATGGACCTGCCGGGCATCATCGCCAACGCGCGCCAGTGGCGCGAGCGTATCCGTCATATCCGCGCCTGAAACCTGGCGCTGCAAGGACTTCCCCATGACTGCCCCCCACGCTTCCTCCAATTTCGATCAGGCCGAGCTGGACAAGTTCGCCGCGCTGGCCAACCGCTGGTGGGACGCTGACGGCCCGCAGAAGCCGCTGCATGCGCTGAACCCGGTGCGGCTGAAGTACGTGGCCGACCGCGTGCCGCTGCGCGGTGCACGCGTGCTGGACATCGGCTGCGGTGGCGGCCTGCTGAGCGAGGCGCTGGCGCAGTCCGGTGCCGACGTCACCGCGATTGATCTTGCCCCGGAACTGGTCAAGGTCGCGCGCCTGCACGCGCTGGAAAGCGGTGCCAAGGTCGATTATCGCGTCCAGGCCGCCGAGGACCTGGCTGCCGAGCAGCCGGGCAGTTTCGATGTGGTCACCTGCATGGAAATGCTCGAGCACGTGCCGGATCCGGGCGCGATCATCGAAGCCTGCAAGCGCCTGCTGAAGCCGGGCGGTCACCTGTTCCTGTCGACCATCAACCGCACCGCTGCTGCCTTCGCGGTGGCGATTGTCGGCGCCGAGTACGTGGCGCGGCTGCTGCCCAAGGGCACGCATCACTACCAGGAATTCATCAAGCCGGCCGAGCTGGCGCGCTGGCTGCGCGAGGCCGACATGCAGCTGGTGGATGTCAGCGGCATGGCCTACGAGCCGTGGCGCAACCACGCCCGCCTGAGCAGCCGCACCGACATCAACTACCTGGCCTACGCGGTCAAGCCGGCATGACCTCCACAGGTTTCCCGCGTGCGGTGCTGTTCGACCTGGACGGCACCCTGCTGGACAGTGCACCGGACTTCGTTGCCACCTGCGATGCGATGCTGGCCGAGCGTGGCCGTGCACCGATCGATCCGGCGTTGTTGCGCCCGGTGGTGTCGAAGGGCTCGCGTGCGATGGTCTCGGCAGCCTTCCCCGAACTGGACACGGCGGCGCGTGATGCGCTGATTCCGGAGTTCCTGCAGCGCTACGAGGGGTTGATCGGCCAGCACGCGGTACTGTTCGATGGCGTCGCAGACATGCTTGCTGCACTGGATGCCGCCGGTACGGTGTGGGGCATCGTCACCAACAAGCCGGAGTACCTGGCGCGGCTGATCGTGCCGCAGTACCGCTGGCAGCAACGCTGTGCGGTGCTGGTCGGCGGTGACAGCCTGGCCGAGCGCAAGCCGCATCCGCTGCCCCTGCTGCACGCCGCGCAGGCGATTGCCGTTGCCGCCGAAGACTGCGTGTACGTGGGCGACGACGAGCGCGACATCATCGCTGCGCGGGCCGCAGCGATGCCGTCGGTGGCGGCGCTGTGGGGCTATCGCCTGCACAGTGACGACCCGCTGGCCTGGCAGGCCGACGTGCTGGTCGAGAACGCCGGACTTCTGCAACTGGCCAGCCTCTGGCCGACCCGGCCGGCAACCCCGGCCCAGCCGTAAGGAATGACGTAGTGAGCAGTACCGCGCTGGACAGTTTCCTCGACAAGTGGCGCAGCCGTTGGCCGGAATGGTCGGTGGCCGCCCCGTTCGTGGCCGAATCGCAACGCGAGCTTGCAGTGGCGTGGTTCGCGCTGCTGCAGGAATTCGACGACATGCTCAACACCAGTGGCGACCCGCTGCCAGCCGATGCCAAGCTGGCATGGTGGGGCGAGGAACTGCGCAGCTGGGCTGCGCACCGGTCGCGTCACCCGTTGGGCCGCCTGCTGGAGCCGGTGCGTGCGCCGTGGGCGCAGCTGGCCGAGGCTCTGCCGGATCTGGTGGAAGCGCGCACGGTTGCGCTGGATGCGGCCAGCGCCGAGCGCGCGCTGGCCAACTACGCCGACGCGGTTGCCGCGGTGGAAGCGGCGCTGTTCAACGACAAGCCGCGCACCGGCGCCGGTCGCGCGGTGCAGCTGCAGACCCTGGCCCAGCGCCTGCAGGACGCCGGCGTGGCCGGTGTACCGCGCAGCCTGCTGGATGAGGATTCCAGCACCGCTGCGCAGCGCTGGGCGCAGTACCTGCTGAAGGGGTGGGGCAGCCGCGTGCCCGGCCCGCGCCCGCGCCGCGTGTGGTCCAGCCTGGCGCGCGCACGCGTGGCCGCGCAGGCCGCAGGCAAGCCGATTGAAGCCACACCGGTGCGCACGCTGTTGCGCGTGTGGTGGGCGGCGCGCGGTTGATCGATTCTGGTGGGTGCGGACCTTGGTCCGCACGCTCTGTGAGGTTGTGCCGACCAAGGTCGGCACCCACCTAAGGACATTGCCGGCATTCATCCACGCCATGCGTGGATGAATGCCGGGTTCGCGCGCAATCGTGCCGACCAAGGTCGTCACCCACCAAAGCGCATTGCGCGCGTTACTTCCGTTCCAGCACCAGCAGCGGGTCGATGCGGGTGTCGAACCAGTTCATGCCCCAGTGCAGGTGTGGGCCGGTGGCGCGGCCGGTGGCGCCGACGGCGGCGATCACCTGGCCCTGCTCGACGCGATCACCGACCTTCACGTCGATGCGTGACAGGTGCAGGAAGTTGGAACTGACGCCGAAGCCGTGGTCGAGCAGCAGCGTGCCGCCGGTCAGGTACAGGTCCGGGCCGGCGAAGGTGACGATGCCGGCGGCCGGTGCCTTCACCGGAGTGCCGGTCGGCGCCGCGATGTCCATGCCGGAATGACCGGCGCCGGGCTGGCCGTTGTAGACGCGCGCATTGCCGAAGCGGCCACTGATACGGCCCTGCACCGGCCAGATGAAGGTCTGGGTGAAGTCGGTACGGTCGTCATCGCGGGCGCGGGCAGCAGTCACCTGCGCCTGTTCGCGCTTGATCCGCTCGGCAATCGCCGGCGGCGGGTTGACCGTCTTCGGCGGCACGCCGTTGACCCGCTCGGTCGGCCAGTCGCGCGGCGTCACCGCGATGGTCACGGTTTCGCTGCTGCCGTCGGCGCGCTGCACCTGCACGCGCAACGGGCCCTTCTCGTCGCGGCCGATGCCGAACACCACGCTGCCATAGCCGCTCACCCGCAGCTGGCGGCCGGCGTACTGTACGCGGCTGCCAGCGGGTACTTTGCCGATCACCAGCGCGCCCTGCGACGCGCTGGCCGGAAACACCACGCGGCTGTCGATCAGGCTGCCGATGGCATCCTGCGCGTTGGCCGAAGATGTGCAGAGCAGGGGCGCCGCCAGCAGCAGCGCCCCGGTCAGGAGAGCCGCGCGCATCAGCGGTCGTAGGTCATGCGCTGGCCGGCCGGTTCGCCGACCAGCTTGCTGCCGTCCCACACCAACTGGCCGTTGACCCAGGTCGAGGCCACGCGCGAACGGAAGGTGGTACCTTCAAACGGCGACCAGCCACACTTGGACAGCACGTCCTCGCGCTTGACGGTGAACGGCACGTCCTCCACCAGCACCAGGTCGGCGAAGTAGCCTTCGCGCAGGAAGCCGCGCTCTTCCACGTCGAACAGCTGTGCCGGCGCATGCGCGAACTTCTGCACCACCTGCTCGCGGGTCAGCTTGCCTTCGTGCACGCGCTCCAGCGCGGCCACCAGTGCGTACTGCACCAGCGGCAGGCCCGACGGCGCCTGCGCGTAGGGCTTCTGCTTCTCTTCCCAGGTGTGCGGCGCGTGGTCGGTGGCCAGCACGTCCAGCACGTCGTCGGCCAGCGCGGCGGTGATCGCCTCGCGGTCGGACACTTCCTTGATCGCCGGGTTGCACTTGATCAGGTTGCCCTTGGTCGCGTAATCCGGGCGCGCGAAGTGCAGGAAGTGCACGCAGGTTTCGGCGGTGATCTGCTTGCGGCTGCCGTCGGCGCGGATCAGCGGGCCCTTCTCGAACAGTGCCAGCTCATCGGCGGTGGAGATGTGCAGCACGTGCAGGCGGGTGCCGTGCTTGCGTGCCAGCGACATCGCCAGGCGGGTCGACTTGATGCACGCTTCGCGCGAACGGATATCCGGGTGCATGTCCGGGGTCAGCGCGTCGCCGTACTTTTCCTGGAAGGCCTTCAGGTTGGCATCGATCATCGGCGTGTCTTCGCAGTGCGTGATGATCGGGGTCGGGCATTCGCGGAAGATCGCATCCAGCGTTTCAGGGTTGTCCACCAGCATGTTGCCGGTGGAGGCGCCCATGAACACCTTCACGCCCGGGGCCTTCTTCGGGTCCAGCGCACGGATCGCTTCGAGGTTGTCATTGCTGGCGCCGTGGTAGAAGCCGTAGTTGGCCCAGGCGCGGCCGCGCGCCAGTTCG
Organism: Stenotrophomonas sp. YJH_SMC_8; assembly: GCF_059371315.1. Classification (NCBI taxonomy): domain Bacteria; kingdom Pseudomonadati; phylum Pseudomonadota; class Gammaproteobacteria; order Lysobacterales; family Lysobacteraceae; genus Stenotrophomonas; species Stenotrophomonas sp. YJH_SMC_8. The sequence goes on along the minus strand of NZ_JCAFUL010000002.1, from coordinate 179,708 downwards.
TACTTGGCTTCCAGGATGGTCGAATCCAGGGTCGGCGGGTTGGTGTTGGGCATGTCCATGAAGCTGGTCAGGCCACCGGCCACGGCCGCCGCCGATTCGCTGGCGATATCGCCCTTGTGGGTCAGGCCCGGTTCGCGGAAGTGCACCTGGTCGTCGATCATGCCGGGCAGCAGCCAGCGCCCGGCCGCGTCCACCACCTGTTCGCCGTCGCGCGGCGTCAACCCGCTGCCGATCTGCGCGATGCGGCCGTTCTCGATGCGCAGGTCGCCGTCGAAGGTGCGGCCTTCGTTGACCATCCGGGCGTTGGTGATGAGGGTGGAGGACATGTCAGTGTTTTCCTGTGCAACGGCAAGAGGGGGCGTGGGTGGATTCGGGCACCGGGTCGAAGCCGCCGGGATGGAACGGATGGCAGCGGCCCAGCCGGCGCGCAGCCAGCCAGCTGCCGCGCAGCGGACCGTGTCGGGAGATGGCGTCCATCGCGTATTCAGAACAGCTCGGCACGAAACGGCAACGCGGCCCCAGCAGGGGGCTGATGAAGCGCTTGTAGAAGCGCAGCAGGGCAATGAGCAGGCGCGAGATCACCCAGTCATCTTATGCCAGTTGGCATGAAGGCCGCATTTGTGCAGGATGGGCCGTTGGTCGCATGTCGCCGATGGCCTGCGACCGGTACCAGCACCCGCGGGTGCTGGCCAGGTTCCGTACCGCGCAAGGCGGTCCGTGTTCGTCGGACTGCCCCTTGGGCACCTTGACTCCAGGACTGAATGGAGCAGGGTGCCGAGGTTGCTGCTGCGGGTCGGGTAGGCTATAAAGGCCCGCTTTCCCGGGCCCCGGGGAATCCAAGGAAGAGCGTTTCGTGGCTGCTAAAAAAACTGCAAAGAAGGCCGCAACGGCCGCCAAGAAAACCGCCAAGCCTGTTGTGAAGAAGTTGGCGGCAAAGCCCGTTGCCAAGAAACCGGCGAGCAAGCCGGCGACCAAGGCAGCGTCCTCGCAACCGGCGGCCAGGAAGGCCACCGCAAAGAAAACGCCGGTCAAGGCAACCAAGCCGGTGGCGAAGAAGGCCGCTGCGCCTGCCAAGGCCAAGCCCGCCGCTGCCAGCAAGAAGGTGCCGGTGGTAAAGAAGGCCGCCAGCAAGGCCGCGCCGGTCAAGAAGGCCGCCGTCAAGCCGGTGGCGAAGAAGGCAGCAGCCAAGCCGGCGCCGAAGGCGGCGGTGACGAAGGCTGCGGTCAAGCCGGTCGCCAAGCCCGTAGCAAAGAAGGTCGCTGCGGCTAAACCGGTCGCCACGCCTGCCGCTGTAAAGAAGGTTGCCAAGAATGTTGCCGCGCCGGCCGCGAAGCCGACCCCGGCCCCAGTAGTGAAGTCCGCACCGAAGCCTGCTGCCAAGCCGGCTCCGGCCAAGCCTGTCCCGGCCAAGACCGTGGCAGTGGCGGCAGCCCAACCGGCCTCAAAGCCGGCCCCGGCCGCCGCTCCTGCCGCTTCGAAGGCCCCGCAATCCAAGAATCCCGTGCCCGTTTCGAAATCGCCTGCCAAAACCGCCGTGAAATCCGATTCCGCCCCGAAGACCGTGTCGCGCCCTGTCGGCAAGGTTGCCGTGGCCGTCGCCGCCCGCTCGGCTGCACCGGCCCCGCGCAGCAAGTACAAGGTGGTCGAGTACAAGACCGACGAGGCCACCGGCCGCCCGATCCTGCCGGCTGGCTACAAGCCGTCCTCGGAAGAGGAATACATGAGCTCGCTGCAGCAGGAATACTTCCGCCAGCGCCTGCAGAACTGGCGTGCGGACCTGGTGGAAGAGTCCAAGCAGACCATCGAGAACCTGCGCGAGGAAGTGCGTGACATCGGCGACGAAGCCGAGCGCGCGACCCGCGAGACCGAGAACTCGCTGGAACTGCGTACCCGCGACCGCTACCGCAAGCTGATCGGCAAGATCGACAGCACCCTCAAGCGCCTGGAAGCAGGCGACTACGGCTACTGCGTCGACACCGGCGAAGAGATCGGCCTGGAGCGCCTGGAGGCGCGCCTGACCGCCGAGCGCACCATCGACGCCCAGGAGCGTTGGGAGCACCTGCAGAAGCAGCAGGGCGACTGATTCCCGATCGTTGTCTGGTCATGCAGAAAACCCGGCTTCAGCCGGGTTTTTTGTTGGGTTCGGGTTGGCTGCGAAGAGCAGCGCCTTCCGGGTATCGGGGTGAGCCTGCGGGTGGGTCCGGGCAGGACACGCTGCAAGTACATCCCTGTAAGCTCGGCCGCGGCATCCATGCCGCGGACGGTCCTGCCCGGACCCACCCGCAGGCTCTCGACGCTTCCCTGCGTGCGCGGCTGATGTAGAGCCGAGCCCACGCTCGGCTCAGGCCGAAGCCGGAGGGTAGGGAAGAGCAAGAACAGCCAAGCATGGCTTGGCTCTACCAGGAGCGGTCATGCGTGCGCTCGCGGCTGTGTTGGGTCCGCCTTGTAGCGAGCCGAGCGCCGCAGGCTACCGGTGCGAAGCACCGGCTCGCGGATGGCGGCGCGTTTCTTTGGTTACTTTCTATGCGCGTGCAAAGAAAGTGACACCCCGCCGCGGTCGCGGAAAAGGGCCGCCGGGCATGGCCCGGCGCTACCAATGCGTCGGCGCAGGTAAAGCGGCTGTCGCGGAAACGACGAGCCGACGCTACTGCAGATCACGCAGATTCAGTTTCCGCAGCGTCGGGTTCTTCCACGCGGTGATCCCGGCCACGCTCAGCACCGCGAACCCACCCAGCACAACGGCCGGTACCAGGCCGAGCAGGCGGGCCATGGTGCCGGCATAGAACGCGCCCAGCTCGTTGGACGAACTGATGAAGATGCCGTTGATCGACGATACCCGCCCGCGCATTTCCTCCGGCGTGGCCAGCTGCAGGATGGTCGAGCGGATCACCACCGACACGCCATCGAACGCCCCGTAGAACAGCAGGATCAGCGCCGACAGCCAGAAGTGCTGCGACAGCCCGAAGCCGATCACGCACAGGCCGAACCCCGCCACCGCGAACAGCAGCACGCGGCCGGCATTGCGGTGCAGCGGGTGGCGCGCCAGCCACAGGCCCACGCACACCGAACCCAGCGCCGGCATCGCGCGCAGGATGCCCAGGCCTTCCGGGCCGTGGTGCAGGATTTCGTGCAGGAAGGCGGGCAGCATCGCCACCACGCCGCCCAGCAGCACCGAGAACATGTCCAGCGCCATCGCACCGACCATGATCCGGTTGCCGACCACGAAGCGCGCGCCTTCGGCGATGCTCTTGAAGATCGGCGCGGCCGGACCGGTGTGCACTGGCTCTTCCACTTTCAGCGTGGCCAGGCAGGCCATCGCCACCAGCGCGAAGGCAGTCGCCACGGCATAGGACAGGCCCTTGCCGCCGAAGCCGACCAGCACGCCGCCCAGCGCCGGGCCGGCGACCATGCCGGCCTGGAACACCACCGCGCCGAGTCCGGCGCCACGCGCGAACTGGTCGCGGGCCAGCACGCGGGCAAACAGTGCGTTGTAGATCGGCGACAGGAACGCACGGACCATGCCGGTCAGGGCGATGGCCGCATAGATCGGCCATACCCCTTCAAACGGCAGCCAGCCCGTGGCGACACCGGTCAGCACCAGCGCCGTGGCGATCAGCCCGGAACAGGCCACCATGCCCAGCCGGCGCCGTGGCAGGTGGTCGACCAGATAGCCGGCGAACGGCGCCACGCAGAAGAACGGCAGCACCTCGGCCAGGCCGACCAGGCCCAGCGAGAACGGATTGCGGGTGACTTCGTAGATGTGCCAGCCGACGGTGACCGCGACCACCTGGTAGGACAGCATCGCGAAGATGCGGTAGGCCAGCAGCTTGGCGAAACCGGGCCGGGACAGCAGGCCCAGCGCGGTGTCTTCGGCTGTGGCAGGCTCGCTCACGACGGGTCGCGCTGCAGCTGGGCCTGCGCGGTCTCGCGGATGAAGGCCAGCATGGCCGCCACGCCGTTGCTGCGGGTGGGGGAGAGGTGACGGGCCAGACCGATGTCCTGGATGTAGCTGGGCTCGGTATCCAGGATCTCCTGCGCCGAGCGCCCGGAGTACACGCGCAGGGCCAGGAAGATCAGGCCGGAGACGATGGCCGAATCACTGATGGCGTGGAAGCGCAGCGACTGTGCGTTGCCTTCCGGCACGATCCAGACCATCGACTGGCAGCCGAGCAGGCGGTGCTCTTCGGTCTTCCATTCGTCCGGGAAGGCGGGCAGCTTGCGGCCGAGATCGATCAGGTACTGATAGCGCTCGGACCAGTCGCCGAAGAAGCCGAATTCCTCGGCGATGGCGGCCTGGGCCTCGGCGGCGGTGGGTTCAAGCGGGAACGGGGAGTCGGTCACAACAGTCTCTACAGTGGGGGCGTGGCCGGCGGACCGGCCACGGGGCAGGGGCGGGTCAGCCGCGCTTGCGCGACCAGCGAACGCCCTGCGGAGTGTCGTCCAGCACGATGCCTTCGGCGGCCAGCTGGTCGCGGATGGCGTCGGCACGGGCGAAGTCACGCGCCTTCTTGGCCGCAGCGCGCTCGTCGATCAGGCCCTGGATGCGCGCATCGTCACCATCATCGCCGGCGGCGGTACCGAACCACTGCGCCGGATCGGCCTGCAGCAGGCCCAGTGCCAGGCCCGCACCGAGCAGCTCGCCCTTCAGGCGCGCCTGTTCGGCCGGATCGGTGGCACGACGCGCGTCGGCGGCGATGCGGGCCACTTCGGCCAGCGCCTGCGGGGTGTTCAGGTCGTCATCCAGGGTCGCCTCGACGGTGGCCGGGATCACCGCGCTGGCTTCGATCGACGCCAGCTCGCGCAGGGTGCCGTACAGGCGGTCCAGGGTGCGCACCGACTGCTCGATCAGGCCATCGGACCAGTCCAGCGGCTGCCGGTAATGGGCCGACAGCAGGGCCAGGCGCAGGGCCTCCGGCGGATGCTGGCGCACCAGGTCATGCACGCGCTCGATGTTGCCCAGCGACTTGCTCATCTTGGCGCCGCCGAAGTTGAGCATGCCGTTGTGCAGCCAGTAGCGGGCGAAGATCTTGCCGCCATGCGCGCATTCGCTCTGCGCGATCTCGTTCTCGTGGTGCGGGAACTGCAGGTCGACACCGCCGGCATGGATGTCGATGGTCTCGCCCAGATGGGCGGCGGCCATCGCCGAGCATTCGATGTGCCAGCCCGGGCGGCCACGGCCCCAGGGCGATTCCCAGCCGGGCAGGTCGTCGGTGGACGGCTTCCACAGCACGAAATCGCCCGGATCGCGCTTATAGGGGGCGACATCGACACGGGCGCCGGCCAGCATCTCTTCCGGATCACGGCGCGAGAGCTTGCCGTAGCCGTCGAAGCTGGCCACCGCAAACAGCACATGGCCCTCGGCGGCATAGGCATGGCCGTTGGCGATCAGCTGCTCGATCATGGTGATGATCTGCGGCATGTGCGCGGTCACCTCCGGCTCGATGTCCGGCGGCACCACGCCCAGCGCGGCCATGTCTTCACGGTAGGCGGCGGCGAACTTGTCGGTGATGGTGCTGATCGGCACCCCCTGCTCGCGCGCGGCGGTGTTGATCTTGTCGTCCACGTCGGTGATGTTGCGGGCGTAGCGCAGTGCGCCAAAACGCCGCCGCAGCAGGTCGGCCAGCACCCCGAACACCACCGGGCCACGGGCGTTGCCGATGTGCACGTAGTTGTAGACCGTGGGGCCGCACACATACAGGGTCGGACAGGCCGGATCGAGCGGGGTGAACGGTTCGAGCTGGCGAGTCAGGTTGTTGTGCAGGCGCAGGGTCATGGGGGTGTGGATGGGGGACAAGCCTGTGATTTTAGAACGTGTCGGCCCCCTTTGGGGGCACCGGTTGCCACCGGTGGACGCCGGCTTCACCCAAGGTGGGGTGGGCAGGAGCAGCGTGGACGGGTAATGTTCAGCCCCTTGCGCTCGTCACTGCCTACACTATTGCCGTGTCCTTGCTCCCGTCGCCACTGAAATCCACCGTGTTGCTGACCCTGGCCTGCCTGTCGGCGACGGCCACCGTGGCCCAGGCGCAGGACGCCGAGCCGCGCAACCGTGTGGTGATCGTCGAGAACGTGAAGTTCGACTATGCGCAGGTGCTGAACGTCGAACCGGTGTTCCAGACCCTGCGCGCGACCCGTACCGAGGAGCACTGCGAGCCGATCTCGACCCGTACCCTGGCCCCTGTCAACGTGACCGGGGAAGAGCCTGTCGAGGACAAGGGCCGGATCGGCCGCTTCTGGGATTCGGTGCGCTCGATGTTCAAGCGCAGTGACGAGGAGATCCCCGAGGAGGCCGCGACCGAGACGCCGGCCCCGGCGCCAGCCAACAATGGCCCGATGCTGACCCGTGACTGCCGCATCGTGCCGGTCGGGCGTGAATTCCGCCGCCCCATCGCCTACGACGTGGACTACGTCTACAAGGGCACCAAGTACCGCTCGCGCCTGCCGGAAGACCCCGGCAACCGGCTGAAGATCCGGGTCTCGATCACCCCCTGGGTCGGCCCCGAGCAGGGCGCCGCCGGCAATCCCTGATTCTGGGACCCCGGCCCCTTGCGCCGGCCCCGGCCGCATGCAAAGATTGTCGGCCATGAAGCTCACCGACTTCCAGCACGACAGCAGCGCAGCCCGACAGGCGTCGGGCATGACCTCGCGTGCGCGTCGACCGGAACCCCACATCCTCGCTGGGTAACCGGAGCTTTCTGCTGTTCGTCCGAAAAAAACCCAGCCCGCCGGCTGGGTTTTTTCGTTTTCGCGTTCTGAAAGCTTCAACTGCAACTTTTTCGATCCACCTTTGGTTCCTGTTTTTCCCTTCCACCGCGTCGAACCCGGCGCCGCTACGCAAGGAAAGATGATGTCCCCCAAGCACTTCCTGAACACCCAGGACTGGAGCCGCAGCGAACTTGACGCGCTGCTGACCCAGGCCGCGCTGTTCAAGCGCAACAAGCTCGGCGACCAGCTCAAGGGCAAGTCGATCGCGCTGGTGTTCTTCAACCCGTCCATGCGCACCCGCACCAGCTTCGAACTGGGCGCGTTCCAGCTCGGCGCCCACGCGGTGGTGCTGCAGCCGGGCAAGGATGCGTGGCCGATCGAGTTCAACCTCGGTACGGTGATGGACGGCGACACCGAAGAGCACATCGCTGAAGTGGCCAAGGTGCTGGGCCGTTACTGCGACATCATCGCCGTGCGTGCGTTCCCCAAGTTCATCGACTGGGCCTACGACCGCCAGGACATCGTCCTCAACAGCTTCGCCAGGTATTCGCCGGTGCCGGTCATCAACATGGAGACCATCACCCACCCGTGCCAGGAGCTGGCGCACGTGATGGCCCTGCAGGAGCACTTCGGCACCCAGGACCTGCGTGGCAAGAAGTACGTGCTGACCTGGACCTACCACCCCAAGCCGCTGAACACCGCCGTGGCCAACTCGGCGCTGACCATCGCCACCCGCATGGGCATGGACGTGACCCTGCTGTGCCCGACCGCCGACTACATCCTCGACGACCGCTACATGGGCTGGGCCGAGCAGAACGTGGCCGAGAGCGGCGGTTCGCTGAAGATCAGCCATGACATCGACAGTGCCTACGCCGGCGCCGACGTGGTCTATGCCAAGAGCTGGGGTGCGTTGCCGTTCTTCGGCAACTGGGAACCGGAAAAGCCGATCCGCGACCAGTTCAAGCACTTCATCGTCGACGAGCGGAAGATGGCGCTGACCAACAACGGTGTGTTCAGCCACTGCCTGCCGCTGCGCCGGAACGTGAAGGCCACCGATGGCGTGATGGATTCGCCGCAGTGCATCGCCATCAACGAAGCCGAGAACCGCCTGCACGTGCAGAAGGCGATCATGGCCGCGGTTGCCGGGCACTGATTTTTTTCCGATTCAATCATTCCCGCCGGGCACGGCCCGGCGCTACCAGGACATACCCTCCCCATGAGCAACAAAGACGTCGTTCTCGCCTTCTCCGGCGGCCTGGATACCAGCTTCTGCGTGCCGTACCTGCAGGAGCGTGGCTACAACGTGCACACCGTGTTCGCCGACACCGGCGGCGTGGATGATGAAGAGCGCGATTTCATCGAGAAGCGCGCTGCCGAACTGGGCGTGGCCAGCCATGTCACCGTCAACGGTGGCCCGGCCATCTGGGAAGGCTTCGTCAAGCCGTTCGTGTGGGCTGGCGAGGGCTACCAGGGCCAGTACCCGCTGCTGGTGTCCGACCGTTACCTGATCGTCGATGCCGCGCTGAAGCGTGCCGCCGAACTGGGCACCAACATCATCGCCCACGGCTGCACCGGCATGGGCAACGACCAGGTCCGTTTCGACCTGGCCGTGAAGGCGCTGGGTGACTACCAGATCATCGCGCCGATCCGCGAGATCCAGAAGGAACACACCCAGACCCGCGCCTACGAGCAGAAGTACCTGGAAGAGCGCGGCTTCGGCGTGCGTGCCAAGCAGCAGGCCTACACCATCAACGAGAACCTGCTGGGCCTGACCATGTCCGGTGGCGAGATCGACCGTTGGGAAGCCCCGGGCGAGGGTGCGCGGGGCTGGTGCTCGCCGCGCAGCGAGTGGCCGGAACAGGCGTTGACCGTCACCCTGAAGTTCGTCGAAGGCGAAGCCGTTGAACTGAACGGCAAGGCGCTGCCGGGCGACCAGATCCTGGCCCAGCTCAACAAGCTGTTCGCCCCGTATGGCGTTGGTCGTGGCGTGTACACCGGCGACACCGTGATCGGCCTGAAGGGCCGCATCGTGTTCGAGGCCCCGGGCCTGGTCTCGCTGCTGGCCGCACACCGCGCGCTGGAAGATGCCGTGCTGACCAAGCAGCAGAACCGCTTCAAGCCGGACGTGGCGCGCAAGTGGGTGGAGCTGGTGTACGAAGGCTTCTACCACGACCCGCTGAAGACCGACATCGAGGCCTTCCTGAAGTCCTCGCAGGCCAAGGTCAACGGTGAAGTGGTGCTGGAAACCCGCGGTGGCCGCGTCGATGCCGTGGCGGTGAAGTCGCCGCACCTGCTCAACACCAAGGGTGCCACCTACGCGCAGTCGGCCGACTGGGGCGTGGAAGAGGCGGAGGGCTTCATCAAGCTGTTCGGCATGAGCTCCACCGTTTACGCGCAGGTCAACCGCGGTTGACCTGTGACGGTAGTGCCGGCCGCTGGCCGGCTCGTGGCACGGCTGGATCATTGCGGAGCCGGCCAGCGGCCGGCACTACCGATTTCGAACCCTACGGATATTCAGACACATGCTTGAACAGACGCTCGATCACCTGCAGGCCCTGGTGTCCTTCGACACCCGCAACCCGCCGCGTGCGATCACCACCGGCGGCATCTTCGATTACCTGCGCGCGAACCTGCCGGGCTTCAACGTCGAGGTGATCGACCACGGCGCGGGCGCGGTCAGCCTGTACGCGGTGCGTGGTACGCCGAAGTACCTGTTCAACGTGCACCTGGACACCGTGCCGGACTCGCCGCACTGGAGTGCCGACCCGCACGTGATGCGGCGCCTGGACGACCGCGTGGTCGGCCTGGGCGTGTGCGACATCAAGGGCGCGGCGGCCGCGCTGGTGGCCGCAGCCAATGCCAGCGATGGTGACGCCGCGTTCCTGTTCTCCAGCGACGAGGAAGCCAACGATCCGCGCTGCATCGCCGCGTTCCTGGCCCGCGGCATTCCGTACGAAGCGGTGCTTGTGGCCGAGCCGACCATGAGCGAAGCGGTGCTGGCGCATCGCGGCATCAGCTCGGTGCTGATGCAGTTCGCCGGCCGCGCCGGGCATGCCTCGGGCAAGCAGGATGCCGCCGCCAGCGCGCTGCACCAGGCCATGCGCTGGGGCAACCGTGCGCTGGACCATGTGGAATCGTTGGCGTCGGCGCGCTTTGGCGGACTGACCGGCCTGCGCTTCAACATCGGCCGCGTCGAAGGTGGCATCAAGGCCAACATGATCGCGCCCGCCGCCGAAGTGCGCTTCGGTTTCCGGCCGCTGCCGTCGATGAACATCGACGCGTTGCTGGCCACCTTCGCCGGTTTCGCCGAACCGGAAGCGGCGGTATTCACCGAAACCTTCCGTGGCCCCAGCCTGCCGGCCGGCGACATCGCCGAAGCCGAGAACCGCCGCCTGCTGGCGCGCGACGTGGCCGATGCGCTGGACCTGCCGATCGGCAACGCGGTGGACTTCTGGACCGAAGCCTCGCTGTTCTCGGCCGGTGGCTATACCACGCTGGTGTTCGGCCCGGGTGACATCGCCCAGGCCCACACTGCCGACGAGTTCGTGACGCTGGAACAGCTGCAGCGCTACACCGACGCCGTGCACCGCATCATCGCCGCCGGCGCCTGATTCTTCCCTTTCCGACGAAACCGAAATGTCTCCTGCCCTCCAGCCCCATCGCCAGACCCGCCAGACCATCGTGCGCCTGCTTTCCAGCATGGCCAGCGCGAAGGAGATCAGCCAGTACCTCAAGCGCTTTTCGCAGCTGGATGCCAAGCGCTTCGCCGTGGTCAAGGTCGGCGGCGCAGTGCTGCGCGATGACCTCGACGCACTGACCTCCTCGCTGTCGTTCCTGCAGGAAGTCGGGCTGACCCCGATCGTGCTGCACGGCGCCGGCCCGCAGCTGGATGCCGAGCTGTCGGCGGCCGGCATCGAGAAGCAGACCGTGGCCGGCCTGCGCGTGACCTCGCCGGAAGCGCTGGCGATCGTGCGCCGGGTGTTCCAGCAGTCCAACCTGCGGCTGGTCGAGGCGCTGCAGCAGAACGGCGCGCGCGCCACCTCGATCACCGGTGGCGTGTTCGAGGCCGAGTACCTGGACGTGGATACCTACGGCCTGGTCGGCGAAGTGAAGAAGGTCAACCTGGCGCCGATCGAGGCCAGCCTGCGTGCAGGCTCGATCCCGGTCATCACCAGCCTGGGTGAAACCGCCGGTGGCCAGATCCTCAACGTCAACGCCGACTTCGCCGCCAACGAGCTGGTGCAGGAACTGCAGCCGTACAAGATCATCTTCCTGACCGGTACCGGCGGCCTGCTGGACGAGGCGGGCAACGTGATCGATTCGATCAACCTGTCCACCGAGTACGACCACCTGATCGCGCAGCCGTGGATCCACGGCGGCATGAAAGTGAAGATCGAACAGATCAAGGACCTGCTCGACCGGCTGCCGCTGGAATCGTCGGTGTCGATCACCCGCCCGGCCGACCTGGCCAAGGAACTGTTCACCCACAAGGGCTCGGGCACGCTGGTGCGCAAGGGCGAGAAGGTGCTGCGCGCCACCGCCTGGAACGAACTGGACCTGCCGCGCCTGAAGGGCCTGATCGAATCCAGCTTCGGCCGCACCCTGGTGCCGGACTACTTCGAGAAGACCAGACTGCTGCGCGCCTATGTCAGCGAGAACTACCGCACCGCGGTGATCCTCACCGACGAGGCCGAAGGCGTGTACCTGGACAAGTTCGCCGTGCTGGACGACGCGCAGGGTGAAGGCTTGGGCCGTGCAGTCTGGAACGTGATGCTGGAGGAAACCCCGCAGCTGTTCTGGCGCTCGCGCCATGGCAACCCGATCAATCACTTCTATTACGCCGAGTCCGATGGCTGCTACAAGCAGGATCAGTGGAAGGTGTTCTGGTTCGGTGCCGATGGCATCGATCGCATCCGCACCTATGTCGACCACTGCGCCAAGCGCACACCAAGCCTGCAGGGCTGAGCGATGAGCAATCCCGACGCCTGGAATTCGGTACCCACCCTGCGCGGCCAGCACGTGATGCTGCAGCCGCTGCAGATGGAACATGTGCCGGGCCTGCGCGCTGCGCTGGACGGCAGCGGGCTGGACCAGCTCTGGTACACGCAGGTGCCGCCGCCGGAGCGGGCCGAGGCCTATGTGCAGGCCGCGCTGCAGGCGCAGGCCGAAGGCAAGGTGCTTCCGTTCGTGATCCGCGATGCCGCCGGTGAGATCATCGGCAGCACGCGCTTCTACGACATGGACGCGAGCGTGCCGAAACTCAGCCTCGGCTACACCTGGTACACGCCGCGCGTGCAGCGCACCGGTGCCAATACCGAAGCCAAGCTGTTGTTGCTGCAGCACGCCTTTGAAACGATGGGCTGCATCAGCGTGGTACTGGAAACCAGCTGGTTCAACGCCACTTCACGCACCGCCATTGCCCGCCTCGGCGCCAAGCAGGATGGCGTGCTGCGCAACCACAAGCGGCACGCCGACGGCACGCCGCGCGACACCGTCATCTTCTCCATCATCGACGCGGAATGGCAGGGCGTGAAGCGCCACCTGCAGCACCGCCTGGACAGTCACGCATGAACGATCCGACTTTCACCCTGGGCATCGTCGGTGCCCGCGGCCATACCGGCGCCGAGCTGATCAAGCTGGTGGCCGCCCACCCGCGGCTGAAACTGGCCTTCGTGTCTTCGCGCGAGCGCGCCGGGCAGCGCCTGTCCGATCACCATCCGGAGTTCCAGGGTGACCTGCAGTACGAGAACCTGGACGCCGACGCGATGGCCGCCAAGGGCGTGGATGCGGTGATCCTGGCCCTGCCCAATGGCCTGGCCGCGCCGTTCGTGGCCGCGCTTGAGGCAGCGAAACCGGACACCGTCATCGTCGACCTCTCGGCCGACTACCGCTTCGACAACAGCTGGTATTACGGCCTGCCGGAACTGACCCGCGGCCGCTACAACGGCCAGAAGCACATCAGCAACCCGGGCTGCTATGCCACCGCGATGCAGCTGGCGGTGCATCCGCTGCTGGACCTGCTGGCCGGTCCGCCGCAGTGCTTCGGTGTCTCCGGCTACTCCGGTGCCGGTACCACCCCGTCGGACAAGAACAACGTTGAACTGCTGGCCGACAACCTGATGCCCTACGCGCTGACCAACCACGTGCACGAGCGCGAAGTGTCGGTGCAGCTGGGTGTGGCCGTCGAGTTCATGCCGCACGTCGCCCCGCATTTCCGTGGCATCACGCTGACCGCCAACCTGTGGTTGAACCGGGTGCAGACCCGCGAGCAGATCGTCGAGCGCTTCCAGCAGGCCTATGCCGGTGAACCGCTGATCGAGGTGGTGGATGAAGCGCCGTGGGTCAGCCGCATTGCCGGTCGCCACGGCGCCCAGGTCGGAGGCTTCACCCTGGCCCCGGGCGGCAAGCGCGTGGTCGTGGTGGCGACGCTGGACAACCTGCTGAAGGGCGCGGCCACCCAGGCCATGCAGAACCTCAACCTTGCGCTGGGCATCGACGAACTGACGTCGATCCCGCACTGAACACGTATTCCGGAGCCCCCATGGCAGACCTTCTTTGGCAGAAGCCCGGCGTCGCTGTCGACGCCCAGATCCAGACCTTCCTCGCCGGCGACGACGTGATCCTCGACCGCGAGTTCTTCCTGCACGACATCGCCGCCAGCGCCGCGCATGCGCAGGGCCTGCAGCACATCGGCATCCTCAGTGCCGATGAGCTGGCTGGCCTGCTGCGCGAACTGGAGGTGCTGGCGCAGGACTTCCGCGAAGGCCGCTTCGTGCTGGATACCCAGTACGAAGATGGCCACTCGGCGATCGAAGCGCGCCTGACCGAACGCCTCGGTGATGCCGGCCGCAAGATCCACACCGGCCGCAGCCGCAACGACCAGATCCTGGTCGCCACCCGCCTGTGGCTGAAAGAGAAGCTGCAGCGCGTGGCCCGGCTCAGCGCCGAAGTGGCCAAGGTCGCGCTGGACCGTGCGCAGGCCGAAAAGGACCTGCCGATTCCCGGCTACACCCACATCCAGCGCGCCGTGGTGTCCTCGGCCGGCATGTGGTGGGCGGGCTGGGCCGAGGCCTTCATCGACAATGCCATCCGCGCCCGTGACACCCATGCACTGGTCGATGCCAACCCGCTCGGCACTGCCGCCGGCTACGGCGTGAACCTGCCGCTGGACCGAGAGCACACCACGGCGGCGCTCGGCTTCGCACGCATGCAGATCTCGCCGATCTACGCGCAGCTGTCGCGCGGCAAGTTCGAGCTGGCTGCACTGGAAGCACTGGGTGGTGCCACGCTGGACCTGCGCCGCATCGCCTGGGACCTGTCGCTGTTCACCAGCGCGGAGTTCGGCTTCGTCGCCTTGCCGGCGCAGTACACCACCGGCAGCTCGATCATGCCCAACAAGCGCAACCCAGATGTGATCGAGCTGATGCGTGCGACCCATGCCAGCGTGGCCGCCGCGCGCACCGAGATCGAGCAGCTGCTGTCGCTGCCGTCGGGCTACCACCGCGACCTGCAGTCTTCCAAGGGCGCCATCTTCCACGGCTTCGGCCGCGGCCTGGCTGCGCTGGAACTGCTGCCGGCGCTGCTGGCCAACCTGGAATGGCGTGACGACAAGCTGCGCGTGGCGATCGATTCGGGCATGTATGCCACCGACGTCGCCGTGGAAGCGGCCGTGGCCGGCGTGCCGTTCCGCGAGGCCTACAAGGCCGCCGCGGCCGGTGCCGACAGTGCAGGGCAGGGGCGCACGCCGGAAGGCAGCCTGGCCGCACGCGTTTCGCCGGGCTCGGCGGCCGACCTGCGCCTGGATGAACTGCGTGCGCGCTGGCAGGCGCTGGCCTGATGGCGGGCACGGTCTACCTGGTGCTGGCCATGCGCCGGCCCGATTTCAACGCCGCCGCCGTGCAGCCGCACCGTGATTTCCTCGATGCGTTGCAGGCCCAGGGCAAGCTGCAGCTGACCGGCGGCTTCGCCGATGGCAGTGGTGGCGCCTACGTGCTGTGCAACGTGGACAGCCTGGCGCAGGCACAGGCCATCGTCGCCACCGATCCGCTGGTGACGATGCAGGCCTCCGACCTGACCGTGCACGAATGGAACACCCGCTGAGGCCCTGACCGATGACCCTGCACGCTGCCAACGCCGCTTCGCCGTTCCCGCAACAGGCGCTGCCGCCGTGGCGGCGCGCGGTGCTGAAAGTCGGCAGCAGCCTGCTGGCGGCCGATGGCGGCGGCCTGTCGCCACGCCACGCACTGGGCCTGGCCCAATTCGTCTCGGCCAACGTGCTGGGCGGGCGCGAGGTGGTGATTGTGTCATCCGGCGCAGTGGCGGCCGGACGCGCGATCCTGCCGCGCGCCGATGAGCCGGGCGCAGCGATGGCGGCGCGGCAGGCCTTGGCGGCGCTTGGTCAGGCCCAGTTGATCGGCCTCTGGCAGCGCTTCTTCGAGCGCCCGGTGGCGCAGGTGCTGCTGACCCATGACGACCTGCGCGACCGCCGCCGTTACCTCAACGCCCGCGCCACCCTCAACGAACTGCTGCGGCTGGGCGCGCTGCCGGTGGTCAACGAGAACGACACCGTGTCGGTGGACGAACTCAAGCTTGGCGACAACGATAATCTGGCGGCGACGGTGGCGGCGCTGGTCGATGCCGATGCGCTGTTCATTGCCACCGACATCGACGGCCTGTACAGCGCCGACCCGCGCTCGCATGCCGACGCACGGCCGCTGCACGACGTTGCGGAACTGAATGATGAAGTGCTGGCGATGGCGGGGGGCGCGGGATCACGTGCCGGTACCGGTGGCATGCGCACCAAGCTGGAAGCGGCGGCCAAGGCGGGTCGCCTCGGCATCGAGACCTACCTGTTCAATGGACGCAGTGGGGAGGTGGTGCGCGCGCTGGCACAGGATCGCCTGTTCGGCACCCGCATCCACGCCGCGCGCAGCCGCGAGGCCGCACGCAAGCACTGGCTGCGGCACGCACCGCTGGCCGAAGGCGCGATTCTGATCGATGCCGGTGCTGCACAGGCGATGCGCGAGAAGGGCGCTTCGCTGTTGCCTGGCGGCATCACCGGTGCGGAAGGGACGTTCCGCCGTGGCGACATGGTGCAGGTGTGCTGGGACGCATCGCAGGGGCGCGTATGCATCGCCCGCGGTGTCAGTCAGTACGCGGCGGACGACGTGCGCCGCATCGCTGGCCGCCATTCGCGCGACATCCAGGCCGTGCTCGGCTACAACTACGGTGGCAGCGTCGTCCATCGTGACGACCTGGTGCTGCCATGACCGCATTGAAGGATATTCCGATGAGTGACATCGAAGCGCAGGCGCGGGCCTGCCGTGACGCGGCCCAGGTGGTCGCCGGTCTCGACAGTGACGCCCGGCGCGCGCTGCTGCTGGCGATGGCACAGGCACTGGAAGTGAATGCCGGGCTGATCCTGGCCGGTAACGCGCGCGACCTTGCCGCTGCACGCGGGAAAGGCGTGGGCAGCGCCATGCTCGATCGCCTGGCACTGGATCCGCCGCGCCTGTTCGCGATGGCCGAGGCCGTGCGCGAAGTGGCCGGATTGCCAGATCCGGTCGGCCAGGTGACCCGCGACGACGTGCGCCCGAACGGGATCCGCGTGCAGAAGGTGCGCGTGCCGCTGGGCGTGATCGCGATGATCTACGAGGCGCGCCCGAACGTGACCGCCGAAGCGGCCGCGCTGTGCCTGAAGGCTGGCAATGGCGTGATCCTGCGCGGTGGCTCCGAAGCGATCCATTCCAACACCGCCATCGCACAGGCGCTGGCGGGGGCGCTCAAGGCCAACGGCGTGCCACCGGCAGCAGTGACGGTGCTGACCGACCTGCGCCGCGAAGCGATGCTGGAACTGCTGCAGCTGCACGAGCTGATCGACCTGGCGATTCCGCGCGGTGGCGAAGGCCTGATCCGTTTCGTCGCCGAACATGCGCGGGTGCCGGTGATCAAGCACTACAAGGGCGTCTGCCACCTGTTCGTCGATGCCAGCGCCGATCTGGACAAGGCCCTCGATCTGCTGGTGGATGGCAAGTGCAGTCGTCCTGCGGCGTGCAATTCGCTGGAGACCCTGCTGGTGCACCGTGATGTGGCCGAAACCTTCCTGCCGCGCGTGGCGCAGGTACTCGGCGAGCGCGGCGTGGAGCTGCGCGCCGATACGAACGCACAGCCGCTGCTGCCGGGCAGCGCGGAAGCCACCGAAGAGGACTACGCCGCCGAGTTCCTCGACCTGTTACTTGCGGTGCGCGTGGTCGACGATCTCGATGCGGCCATCACGCACATTCGCGCCTACACCTCTGACCATACCGAAGTGATCGCCACCGAAGATACCGGCAATGCCGAACGCTTCGTCAACGCGCTGCGCTCGGCGGTGGTGATGGTGAATGCCTCATCGCGCTTTTCCGATGGCGGCCAGCTTGGCCTGGGCAGCGAAATCGGCATCTCCACCACGCGCCTGCATGCCTACGGCCCGATGGGATTGGAGGCGCTCACCGTCGAGCGTTTCGTGGTGCGTGGCGAAGGGCAGACGCGCAAGTAGATCCACGCCATGCGTGGATGCTCTGCGCGGCAGGCCGCAGTGCCGACCAAGGTTGGCACCCACCAACCCCTGGTGCCGGCCAAGGTCGGCATCCACCAAGGCAAATGCCGACCAAGGTCGGCGACTACCGGGGCGTCACACCACCTCGCGGCGGATGCCCACCGGCCGCGCATGCTCATCCATGTGCAGCGTAGCGGACTTGCAGCCCAGCAACCGCTCGGCCAAGCCGGTGCTGGCGCCGAGATCGGCGGCTACTTCATTGAGGCTGGCCAGTGGCCGTGGCAGGCGCCGTTCGTGGCCACGGAAACGCGCACGGTTGTATTCGGCCCAACCGATCAGCAGCACGCTTGCGCACAGCAGCATCAGCGGCAGCGCGACCAGCACATAGGGGTCGAACTGGTTCTTGCGTTCGTACAGCTGCTGCCAGGCCATCTGCCCGCCGATCAGCCACGAGAGCAGGGTCACCAACGGTGCCCACAGGTAGAAGTAGAACCCCCAGAACGCCAGGGTGACGAAGCCCCAGGCGGTGCGCTGGAAGCGCGGTTGATGATGTGGCTTGCGGATCATCCGCGAGTCGAAGCGGTTGGACGGGTGTTGTGCGTTCATCGGATTCCCCGGTCAGGGCTGGTCCAGGTAGCGCGCTTGCTGCGACGGCGCAGCAGAGTCTTGGGAAGCGCCACCAGGGTGGTGGAAAGGCTGATCAGCCAGTACGCCATCGGGTACCAGATGACCCAGAAGTAGTTGCGTCCAATCTGTGTTTCGTAACGACGGTCGATGATCAGGCTGCTGGCGAACTGCAGCAGGCAGACCAGGGCCAGGATCACGCCATGCCATTGCGGCAGCAGGCTGGCGATATACAGCTGCGGCGGCATGTCGATGAGCTTGCCCAGCACCCACAACACCACGATGAACAGCATGGTGTAGGCCCAGATCACGCTCAGCACATACTCCAGCAGCACGCCCCACATGCGCCGCTCCTTCCAGTTCAGCAGTGAACGCGCATGCCGCAGCATCACTTCCACGCCGCCCTGCGCCCAGCGCAGCCGTTGCCGCCACAGGCCCTTCAGCGTTTCCGGCATCAGGATGAAGCACAGCGCGTTGGGTTCGTAGCGGATGTCCCAATGCGCACGCTGCAGGCGCCAGCTGATGTCGATGTCCTCGGTCACCATGTCGTCCGACCACCAGCCGACCTCGTGCAGCGCGGTACGGCGGAAGCCGGCGATGACCCCGGAGATCGTGAAGATGCGCCCGTAGACACGTTGCGCGCGCTTGATCATGCCGATGATCGAAGAGAACTCGGCCACCTGCAGGCGCCCGAGCAGGGTGGAACGGTTGCGGATGCGTGGGTTGCCGGTGACCGCGCCGACCCGGTTGCCACTGACCAGGTGCCAGACCATCCAGTGCAGGGCGTGTTCCTCCAGCATGGCATCGCCATCGATGCACACCAGGTACTCCGAGCGTGCCGCCAGCGCCCCCATGCGCAGCGCATTGGCCTTGCCGAGGTTGCGGTCCAGGTGCAGCACGCGCAGCCGTGGATGCTTCGCCGCCAGCACATCGAGCCGGGCGCCGGTGTCGTCACTGCTGCCATCATCGATGGCGATCACCTCGTAGTCGGCCGGATAGCGCTGCGCCAGCGCGGCCCCCAGGGTGTCGTCCAGGTTCTCCGATTCGTTGTGGCAGGGAATCAGCAGGCTTGCGAACGGTGGATCGACCATCAACGGAGGATCATTGCGCGGGCGCGAATGGCGTTCGCGCCGGAAGTAGTAGTACAGGCCACCCGACATCCAGAAGAACGCCATCACCATCGGGTAGTAGAAGGCGAACTGGAACAGGACCTGCAGCAGCGGATGCATGTCCATGTCACTTCTCCGGGTACGGGAAGTTGCCGGCGGACATCGCCGCACGGGCATCATGGGTGGAAGGCTGGCCGGCGATGAAGTCATCCGGGTACCAGGCGAAATGGTGGACGCCCTGCGCCTGCAGCTGGCGGATCTGCGCGCGCAGGCGTTCGGCGGGAATCGGCTGGCCGCTGCGCCAATCCACGGTCTGCAGTTCGAACAGGGTGTGCTGCAGCTGGGGATCGTGCGCGCGCACCGCGGCCAGCAGCTGGTCCAGCCAGTGTTCCGGGTGCCTGCTGCCTTCCATCCATGGCATCGCCATCAGCGCGGTCTGGTCGTAAGCCTTGTTGAACAGGTCCAGGCGCTGTGCAAACCAGGCTTCACTCTGCGGGCGCAACACCGGCTCGGCATACAGGTTGCGCACTGTCGCCAGCTTCGGTCGCCAACGCTGCGCACTGTCGCGCAGGGCCAGGGTGAAGTCGATCAGCGCCCGGGTGCGTGCGCTGCCATCGTCACCGGCCGCCAGCGCCGGCAGTTCCGTGTCGCGCAGGTAACCATCATCATGGAAGAGCAGGCCTTCGAAGTACGAGTTGACGGCCAGATCCTCGTAGATGTCGAGCATGATCTGGCGTGCCTTCGGGTTGGTGAAGTCCAGCCGGTACATGCCGTCGGCATCGCCGTTGTGGATCGCCAATGCCTTCCGCTGTACCGGATCGGGCAGCTCGAACCCGAGCACCGGCAGCCAGGCGTATACCTTCACCCCCGCGCGCGACTTCAGCTGCCAGGCGACCCGGCTGAACAGGTCCGCGCGCATCGGCATGTGCCGGTTGGGGAAGTACAGTGCGTCGGCGGTGTTGTTGCCGTCGGGGTCGGCGAAAGCCTGCAGGTAGACGTGGGTGGGCGAGATGCGCTTGACCCGCTCGATCAGCGCATCGAGGTTGCGCGCCTGCTGCGCCGGGTCCGGGTCGTACACATCATCCAGGTCGACCTGCAACGCGCGGATGCCGTCGAGCGCAACGTCGCGGCGCAGCTCGTAGGCCAAGCCCTCCACGGTCGGGTTGTCGCTGACCAGGAAGCGCGCCAGCCCGTGCAGGTCGCTGGCCACCGGCGTGCTGCGGCCTTCCAGATCGAAGGATACCGGCATGCCCAGCTGCTCGGCGATGTCGTTGCTCAGCTGGTTGTAGGCGGCATAGGGCCAGACGATGGCGCGCGGGCGTATGCCCAGGTGCTGCTGGATGCGCTGCACGCTACGGCCGAGGTCGGCGCGCAGGCGCTGCTCGTACTGCGCCTCGCTCTCGTAGCTGTGCGTGGCTGGACGGTAGATGCGGGTGACCACCGCTGGCGTCGAATTACCCTGCGGATTGGCAAGCACACCGTGATGCAGGTCGTCGGTATGGCTGGCCACTTCGATCAGGCCGCTGTCGTGCATCTGCTTCAGCTGCGCCCAGGTAACGAAGTCATCGTGGCCGAACGGCCGGTAGCCATAGTCGATGGTGCGCCCCGGTGCCATGTCCACGTAATCGGTGATCACCGCCACCAGCGCCGGGTAGCGGTAGGCCTGCAGCAGCGGGAACGCCTTGTCGTAGACGCTGCGCAGGCCGTCATCGAAGGTCAGCAGCACGGGCTTTGGCGGCAGCGTGGCGCGCCCCTGTGAGGCGTCGATCACCTGCGACAAGGACACCGGGTGATAGCCGTGCGCACCCAGCCAGTCCAGGTGCGCGGCGAAGTTCTGCGTGCTCACCGCGTAGGTATCGGCGTCGCCCTTGGCCGCGACCTGGTCGCGGATGTCGTGGTAGCTGAGGATCAGCAGGCCGTTGTCAATGGCATCGAGATGCAGGGCCTGCTGGGCGAACGCCGGCGGCGCGGCGGACAGCAGCAGGAGCACGATCAGTCGCAGGATGCGGGCCATGTCACTCTCCCCAGCGCAGTGCGGCTTCGAAGCCGATATGACGCTCGCGGTGGCCGTCGTAGACCGGCCGCGACCAGCGCACGCCGTACTCGAACACGCGGCCCTGGCCCAGCTGCCATTCGTGCATGTAGGACACCGAAGGGACCAGCGCGCTGCCGAAGCCGTCCTGCCAGTAGTCACCCAGCGAGACCGTCAGCCGGTGCCGGAAGTGGCGCTCGTAGTGCCGCCACAACTGCTGGTCGATGCGCATTCCGATCTCGACCATGCGGTCGCGCTTCGGGTTGAAGTAGGGCGCGTCGTCTCGGCTGCCGCGGCTGGTGTAGGCACTGGCGAGGCCATCGATCAGCCAGCGCGGGCGGGTCAGCAGGCGCTGTTCAACGCTGGTGCTGAACAGTTCGCGGTGGTTGCCGTCGTCGTAGCGGAAGCGGCTGGCGCCGAACATCCAGTGAGTCAGCTCGCTGCGCCGGTAGTCGACCTGCGCGCTCACGCTGTCAGCGGTGATGCCGGCCACGCGCGCCTGCATCGAGGCTTCCGGATCGTTGCGTGCGGCCACCAGCCCGGCGTGCCAGTAATCGTTGAACTGCCAGCCGACACCGAGACGCAGGCCGGTATCGCCGACGTGGTCGTTGGCACGCAGCGCGGCGGCTTCGGCATCCAGTCGGCCGAAGCGATAGCGCACGCCTGCACCCAGCCACAGCGGGTCGATGCGCTGGTCCTGGAAATCGACCGAGCGCCTGTCGGCGAAAGCGAACAACCGCCAGCGGTCGTCGAGCACCGGCGTCTGCACTTCCATGCCGTAGTGACGGTCGTTGTTGCCCAGCGGCGATGTGCCGCCACCGCCGGAGCTGCGGCCAATGTCGGTCCATGCCTTCAGTTGCCAACCGCGATGTACGCGCCAGGCCTGGTCCATGCGCTCGACGGCGGGTTGGGTCGGGTAGCGTGCCACCAGATCGTCGTGCAGCGGCCGCGCCAGATCATCGCGTTGCAGCGCTACGTACGCCTCTTCCATGCCGAGCCGTGGCTCGATGTCGCGTGGGTCCAGCGCATGTGCCATCTGCTGGCGCTGCAGGGCCATGCGTGGCCATCCGCGCATCATGTACACGCTGCCCAGTGCGCTCTGCAGGCCGCCGTTGCCCGGTGCGATGTCGACCATCGATTCCAGGTCGTGCTGTGCGGTGCGCAGGTCGCCGCTGTAGGCGCGCACCATTGCCAGGTTCAGGTCGGCCTCGTAGCGCGACCAGTTCGCGTACGGCGACTTGCCGTTGCTCCAGCGCCACGCGGGTTCCTTGTCGCGCCATGCCTGCAGCAGGTCGATGGCCTTTTCCTGCTGTTCGCTTTCCAGATAGGCGTACGCCAGCTCCGAGTGCGAGGCATCGCGCGAGGGATCGCCAGCGACGGCTGCCTGCAGCACCGGAATCGCTTCCTCCGGGTGCAGGGTGCCCATCAACGAATCGCCTACTGCGGGCAGCACGTAGTCGGGCAGCGTGTGGCCTTCGGCCTGCAGGGCCCGTGCTTCCTCGCGCACCTGCGCATGGCGGCCCAGGCGGTTGAGCAGGATCAGCCGGTCCATGCGGATCCGCAGCGGGGCCTGGGCGGACGGCGTGCCTTCGCTGCCGAGGTAGCGCTGCATGCGTGCCAGGGTCGATTCAGCCTCTTCCAGGCGGCTGTCCTCGCTGCTGCTGTAGGCCAGGCTCCACACCACCAGCTTGGCCAGGTAGTCGCCCTCCAGGCGTTGCTTCTGGGCAGCGTCGAACAGCTGCGGACGCTGCTGGTACAGCTCCCATGCGCGCCATGCATTGCCGATGTCGCCCAGGGTCAGCACGCGCAGCTTGAACAGCAGATCGTCATTGGGCTGTTGCTGGCTGGCACGCTCGATGGCGCCCAGCGCATCCAGCCATCGGGCCTGGTCGCGGTAGCGGCCGATCTCGGCCAGGGCCGCCTCGCGATCGGGCGGGGCAGCGCTGCTGGCCCAGGCCAGGGCAGTGCAGGCGAGGCCGACGCAAAGCGCCAGCCGACGGTGGACAACCATTGGGGACCCCCTTGGCTTCCTGACCAGACAACCGTGAAAAATGTGACGCACATCACATGCCAGCTTTTGGGGTGGCCGTGCCCTGCGTCACTCCCTTCGTGCACTCCCGCCCAGCAAGGACGGGTACAACCCGGACAGCGACCTGCAATGTGTTGTCTGAAGCGAGAATCCCCCGCACACCGAGTGGTGGCCTGGGCGGCCAGGCCGCCCCCATGCCCAATGCCGGCACGCGGCAAGGATGGGCATTCGTGGGCACTATCCGCCCGGAATTGTCAGTCCGGCGTCAATTTTCCTGGAATGGCTGACGAGCGGCGGGCGGGGCCGGCGTGCGGTCCCTCGATGGCTTACCAGAGGTCTTCCAGTTTGCGTGGCTTGCAGGCCACCCAGGAGGCGCACAGCATCAGGGTGGCGCAGCCGAACAGGAAGCTGAACGGGAGCGTCCAGCCATTGCTGACCGTATGCAGCCAGCCGACGAGGAACGGCCCCAGGCAGCTGAAGCTGTAGCCCACGCCCTGCATGAAGCCGGACAGCGCCGCCGAGCCGGTGGGGGTGCGCGTGCGCAGGTTGATCAGGGTCAGCGCCAGCGGGAAGGTGGACGGACCGACGCCGAGCAGGCAGGCCCACAGCAGCGGGGCCTTCATCGGTGCCAGCAGCAGGCCGGTGAAGGCGATCACGAACGAGAAGAAGCCGATCAGCACCAGCGGGAACGGGTTCTGCATGCGAACCGCCATCGACGGGATGACCAGTGAAGGCAGCAGCCCCAATGCCGAGAACACCGCCACCATCACGCCACCGAAGGCCGGCGTGCCACCGGCCTCGACCACGATGCGTGGCAGCCAGGTGAACATCGAATAGGTCATCAGCGAGGTCATGCCGAACATCAGCGTCATGCTCCAGCCCAGCGAGGTGCGCCAGACTTTCCCATGCGGCTGCGCGGTCGGATCGGTGGCGTCCGCCTGCGGCTTCGGTGCGCGCCTGGCCAGCACCAGCCACGGCAGTGCCGCGGCCAGCGCGAGCAGCGCCCACATGCCCAGCGAGACGCGCCAGCCAGCGGCGTTGGCCACTGGCACCGCCAGCAGCGCCGGCAGCATCGTGCCCAGCTGCAGCACGCTGATGTAGAGCGTGCTCATGGTGCCGACCTTGTTGGCGAAGTAGCGCTTCACCAGCGGCGGTACCACCACGTTGCCGATGCCCATGCCGGCCAGCGCCAGCACCGACCCCAGCAGCAGCGTGCCGACATTGCCGGCGCTGGAGCGCAGCAGCAGGCCGGCCATCGCCATCACCATCGCCAGCAGGGTGGTGCGCTCCAGGCCGAGGCGCCGTGCCAGTGCCGGCGTGGCCACGCCGAACAGCGCGAACGAGGCGGTCGGCAACATGCCCAGCACACCGGTCATGGTGGTGCCGAAGCCGAACTGCTGGCCCAGTACGTCGAGCAGCGGGGTGATCGAGGTGACGGCGGTGCGCAGGTTGATCGCCGCCAGCAGGATGGCGGCGAAAGCGAGGACACGACCGTGCAGCAGCGACGGCGAATCGGAAGTGGAGGAACTCATCGGTGGTCCTTGCAGGTGTCGCACGCCGGAGCAATGGCATGCAGCGCCGGCATCGGTCTACGCCGAAGCGGCAGGTGGGGGAGTGGCTGCAGGCGGGCCGGCAGCGCGGCCATTGTACGTGTGCGGTCCGGCAAGGTCCCGTCATGCGGGCGCGCCGGGCGCTGGATACAAAAAAACCCGGAGGACAGTGATGTCTTCCAGGCTTCTTGGTGACCACCGAAGTGGTCGGGGAGACAGGATTCGAACCTGCGACCTCTACGTCCCGAACGTAGCGCTCTACCAGACTGAGCTACACCCCGAAGGGAGCCGCCTATTCTAGCGATTCACCCCGATGGCGGCAAGGGGTAAATGCTGTTTTCTTCACACTGCCGAAGCAGTGCCACTTCAGGGAACAAAAAAGCCTGGATGACTTCACCAGGCTTCAATGCGACCACGTGAGTGGTCGGGGAGACAGGATTCGAACCTGCGACCTCTACGTCCCGAACGTAGCGCTCTACCAGACTGAGCTACACCCCGAAGGAGCCGCCTAAGATACCGTGTGAAGGCCAAGGCGGCAAGGTTTTTTTACAGCTCAGCGACGATTTTCCTTCTCGATGCGGTTCTGCTCGCGGGCTTCGAACCACATGCCGTTGAGGATGGCCACCGTCGAGGCGAGGCCGGCACCGAGAATCCAGGCGAAATACCACATGGTCGATCTCCTTTGTTCAAGGGATGTGCCGGCCGTGGGCCGGCACACCGTCAATCAGTAAGCGTTCGGGTTGTTGCCCATCTCTTCGGTGGTGGTCTTGCCCTTCAGCACGCGGTACACCCAGGTGGTGTAGGCGAGGATGATCGGCAGGAACACCGCCGTGGCCAGCAGCATGATCCACAGGGTCAGGTGGCTGGACGAGGCGTCCCACACGGTCAGGCTGGAGGTGGGCTGGCTCGAGGACGGCAGCAGGAACGGGAAGATGGCGAAACCGACGGTCAGGATGATGCCGGCGATGGCCGCACCGGAAGCGATGAAGGCCAGCCCGCCGCGACGGGCACGCAGCAGCACCGCACTGGCCAGCAGGCCGGCCAGGCCCAGCAGCGGTGCCAGGATCGTGGCCGGCATCGCGCTGTAATTGCGCATCCAGCCACCGGCGGCGCCGAGTTCGGCGGTCTTCAGCAGCGGATTGGTGGCGCCATCGGTAACCACCTGCGAGGTGATCTGGTAACCCGGCAGGCCAAAGGCCACCCAGGCACCGCCCACGGCGAACAGCACGAAGGCGATGATCGCGGCGATGCTGCCGAAACGGGCTGCACGTTCGGCCACCGGGCCGTCGGTCTTCAGTACCAGCATGGCGGCACCGTGGGCGACCAGCATCGACACGCTGAGCAGGCCGGCCAGCAGCGCGAAGGGCATCAGCAGGCCGAAGAACGAGCCGGTGTAGAAGATGCGCATGCTGTCATCGAAGTGGAACGGCACGCCCAGCACCACGTTGCCCACCGCCACGCCCATGATCAGCGCCGGGATGAAGCCACCGATGAACAGCGCCCAGTCCCAGGTGTTGCGCCAGCGTTCGCTGGGCATCTTGCTGCGGAACTTGAAACCGACCGGACGCAGGATCAGCGCGAACAGGATCACGAACATCGCCAGGTAGAACCCGGAGAAACTGACCGCATACAGCGGCGGCCAGGCGGCGAAGATCGCGCCGCCGCCCAGGATCAGCCACACCTGGTTGCCTTCCCACACCGGGCCGATGGTGTTGATCACCAGCCGGCGCTCGGCGTCGTTGCGGGCGACGAAGGGCAGCAGGGTGCCCACGCCCAGGTCGAAACCATCCATCACGGCGAAACCGATCAGCAGGATGCCGAGCAGCAGCCACCAGATCACGCGCAGCGTGGTGTAGTCCAGAAGAATGAAATCCATCTTGGTTCTCCTGCCTCAGGCCTGGCCGGCGGCCGGCGCCGAGGCATTGTGGGAAGCATGCGGCTGGGGCGACTGCAGCGACGGCAGCACCTCGTCCGGACCCTTGCGGATCGCCTTGAGCATCAGCTTGATCTCGACCACGATCAGCGCGGTGTAGATTGCGGTGAAGCCTGCCAGGGTCAGCACGATTTCATGCAGGGCCAGGCCCGATGCCGCATAGAAGGTCGGCAGCACGCCATCGACCGCCCACGGCTGGCGACCATACTCGGCCACGAACCAGCCGCACTCGATCGCGATCCACGGTGCCGGCAGCGTCCACAGGGCCAGCGTGAGGAACCAGCGCTTGTCCTGGAAGTTGTTGCGGCAGGAGTAGTAGAAGGCCAGTGCGAAGAAGGCGATCAGGTAGAAGCCGAGGCCGGCCATCACGCGGAAGGTCCAGAACAGCGGCATCACGCGCGGCACGGTGTCCATCGCCGCCTGCGAGATTTCCTGCGGGGTGGCGTTGAGGATGTCGTCGCGGTAGCGCTTGAGCAGCAGGCCGTGGCCCAGGTCCTGCCAGTGGCGGTCGAACATCTCGCGTGCTTCAACGTCGTTCTTGTTGGCGCGCAGGCGTTCCAATGCACCGTAGGCCAGCTGGCCGCCACGCACGCGGTGTTCGGCGCGCTCGACCAGCTCCAGGATGCCCGGAATCGGCTGGTTCAACGAGCGGGTGGCGATCAGGCCCATCAGGTAGGGGATCTTCACCGCATAGTCGTTCTGGTGGGTTTCCTGGTTCGGGATGCCGAAGGCGGTGAAGTCGGCCGGCGCACGCTCGGTCTCCCACATCGCTTCGATCGCGGCCAGCTTCATCTTCTGGTGTTCGCTGGCGGCGTAGCCGCTCTCGTCACCCAGCACGACCACCGACAGCGATGACAGCAGGCCGAACGCCGCGGCCACCGCGAACGAACGACGGGCCAGGTCCTTGTGCTTGTTGCGCAGCAGGAACAGCGCGCTGATCGCCATCACGAACACCGCACCGGTCACGTAGCCGGCGCTGACGGTGTGCACGAACTTGGCCTGCGCCACCGGGTTGAACACCACCGCCATGAAGTCGACCACTTCCATGCGCATGGTTTCCGGGTTGAACACCGCACCGGTCGGGTTCTGCATCCAGCCATTGGCCACCAGGATCCAGATTGCCGACAGGTTGGTGCCCAGCGCCATCAGCCAGGTCACCATCAGGTGCTTGACCTTGGTGAGGCGGTTCCAGCCGAAGAAGAACAGGCCGACGAAGGTGGCCTCCAGGAAGAAGGCCATCAGGCCTTCGATCGCCAGCGGCGCACCGAAGATGTCACCCACGTAGTGGCTGTAGTAGGACCAGTTCATGCCGAACTGGAATTCCATGACGATGCCGGTGGCAACGCCCATGGCGAAGTTGATGCCGAACAGGACGCCCCAGAACAGGGTCATCCTGCGCCAGATCTCCTTGCCGGTCATCACGTACACGCTCTCCATGATGGCCACCATGAAGGACAGGCCGAGGGTGAGCGGTACGAATAGGAAGTGGTACATCGCGGTCAGCGCGAATTGCAGCCGCGACAGTTCTACGACTGTCTGATCAATCATGGCCTGGCTACCTCGTTGGATAGTGCCGTTGCAGGTGGCGGGAAGGGTGGTCTACGACGTGAATGATGTGACCGACTACTTCAAACAGCCTTGATCCAGATCAATGTATGAACAGGTATGCGAAGGGATCGTATGCGAACCTGATGAAGACTGCGACCGCCGGCCGCAGGGGCGGGCTGTTGCCTGCGCCTACAATGCCGTGTCTCCCCCGATGCCCGTGAAGACCCCTTGAGCGCTGCCGAAACGACCCCTGACGGCCTTTCCCCGGAAGCTGAAACCGCCCGCCAGCGGCGCGTACGCACGGCTTGGCTGGCTGACCTGGCACGCACCGCTCGAGGCCGCCAGCGCCTGGCGGCGCTGTGCATCAGCCTGTCCGGAGCGCTGTTGATCGGCCAGGCTGCCGCCATTGCCTGGCTGGTGCAGCAGGTGCTGGTGGAGCGCGCACCGTTGGCATCGGGCCTGCCGGTGCTGGGTGGGCTGGCGCTGGTCCTGGTGCTGCGCACGCTGCTCGGCAGCGCCACCCAGGCTGCCGCCGGTGATGTGGCCGATGCCGCACGGCTGGCCCTGCGCGAGCGCGTGTTCGCGCGACTGCTCGGGCATGGCCCGCTGTGGCTGCGGCAACGCCGCACCGGTGAGCTGGGCGAACTGATGCTGCATCACGGCGATGCGATCGAGAACTATTACAGTGGCTTCCTGCCGGTGCGCACCGAAGTGGTGGTGGTGCCACTGCTGATCCTGGCCGCGGTGGCGTGGGTTGATTGGGTGGTGGCGCTGATCCTGCTGTTCACCGCACCACTGGTGCCGTTCTTCATGATGCTGGTGGGCTGGGGCGCCGAAGCCGCCGGTCGTGCCCAGCTGGGCGAACTGGCGAGGATGAGCGGCCACTTCGCTGATCGCATCAAGGGCCTGGGCCTGCTGCGCCTGTATGGCCGTGGCGAGGCCGAGCTGGAAGGTATCGAGGCCGCCGCCGAAGGGGTGCGCGTGCGCACCCTGAAGGTGCTGCGCATCGCCTTCCTGTCGTCCACGGTGCTGGAATTCTTCGCCTCGGTGAGCGTGGCGATGGTCGCGCTGTACCTGGGCCTGAGCTACCTGGGCATGATGTCGCTGCACTCGATGGTGCCGACGCTGGGCGCGGGCCTGTTCTGCCTGCTGCTGGCGCCGGAGTTCTACGCGCCGCTGCGGCGCCTGGCCGCGCACTACCACGATCGTGCCAACGCACTGGCCGCTGCTGCCGAGGTGGAACGGCTGCTGCAGTCTCTGCCCGAGGAGCAGGGCCTGATCGAGAACGAGATCGCACCGCTGGCGGTGGAACCGGCCGAAGCTGCATTGCCGCCGCTGCAGGCACAGGGCCTGGTGCTTCGCCCGTTGGGCGCGCCGCATGATGTGCTGCACGATCTGGACGTGCTGCTGGAGCCGGGCCAGCGCCTGGCCCTGGTCGGTCCCAGCGGGTCCGGCAAAAGCACCTTGCTGGAAGCGCTGGCCGGCTGGCTGCCACCGCGCGCCGGCAAACTGCAGCTGCGTCCTGGCGTGCAGGTGGCCTATGCCAGCCAGCGCCCGTACCTGTTCCACGGCAGCATTGCCGACAACCTGCGCCTAGCCGATCCGGGTGCCAGCGATGCGCGCCTGCGTGCGGTGGCCGAGGCCGCGCAGGTGCTTCAGTTCGCACAGCGCCTGCCACAGGGACTGGATACGGTGATCGGCGAACGTGGCTTCGGCCTGTCCGGCGGCGAAGCCCGTCGCATCGGCCTGGCCCGGTTGTTGCTGCGCGACCCGCAGGTGCTGTTGCTGGACGAACCCACCGCGTTTCTCGATGCCGATACCGAAGCGGCCCTGCTGCGCAGCCTGGCGGCCTATGCACGAGGCCGCAGCGTGGTGGTCGCCACCCACAGCCCGGCGGTGATCGCCTGGGCCGACCGTTGCCTGCTGTTGCCGGAAGGTCGCCTGGTGGAACCGGCGCAGGCGGTGCGCGCATGAGCCGCTCGCCTGATTCGCTGCGTGCGGTGTTCCTGCGTCATCGGCCGCGCCTGCTGCTGACGATCCTGCTGTTGTGGACCACCATGCTGGCCGGCACTGCATTGCTGGGCCTGTCCGGTGGCTTCCTCACCGCCGCCGCATTGGCTGGTGCGGCCGGCCTCGGCCAGGGCTTCAACTTCTTCTCGCCGTCCGCGGGTATCCGCGGGCTGACGATGGCACGCATCGTGTCGCGCTACTTCGAGAAGCTGGTCGGCCACGATGCCACCCTGCGCATCGCCCGCGACCTGCGCGTGTGGTTCTTCCGCCGCGCGTTGCCGCTGGCACCCGCACGGTTGGGGGCTACGCGCACCGGCGAACTTCTGGCGCGCCTGCTCGGTGACATCGGTGAAGTGGATGGCCTGCTGGTACGTGCGATCGGGCCACTGGTGGCGTTGGGCGCGCTGTCGCTGGTGGCGGTTGCATCGGCGGCGCTGATACTGCCCTCGGCAGCGGTGCTGCTGGCGGTGCTGGCGCTGCTGATCGCCTTCGGCGTGCCGTGGCTGGGTGTGCGTGGCCGCGACGATGAAGAGGCCGACCGTGCCGCGCATCGTGCTGCACTGCGCACCGCCGCCTTTGAAGGGTTGGAGGGTGCGGGCGATCTGGCCGCGCTGCATGCCGATGCGGCCTGGCAGCTGAAGGTGCGCGTGGCCGCCAAGCAGCTGGCCGCGCGTGATCGTCGTCGGCGCTGGCGCCTGATCGCAGCCTCGACCCTGCATGGCGTGGTCGCGGGGCTGGGGCTGGTGGCGATGCTGGCGCTGGCGCTCCTCGCGGCCGAACAGCAGCGCATCGCGCCGGAAATGGCGGCGGGCCTGGTGTTCCTCACCGTGGCACTGATCGAACTGTGGGCGGGCATGGGCCTGGCCTGGCAGTCGCTGCAGGCCGGGCGCATCGCCGCCGATCGCCTGCAGGCCATCGTCGAGCAACCGCCGACGGTGGAGGATCCGCAGGCGCCGCAGGCAGTGCCGCAGGCCGCGCGCGTGCATTGGGATGACGTGCATTTCCAGTGGCCGGGCGCGGCGCGACCGGTGTTGTCCGGCCTGCAGTTGACCCTCGCGCCGGGCGAACGAATCGCCATCCGCGGCGACAGCGGCAGTGGCAAGACCACCCTGTCCAGCCTGCTGCTGCGGCTATGGGATCCTCAGCAGGGACGACTGACCTATGGCGGCCGCGACCTGCGTGATTTCTGTCAGGCTGATTGGCACCAGCAACTGGCATGGCTGCCGCAGAACGCGCCGGTGTTTGCCGGCAGCGTGGCCGAGAACCTGCGATTGGGTGATCCCGATGCCAGCGATGCCGCCTTGTGGGCGGTGCTGCGCCGCGTGCGCCTGGGTGAATGGGCCGAGCGGAATGGTGGCCTGCAGACCTGGGTGGGCGAGAACGGCGCGACGATGTCGGCCGGCCAGGCGCGGCGCCTGGCGCTGGCGCGCGCGCTGCTGCGCAATGCGCCGATCCTGCTGCTGGACGAGCCCACCGAAGGCCTGGACGTGGATACGGCACGTGCGCTGCTGCAGGATCTTTCCGGGTTGCTGGACGGGCGCAGCCTGCTGATGATCACCCACGACGACCTGCCCGACGGCGTGGTTGACGCGCAGTACCGGTTGCGTGATGGCGCCCTGGTCCGCGAACTTTGACCGATGCACATCCACGCGTGGCGTGGATCTACTGTAGAGCCGAGCCCATGCTCGGCTTCGTAAAGAGGCAGCCGAGCATGGGCCCGGCCCTACAGGTTGGCTATCGCGAGAACTCGCGCAGCATCACCGCGATCGAGGCCACGTTGGCCAGCACGCACAGCCAGAACACCCACTGGAATGCCGCCTTGCGATGCTTGTGGCGGAACACGGCCTGGCCCAGCAGCGCGCCGGGCCAGCCGCCGGCGAACGCCAGCAGCTGCAGGGTACGTTCGGGAATCCGCCACTGCTTTCGCTGTGCCGCGCGCTTGTCGTGACCGTACAGGCCGAAGGACACCGCGCAGGCCAGCAGGCACCAGCCGCCCAGCCACAGCGGCAGCACGCCGCTGATCATCAGCGCGATCAACGCGCCGAACGCGGCCAGCGCCAGGTTGCGCCGCCAGCCCACTTACAGCGCGTCGAGGAAGCCGCGCACGGCCGGGCCGAAACGATCGAAGTCGACCAGGAAGGCGTCGTGGCCCTGCGGTGACTCCAATCCGATGAAATGCGCTTCAGCGCCTCCGGCACGCAGGCCGTCGGCGACCTGTTGCTGCTGCTGCACCGGGAACAGGATGTCGGTGTTGGCGCCAATGGCCAGCGCCTTCTCCACCCGGATCTTCGCCAGCCCCGCCAGCACATCGCCATCGGCGTACTCGGCCAGGTCGAACCAGTCCATCGATCGGCTCAGGTACAGATAGCAGTTCGGGTCGAAGAAACGCACGAAGCGCCGCGCGTGCCCTTCCAGATAGCTTTCCACCTGGAATTCCAGGCCGAACGGATCATCATCGGTCTGGTCCGAATCCAGCCGCACGCGGCCGAAACGGCCGTCCCATTCCAGTGCCGAGCGATAGGTGATCACGCCCAGCTTGCGCGCCATGCGCATGCCGGACTCGGGATACGCGTCGTCGTCGTAGTGGCCGCCGTTCCAGCGCGGATCAAGGCGGATCGCTTCGCGCTGCAGCGAGCGGATCGCGATCGAGAACGGCAACGCCTGCGCGCTGCCGGAAATGTTGACGTGGCTGCGCGCGATTCCCGGATGCAGCATCAGCACCGCCAGGGCGGTCATGCCGCCCATCGAATTGCCGATCACGCAGGCCAGCTGCTCGATGCCCAGCGCATGCACGACCTCGATGGCGGCGCGTGCGCCGTCTTCAATCGACAGCTCGGGGAAGTCGAGGCGATACGGTTCGCCCGTGGCCGGATTGAGCGAGGCGGGGCCGGTGGAGCCTTTGCAGCTGCCCAGCGAGTTCACGCACACCACGAACCAGCGGTTGGTATCGATCGGCTTGCCGGGACCAACCATGCCTTCCCACCAGCCCGGTGCCGGATTGGCGTCGTTGGCCGCTGCGTGCGCATCCGGCGAAAGACCGGTCACGATCAGGATCGCGTTGCCTGCGTCGGCAGTCAGCGTTCCCCAGGTTTCATAGGCCACGCGGGCGCCGTGCAGGGCGCCACCGCGCTTGAACGGGAACGGCGAGGGCAGGGCATGGAAACGGGTGCCGGGCGGGATGAATTCAGTCATGCGGGCATTCTAGCGGGGCCGGATGTGCAGCTGGCGACATGCTGGTTTCCATCGGTGGCCGTATCCACGCATGGCGTGGATCTACTGTAGCGCCGAGCCCATGTTCGGCTGCCGAGCATGGGCTCGGCGCTACAGGTCAGGGAAACCGCAGCTCAACCACGCCGTCATGCGGCAGGCTCACCTTCACCGGCACGCTCTGCAGGTCGCCCTCGCTGCGGTTGGCGCTACCGGTACGCGAGATGCGTGCCAGCACTTCCACTTCGCGATGTGCCGACAGCGGTGCGGTCGGCATTGGACTGTCACCGTCGCCCAGCCCGACCGTGGCCGGGAAGCCGGCCAGCGGCAGCTTGCGAGCGGCCACTGGCATAGGCGGGCCGCCGACGGCACGGGCCAGCACGAACACCTGGGTGCTGGCTGGCCACTCGTTCGCCTTCAGTGCAGGCAGCTGCACGCGCACCTGCAGCAGCGCCTGCGGCGTCGCAGCGGCAGCATCAGGTGCCTGGCCGGCAGCTTCGCGGGCGATTGCGATCTGTGCCTGCAGTGCCTGCGCGGCACCCGATTCCAGCCGCGGCAGCAGGCTGCTCCAGACGTCGGCGGCTTCGGCATTCCGGCCCCGCTGGCGCAGGGCGATGCCGAGCAGCCAGCTTGCGCGCTCGGCATCGGGTGCCAGCGTGCGCGCCTGCTGCAACCAGGCCATTGCGGTGTCATCGAATTGTTTGCCGGCGTCGGCCTGCGCACGTGCCTGCGCGGCTTCCACCAGTACGCCCGGATCATCCGGTGCCAATGCTGCGGCCCGCGCGAACGCGCCCGCCGCAGCTGAGGCATTGCCCAGTTCGGCCTGCGAACGACCCA
Organism: Stenotrophomonas sp. YJH_SMC_8; assembly: GCF_059371315.1. Taxonomy (NCBI): domain Bacteria; kingdom Pseudomonadati; phylum Pseudomonadota; class Gammaproteobacteria; order Lysobacterales; family Lysobacteraceae; genus Stenotrophomonas; species Stenotrophomonas sp. YJH_SMC_8. The sequence continues at coordinate 145,590 of NZ_JCAFUL010000002.1, read as the reverse complement.
GCAGGGTCCAGCCATCGGCCCGCTGTGGGTCACGCTCCAACGCATCCTGCAGGGCCTGCACGCCATCGCGCAGGGTTGCCACCGACGGCGGCGGCTGCACCTGCGCAGCCCGTGGATCACCGACCAGCAGGTAAAGGCAGGCGCCGGCCACGCCAAGTGCAATCACGCCCACCGCGAAACCGCGGCGACCGTGGTGGCGCAGCGGCCACAGCACCAGCGCTGCCACCAGCGCAGCGACCAGGCCGGCCAGCATCGGCAGCCAGTGGCTCACCATCCATCTCCTTCATCGGCCTTGCCGGCCGGCGCGGCGCCGACCGTGCGTCCACGACGGCGGACGATCCCCAGCACCACCAGGGCGCCCGCACCCAATACCAGAAGCGGGCCCCCCCACAACAGCCAGGTGCCTGGTTGCAGCGGTGGCTGGTAGAGAACGAACTCACCATAGCGCGCGACCAGGAACTGCTTGATCTGCGCATCGTCGTGGCCCTGCTGCATCAGCTGCAGCACCTCGCGGCGCAGGTCCTGGGCGATCTGTGCGTTGGAATCGGCCAGCGACTGGTTCTGGCACTGCACGCAGCGCAGCTGCGCGGCCAGGTCATGGAAGCGGCGTTCCTCGGCGCCATCGCGGAACTGAAGCGGCTGCGGATCGTGCAGCGGCTGCTGGGCCGGCACGGCCAGTGGCAGCATCAGGAGCAGCAGCGCCAGCAGCCAGCGCATGGGCTCAAGGCGCCGTGTGCAGGGTGTTGCCGGCATTGCCCTGGGCCTTCTCGATCTTCTCCAGCGCCGGGATCAGCTTCTCGTCGACCACGCGCTGGGTCATCGCGCCGCTGTATTTCCAGCGCACGATCCCGCTACCGTCTACCAGGAAGGTTTCCGGTGCAGCGGTCACGCCCCAGTCGATCGCGGTGCGGCCTTCGACATCGCTGAGCACCACCATGAACGGGTTGCCCAGCTGTTCCAGCCAGTGCAGCGCGTCGGTGGGGTCATCCTTCCAGTTGTAGCCGATCACGCGCACGCGCTTGCTCTCGGCGAAGCGGGTCAGCACCGGGTGTTCCTCGCGGCAGGCCGCGCACCAGCTGCCCCATACGTTCAGCAGGTAGGGCGCACCGCGCAGGTCGTCGCTGTGCACGATCATTTCCGGGTCGTGCAGCACCGGCAGCGCGAACGCCGGCGCCGGCTTGTCGATCAGCGCCGAGGGCAGCACGTCGCGCTGCGGATCGCCCGATTTCATCACCCCGTAGATCATCAGCCCAAGCAGGCCGAAGAAGAACAGCACGCCGATCACGATGGCTACCGGCGGCAGCGGGCGGGAAGGGCGAGGGGCGGGGGACTCGGACATGGGAACTCCTACGGACGACGGAAACGGCGGTCGGCGGCGGTGATGAATCCGCCCAGGGCCATCAGCAGCGCGCCCAGCCAGATCCAGCGCACGAACGGCTTGATGTGCACCCGTACCGCCCATGCATTGTTGCCCAGCGGCTCGCCCAATGCCACGTAGACATCACCGTCGAAGCGTGCATCGATGCCGGCCTCGGTCATCACCTGGCCGCCACTGGCGTACTGGCGCTTCTCGGGATGCAGCAGGGCCTGCTCGCGGCCGTTGCGGAACACCCGCAGATGGCCTCGATCAGCGATGAAATTCGGCCCTTCGCGATGGTCCACGCCTTCGAAGCGGACTTCGTAGCGACCGACCACCAGCTGCTGGCCCGGCGCCAGCGCTACTTCGCGCTGTACGTTCAAGGCTTCCACCAGCAGTGCGCCGGCCAGGAACACGGCGATGCCGGCGTGGGCGACGATCATGCCGAGCATTTCGGCGGTGAAGCGGCCGTTGCCGCGCAGGCGCTGCCAGACGAAGCGCGCGGTGCCGATTCCAACCCAGGCCGCCGCGGCGACGCCAAGGCCGGCCTTCCAGCCGTTCTGCGGCGCCTGCCACCAGGCCAGGGCGCCCAGCAGCACGGCCAGCGCCAGCCATGGCGCCAGCAGCGCGAATGCACGCGAAGGTTGGTCGCGTTGCCACTTCACCAGCGGGCCGAACGGCAGCAGCAGCACCATCGGGGCCATCAGCAGCAGGAACAGGCTGCCGAAGTAGGGCGGCCCGACGGAAATCTTGCCCAGCGACAGCGCATCGGCCAGCAGTGGATACAGTGTGCCGAGCAGGACCATCGCGCAGGCGGTGGCCAGCAGCAGGTTGTTGGCCAGCAGCAGGGTCTCGCGCGAGGTGGCGGTGAAGCCACGGCGCGGATCGTCGGCGTCCACGCTGAGCTGGTTGGCACGCAGCGCGTACAGCAGCAGGCTGCCGCCGACCAGTACCGACAGGAACACCAGGATGAACAGGCCGCGCGACGGATCGGCGGCGAACGAATGCACGCTGGTCAGCACGCCGGAGCGCACCAGGAAGGTGCCCAGCAGCGACAGTGCGAAGGCGGCGATCGCCAGCAGCAGGGTCCAGCTGCCGAAGGTGCCGCGCTTTTCAGTGACGGCCTGCGAATGGATCAGTGCCGCACCGACCAGCCATGGCATGAAGCTGGCGTTCTCCACCGGGTCCCAGAACCACCAGCCACCCCAGCCCAGCTCGTAGTAGGCCCACCAGCTGCCCAGGGCGATGCCCAGGGTCAGGAAGCCCCACGCAACGTTGGTCCAGGGCCGCGTCCAGCGCAGCCAGCGCGCATCCACGCGACCTTCCAGCAGCGCGGCCACCGCGAACGCGAACGGCACCGCGAAGCCGACATAACCGATATAGAGCATCGGTGGATGGATGATCAGGCCCGGGTCCTGCAGCAGCGGGTTGAGATCGCGCCCTTCCAGCGGCGCCGGGTTGAGGCGCAGGAACGGGTTGGAGGTGAAGATCAGGAAGGCGAGGAAGCCGACGCTGACGATGCCCATCACCGCCAGTACGCGCGCCTGCACCGGTGCAGGCAGGTGCCGGGAGAACAGCGCCACCGCGCCGGTCCACAATGCCAGCACCAGCGCCCACATCAGCAGCGAGCCCTCATGCGCGCCCCATACCGCCGAATAGCGGTAGATCATCGGCAGCAGCGAATTGGAGTTCTCGGCCACGTAGCGCACCGAGAAGTCCTGCTGCACGAACGCGGCGGTGAGCGCCGCGAACGCACCGGCGAGCAGCAGCAGCTGCGCGAAGGCGGCCGGTCGTGCCACCGCCATCCACGCCGTGTTGTTGCGATGCGCGCCCACCAGCGGCAGGCCAGCCTGCAGCAGCGAGGCCAGCAACGCACACAACAGCAGGATCTGACCCAGTTCGGGCAGCACTCAGCGCACCTCGGGTGCCGTCACCGGCACGTCGTGCTTGCGATGGGCATCGCCCATCTTGTCCGCCACTTCCTTCGGCACGTACTTTTCATCGTGCTTGGCCAGCACTTCGTCGGCGACGAAGACACCGTCCTGCAGGCGGCCACTGGCGACCACGGCGGTGCCTTCGGCAAACATGTCCGGCAGGATCCGCGAGGTGGTCACCGCCAGCTGTGCATCGCCGTCGGTCACTTCAAAGCGTGCCTCCAACGAGCCGACCGGCCGATTGAAGGAACCCTTCACCACCATGCCGCCCAAGCGGAAGCGCGACTGCGCATCGACATCGCCGCGCAGTACTTCTGCGGGCGTGTACAGGTAGGCAATGTTGCGCTCCAGCGCCATCGCCACCAGTGCGGTGGCCAGGCCGGAGGCGAGCAGGGCCAGCAGCACCCAGGCCAGGCGGCGACGCTGCACCGGCGTCATCGTTCCAGCTCCGCCGGTAGCGAGGCCGCCGCATCCTGTTTGCCGGCGCGGGTCTGCTGGCGCTGCTGGCGGGCCAGAGCGAGCCGGCGCGCCACGCGCAGGCGCAGCCACGAGCCGATGGCATCGGCGCCGAGCACCAGCACGAACACGGCGTAGGCGCCGATCACATAAGGCAGGTGGGTCACGGCTGGGCCTCCCCGGTCGGGCGTGCGGCATCCACGCGGCTACCGACCCAGGCCTTGCCGGCCTCGCGGTCGAGGTTGTCGGCGCGTGCCTTGGCCAGCACCGAACCGGCGAACCAGAACTTGGTGCCGATCACCATCCACCACAGCGGCGCGATCATCGCGCTGCTGATCGCCGATTCACCGAATACGTTGATCGACTGGCGCTGATGCAGGCCACCCCACCAGTCCACCGAATACCGGATCACCGGCAGCAGGCTGACGCCGACGATGGCCAGCAGGCCGGCTGCACGCGCGGCGCTGCGGCGGTCCTCGATGGCGTGGTACAGGCCGATCACGCCCAGGTACAGGAACAGCAGCACCAGCTCACTGGTCATGCGCGGGTCCCAGTCCCACCAGGTGCCCCAGGTGCCCTTGCCCCAGATGCTGCCGGTCAGCAGGGTGATCAGGGTGAAGCCGGCGCCCATCGGCGCACAGGCCATGGCCAGGATCTCGCAGACCTTGATCCGCCAGATCAGCGCGATGGCCGCATACAGCGCCATCAGCGCGAACACGAACAGGCTCATCCAGGCACTGGGCACGTGGATGTAGAGGATGCGGAAGCTGTCCAGCTGCTTGGCTTCCGGCGGCACCACCAGCAGCGCCTGCCACATGCCGACCAGCAGCACCGGCACCGCGGCGAGGTAGAACACCCGCGACCAGCGGGCAGCGAAACGGTCGAACGTGGGCGGTGAACCGAGTTGGTGGAACCAGCGGACAATCGGATTCATGCGTGGCGGCTATCCAGCAGGGGTGGATTGGCTCTCAGCTCGGTCAACTCAGAGAAATGCGTATTGCAGCAGCAGTGGCCAGTGGTGCCAGCACCAGTGCGACCAGCAGGCCGGCGCCCAGCATCAGCAGCGCACCGACCGGATCCTGTCCGCGTCCGGCTGCCGCCAGACTGCCTGCGCCGAACACCAGCACCGGCACGTACAGCGGCAACGACAGCAACGCCACGAGAATACCAGAGCGCCGGATGCCTACGGTCAGTGCTGCGACCACGCCACCGATCAGGCTCAGCAACGGTGTTCCCAGCAGCAACGATGCCAGCAACATCGGCAGCTGGTCATGCGGCAGATGCAGCATTTCCGCCAGCAACGGGCTGACGATGATCAGCGGCAGGGCGGTGGTGGCCCAGTGCAGCAGCACGCGCACCAGCACCAGCCACGCCAGCGGCACCGGCGCCAGCAGCCATTGCTCCAGCGAACCATCCTCGGCATCGGAACGGAACAGCGAATCCAGCGACAGCTGCCCGGCCAGCAGCACCGCCAGCCACAGCACCGCGCCAGCGGTGGCGCTCAGCAGTTTCGGTTCGCGGCCCTGGGCCAGCGCGAACAGCACCACCACCAGCACCGCGAACAGCAGCGGCTGCAGCGCATCGCCGCGACGGCGCCAGAGCAGGCGCAGGTCGCGCTTGAGCAGCGCACCCGCGGTCTGCCACAGGCCCGGTTCGGTGCCCGGCGCGATCATGCGGCACCGCCGAGGTCGAGCTGGCGGGTACGCACCGGCGGTGCGGCATAGGCGCCGTGGGTGGTGACCAGTGCCGCGCCACCGGCGCGCAGGTGCGCCGAGATCATCCGGTTGACCAGGGTGATGCCCTCCAGGTCGAGGTTGGCATAGGGTTCGTCGAGCAGCCACAGCGGCGCCGGCGACAGCCAGATGCGCGCCAGTGCCAGCCGGCGCTTCTGCCCGGCCGACAGGTGGCGTACCAGAGTGTCCTCGTAGCCGGCCAGGCCGACGATGGCCAGCGCGTTGCCCGGCATCTGCCGCGCACGGCGGCCGTGCAGGCCACACAGGAAATGCAGGTTCTCCAGCGTATCCAGGTCCGGCTTCAAGGCCGGCAGGTGGCTGAGGTAGGCCACGTAGCGTGCACGCTCGGCATTGCTGGCCGGCTTGCCGTCGATCCGCACCTGGCCGGCGCCGGGCCGGGCCAGGCCGGCCAGCACGCGCAGCAGCGTGGTCTTGCCGGCGCCATTGCCGCCCTGCACCAGCAGGGCTTCGCCGGCGTCCACATGGAAGTCCAGCGGGCCGAACACCGGCTCGTCATTGCGGGAGAAGCTCAGGCCGCTGGCGGCCAGCAATGCAGGGGTGTTCAAGGGCCAGGGGTCTTCATGCCGGAGTGCGGCGGCAATTGTAGCGGTGAATGCTGGTGGTAGTGCCGGCCGCTGGCCGGCAATTTCGCCATCTGCCCGTTGGGGTTGCCGGCCAGCGGCCGGCACTACCGAAGCAGGGATTGCGTAAACTCAGGGGTCCGTCTCCCCATACTCCCCAGGCCGATGCAACCCAACACCAAGCTGCCCAAGGTCGGTACCACGATCTTCACCGTGATGTCCCAGCTCGCCGCCGAACACGGCGCGGTCAACCTGGGCCAGGGTTTCCCGGACTTTTCCGCGCCGCAGCGCCTGATCGATGAGACCGCCAGGGCGATGGCCGCCGGGTTCAACCAGTACCCGCCGATGACCGGCGTGGCGCCGCTGCGCCAGGCCATCGCGCAGAAGGCGCTGGACTGCTATGGCGCGCAGATCGATGCGGACAGCGAGATCACTGTCACCAGCGGCGGTACCGAGGCCATCTTCAACGCCATCCACGCCGTGGTGCGTGCGGGCGAGGAAGTGATCGTGCTCGACCCGGCCTACGACTGCTACGAGCCGGCGATCGACCTGGCTGGCGCCAAGGCCGTGCATGTGTCGCTCGATCCGCAGACGTTCGCGGTCGACTGGGACCGCGTGCGTGCAGCGATCACCCCGCGTACCCGCATGCTGATCGTCAACACCCCGCACAATCCGTCCGGTGCGATGCTGTCGGCCCAGGACATGCAGGCGCTGGCCGAACTGCTGCGCGGCACGCAGATCTACCTGATTTCCGATGAAGTGTATGAGCACATCATCTATGACGGCCGTCGCCATGAATCGGCGTTGCGCTACCCGGAACTGCGCGAACGCGCGTTCGTCATTTCCAGCTTCGGCAAGACCTACCACTGCACCGGCTGGAAGATCGGCTATGCAATCGCGCCGCCGGCGCTGACCGCCGAGTTCCGCAAGGTGCACCAGTACAACACCTTCACCAGCTTCGGCCCGGCGCAGTATGGTTTCGCCGCGATGATCCGCGACGAGCCGGAACACCATCTGGAGCTGGGCGCGTTCTACCAGGCCAAGCGCGACCGTTTCCGCGAGCAGCTGGCCAGCACCCGCCTGAAGGCGCTGCCGGTGCCGGGCGGCTATTTCCAGCTGGTCGACTACTCGGCCATCAGTGACCTGCCGGACCACGAGTTCGTGAAATGGCTGACCATCGAGAAGGGCGTGACTGCCATCCCGCTGTCGCCGTTCTACGAGAATCCGCCGGTCGGCCAGCGCCTGGTGCGCCTGTGCTTCGCCAAGAACGAAGCCACCATGGACGCGGCGATCGAACGCCTGCGCCTGCTGTGAGCGGATCAGTGACCATGCAGGACCTGAGCATTTCCCTCGTCCAGGGCGACACCCGCTGGCATGACCCGGCGGGCAACCGCGCCTACTACGGCGCGCTGATGGCACCGCTGGCCGGCACCACCGATCTGGTGATCCTGCCGGAGACCTTCACCAGTGGCTTCTCCAACGACGCCATCGCCCAGGCCGAAGGCATGGACGGCCCGACCGTGGCCTGGGTGCGCGAGCAGGCACGGGCATTGAATGCGGCGGTGATCGGCAGCGTGCAGTTGCGCGATGGTGAAGGCGTCTACAACCGCCTGCTGTTTGCCACGCCTGATGGCGGGCTGCAGTACTACGACAAGCGCCACCTGTTCCGCTATGGCGGCGAGCACGAGCGTTATGCCGCTGGCCGTGAGCGCCTGAGCGTGGAATGGAAAGGCTGGCGGATCAATCCACAGGTCTGCTACGACCTGCGTTTCCCGGTGTTCTGCCGCAACCGCTACAACGTCGAGCGTCCCGGGCAATTGGACTTCGACCTGCAGATCTTCGTCGCCAACTGGCCGTCGGCACGCGCCTACGCGTGGAAGACCCTGTTGCGTGCACGGGCGATCGAGAACCTGTGCTTCGTGGCGGCGGTGAACCGCGTTGGTGTCGACGGCAACCAGCTGCATTACGCCGGCGACAGCGCGGTTCTGGATTTCCTTGGCCAGCCTCAGGTGGAAATCCGTGAGCGGGAACAGGTGGTCACCACCACCATTTCGGCCGAGGCGCTGGCCGCGCATCGCGCGCGCTTCCCGGCCATGCTTGACGCCGATGCTTTCCACCTCGACGAGCAGGCCTGAACGACGGCCTGAACGCTGCCGCACCAGCGCGCGCGCCTGCATCCAACCTGCACGCGCGCGCTGCTAGATTCGCCGCCAGTCCGACCGAACTGGAAGTCCTGCCATGAACAAGTCCTTCGCCCTGCTGCTGGCCCTGTCCGCCGCATCGTTGGCGCCGGCCGCACACGCTGCCGGCAACCTCGATTGCGAGCTGCGTTACAACCTGTCCGGTTGGTCGCTGATCTACAAGACCGCATCCGGCAATGGCACGGTCACCTGCAGCAATGGCGCCAGCATGCCGGTGCGCATCGAGATGAAGGGCGGCGGCCTGACGGTCGGCAAGTCGAAGATCACCAATGGCCGCGGCAGCTTCACCGGCGCCGTGAGCGTCAACGAGCTGCTGGGCACTTACGCGTCGGTCGGTGCGCACGCCGGTGCGGTGAAGTCCAGCAATGCGCAGGTGATGACCAAGGGCGACATCTCGCTGGCCCTGTCCGGCACCGGCAAGGGCTGGGATCTGGGCGTGGACGGCGCCGCCTTCACCATCAGCCGGCGCTGAGCCGTGCCGGCCGCTGCAGCCACAGGGCCAGCAGGCCGCACACGATGAGTGTCGGTGCCAGCAGTTGCAGTGCACCGACCACGGCCATCGCTGCGCCGATCAGCAGGTAGTAGAGCAGGCCGAACAGGGCGCCTGCGCTGCCCAGGCAGTGCGGGTATCCGCGCAGGGCCTGGCCCAGCACATTGGGAATGGCCAGGCCGAAACCGGCCACCACCGGTACCATCGCCGCGACCAGTGCCGGTTGATTGCGCAGCAATGCAGCCAACAGCCCGCCGGCCAGCACCAGTCCCGCGGCGAGCCGGATGCGCGTGGCCGAGGCAATGCCTGCGCGCAGCAGGCGAGCATTGCCCCAAGCACCCAGCGCCGAGCCCAGTGCCAGCACCGCGCCGCTGGCACCGAACCAGGCCAGCGGCCAGTGCAGGCGCTCGAACACGAATGGGCCCAGCGCGTACCAGCTGTACATGGCCACGTTGAATGCCATCACCAGCAGCGCCTGTGACCAGATCCAGCGATCACGCAGCAGTTGCCGCAGCAGTGGCAGCAGGGGCGTGTGCACGACTTCGGCAGGGCGGCTCTCCTGCAGGCCGGATGCGCATCCGAGCATCAGCAGGATGACGATCAGCAGCAGGCCGGCCTGCACGCCGGCATAGCCATGGCGGTCCACCAGCAGCACGCCCAGCGCCAGCCCGATCGCCGGGCTCAAGGCCAACGCCATGCCGATCCATGAGAACGCCTGCGCCAACGCGGGACCCTTCAGGTGGTCGCGCAGTACGGTCTGGGTTACCACCGAGGCCGCCGCCGCACCCAGCGCGGCCAGTGCCTGGGCCAGCAGGACGTGGCCGAACGTGCTGGCCAGCAGGCCGCCGCAGGCCGCCAGTGCGAACACGGCCAGGCCGCAGAGCAGGGTGGGACGACGGCCGATATGGTCGGCCAGCCGCCCCCATAGCAGGACACCGGCGGCGAAACCGAACAGGTACAGGCTCATGGCCTGGCTGGCGGCGGCGGGGGGCAGTGCGAAGCGCCCGGCGAGGTCGGCCAGGGCAGGGCTGTACAGGGTCTGCGCCAGCTGGGGGAACATCAGCAGCGCGATGGTAAGCAACAACAGGCGACGCGACATGCGGGCGCTCCAGGAACAGGGCCGCGCATTGTGGTGGTGCCTGCAATGGCGCACTCTCTCCACTCTGTCGTTGAATGTATGAAATCAGACATGGCCTGGTTGCAACCGGACGCGTACTTCGACGCCGATGCCTGGAGCGCTCCGGTGCTGGGGATCGCGGCCTCATTGGCGGATCACGACTCGGGTTGGCACCAGCATGCACGCGCGCAATTGCTGTACACCCGGCAGGGCTGTACGCGCCTCACCTACGGTGATCGCATCAGCCTGCTGCCGCCGTCGCGCGCGGCATGGATTCCCGGCGGCCTGCGCCATCGCGCACAGATGCGCCAGGCCGTGGACTACCGCTCGCTGTATTTCGATGCCACGTTGTCGGCACGTCTGCCTCAGCAGCCGGCGATCATCGGCGTCGGCCCCCTGCTGCAGGCATTGCTGGAACCGATCGCGCAGGCGCCGTTCGACCATGACTGGCGGGCGCCGCGCGCGCACCATCAACTGGCGTTGTGCGTGCTGGAGATCGCTGCTGCACCGGTGGCGCCGATGGACCTGCCTCTGCCGCGTGATCCACGGATCGCACGTTGCCTGCCGTTGGCCGAGCAGTTGCCGCCCGAACTGGGTGAGCTCGCCGCGCGTGCGGGCCTGGGCGTGCGCACGATCGGTCGGTTGATGCAACGCGATACCGGCATGGGCTATCAGGCCTGGCGCCAGCAATGGCGACTGATGCGGGCCATGGAGTTGCTGCTGCTCGGCCATCGCGTGGCGCATGTGGCGCAGGACACTGGCTTCTCCGCTGAGAGTCCGTTCATCGCCTTCTTCCGCAGCATGACCGGCACCACACCCGCCGCTTTCCAGCGCCACGCAAAAGGGGACGGAGGGGATTAAGTCGCTTTCGCCCCTTCGACACGCGGCGCGGCAAAAGCGACTTAATCCCCTCCGTCCCCTTCTTAAAGAAAAACCCCGGCCTGCGCCGGGGTTTTTCATTTCATGCGTGCCAGCGATCAGCCGCCGCGCGGGCCGCTGCGGCGCGGGCCGCCCGGACCGCGGTTGCCGCCGGGGCCACCCGGGCCACCCGGGCCACGGTTGCCACCCGGACCGCCGGGGCCGCGATTGCCGCCCGGGCCACGGTTGTTGCCACCGCCCGGACCGCGACCGCCCGGACGGGCACCGTGTGCCGGCTTGGGGCTGCCATACGGGTTGAAGCCCGGGGTGGCGTGGTCGGACGGGAAGCTCGGGGCGTTGCCCGGATGGCCGTACGGGTGCTTGTTGCCCTGGCCCTGCGAGCGGTTGCCGCCACCGGCCGGACGACCCTGGCCGCCTGCGCCGCCACGGCCTTCACCACCAAAACCGCCACGGCCCTGGCCGCCACCGGCGCCAGCGCCCGGACCCTTCGGCTTGCCGTACGGACGGCCCTGGCCGCCCGCGCCCGGACCACGGGCACCCGGGCCACGTGCGCCCGGACCCGCATTGCGATGGCCGCTCGGGCCGGTGCTCACGCCATCCGGCACGTACCAGGTGCGGAACGCGGCCGGGTTGCCTTCCGGCAGCGAACGGTCGTTCTTCTGGGTGCGCTGCTTGAACGGCTTCTGCGACTGCTTGGCTGCTGCTTCACCGCTGACCGTCAGGCCACCCTTGAAACCGCCGCCCTTGCCGCCGCGGCCACGGCCGCGATCTTCGCGCACGTTGTCGAAACGACGCAGCTCGCGGCCTTCGTCGGCCGTGTTATGGCCGTTGACGTAGGCATTGCCACGGCCACCTTCGCGCACGCGCACGGTGGTCTTGGCGGCGCGACGCTGGCCGATCACCGGCTGCAGGGTCAGTGCCGACGGCGCGCCTTCTTCCAGCTTCAGCTGCGCACGCAGGGCTTCCACCTGGGTGGTGCCCAGTTCCACCGAATGGCCACGGGCCAGTTCGCGCGGCAGGCTCACCTTGCCGTAGCGGGTGCGCTTCAGGCGGCTGACCTGGCAGCCCTGCGACTCCCACAGGCGACGCACTTCGCGGTTGCGGCCTTCCTTCACCACGACGCGGAACCAGTCGTGCGAGTCGGTGCCGCCGATGCGTTCGATCTCGTCGAACTTGGCCGGGCCGTCTTCCAGTGCCACGCCGCGGGCGAGGCGGTCGACGATGGCGTCGGAGACCTTCTCCTCGCCTTCCGGGGCACGCACGCGCACCACGTACTCGCGCTCGACCTCGAACGACGGGTGCATCATGGCGTTGGCCAGTTCACCGTCGGTGGTGGCCAGCAGCAGGCCGGTGGTGTTGATGTCCAGGCGGCCGATCGCGATCCAGCGCGCGCCCTTCAGCGGCGGCAGCGATTCGAACACGGTCGGGCGGCCTTCGGGGTCTTCGCGGGTGGTCACTTCGCCTTCCGGCTTGTTGTAGACCAGCACGCGCGACGGTTCGGCCAGGGCGGTGGCGACGAAGCCGCGGCCATCCAGCTCGATCTTGTCGCCGCTCTTGACCGACATGCCGGTCTGCGCGACTTCACCGTTGACCTTGACCAGGCCTTCGGCGATGCGCTGTTCCAGCGCGCGGCGCGAACCCAGGCCGGCCTGGGCCAGCACCTTGTGCAGGCGCTCTTCCAGCTTGAACTGTTCGGAGGTGGCTTCGCGCTTGAGCGAGAGCTTGTTACGGGGGGTGTCACTCATCAGTTTTGCTCCGGCCGACGGTTTCGAGGTCGGCCTCTGGTTCGGAATCGGCTTGGTCAACAGCCACGGTCGTCATCGCGACGGCGTTGTCTTCGCGTTCGTTCAGGGTCACCGCGCGCTCGCCCGGCGCGGAATCGGGGTGCCCATCATCGAGGGGCGAAGGTGCTTGCTCATCGGAAGCCGACGCAGACGCTGCATCGGCGGAATCGGGGGTGTCGCTGCCGGCCAGGCCGGTGTCATCGTTTGCGGCAGCGCCGTCGGCGCCAGCCGAAATGTCCGGACCATCTGCACTGGCGGCGGCCGGTGCGTCGCGGTCCAGGGCCAGCTGGGGTTCCAGCTCGCCCAGGTCCTTCAGTTCCGACAGCGGCGGCAGCTCGTCCAGGCGCTTCAGGCCGAAGTAGTCCAGGAAGCCCTTGGTGGTGCCGAACAGGGCAGGCTTGCCGGGCACGTCGCGGTGGCCGACCACGCGGATCCACTCGCGCTCTTCCAGTGCCTGGATGATGTTGCTGCTGACCGCCACGCCGCGCACCTGCTCGATCTCGCCACGGGTGATCGGCTGCCGGTAGGCAATCAGCGCCAGGGTTTCCAGGGTGGCACGGGTATAGCGGGTCTTGCGTTCGGTCCACAGCCGGCTGATCCAGCCATGCACTTCGCCGGTTACCTGGTAGCGGAAGCCTGAGGCGACCTCGACCAGTTCCACGCCACGGCCTTCGCAGGCTTCGCGCAGGCGCTCAAGCGCACGTTCGATGCTGCCCGGCGGTGCCGGCTCCTCTTCCGGGAACAGGTCTTTCAGCTGGGCCAGGGTGAGCGGCTGGCTGGAGGCCAGCAGGGCGCCCTCTACAATGCGGTTGATCAGCGTTTGGTCCATCGGCAGTCAGCGCTCACTCGTTCTCGTTGGCGGCGTCGTTGTCGTCGAACTCGCTGCTGAACTGCAGCGGGGCATTGGTGTTGCCGGCCGCCAGCGACTTCACATAGATCGGCGCCAGCGGTTCTTCCTGGACGATGTCCAGCAACTGTTCCTTGGCCAGTTCCAGCACCGCCAGGAACGTGACCAGCACGCCCAGCTTGCCTTCTTCAGCAGTGAACAGCCCTTCAAAACGATAGAACTTGCCGTCTTCCAGGCGCCCCAGCACTTCGCCCATGCGTTGCCGCACGCTCAGTGCTTCACGCTTGATGGCGTGGCCGCTGAACAGCTCGGCGCGCTTGAGCACGTCGTGCAGGGCCAGCAGCATTTCCTTCAGGTCCACCGGTGGCGGCAGCTTCACCGCAGCGCGTTCGGGCATGAAGGCATGGGCCACGCTGGTGTCGCGGTCCTGGCGGGGCAGGGCGTCGATGTCCTCGGCGGCCTGCTTGAAGCGTTCGTACTCCTGCAGCCGGCGCACCAGCTCGGCGCGCGGATCGGCCTCATCGCCGTCTTCGCTGACCGGGCGCGGCAGCAGCATGCGCGACTTCACTTCGGCCAGGATCGCGGCCATCACCAGGTACTCGGCGGCCAGCTCGAAGCGCAGCTCGCGCATCACGGTGATGTATTCCACGTACTGCCGGGTGATCTCGGCCACGGGAATGTCCAGTACGTCCAGGTTCTGGCGGCGGATCAGGTACAGCAGCAGGTCCAGCGGGCCTTCGAAGGCATCCAGGATGACTTCCAGCGCGTCCGGCGGAATGTACAGGTCCTGCGGGATCTGCAGGACCGGTTGCCCATGCACCACGGCCAGCGGCATTTCCTGCTGCTGGGGGGCGGGCGGCCGGGTTGGCGGGTTCGCGTCGAGCGCGAGTTCGGAAGTCATCTAATGGACATCAGGATTGCAACGGACCAGTCGCGGCACCGGGTTCGCCGGGCCAGCGCCACGGAGCCCCAGGGCACCAGACACGCCGGGATCGGCGCGATTCCACACAGGTAAAACAGCAGGACGCGCCGCAGGAAACGGCAGCGACGGAACTACGGGGAGGTCGTCTACGTGGCCCGGCCGGGTGGTCCGGTTTGAAGCAGCGGGACGGTCGTCGGGGGCTGCGTTGGCCGCAAAAACCGACGGGCTGCTGCATCCAGCCACGTGCAATGGAGCCTAGGGTAAGCCTTTGTCGCGCCAGTGTCCAGCCGGGCCGGGGCGGGGGCCGCATTGGCTAGAATCTGCGCACCCGACAACGCAAGCGAGGAAATGCCGTGTGGTATGTGATTGAAGGCTATGACGGCCAGGATGTGCTGGCGCAGCGGCTGCAGGCGCGGCCGGAACACCTGGCGCGCCTGCACGCGCTGCGCGACGAAGGCCGCCTGCTGCTGGCCGGGCCGTGCCCGGCAGTGGACAGCGAGGACCCGGGCCCGGCCGGTTTCAGTGGTTCGGTGGTGATCGCGCAGTTCGAGTCGCTCGTGCAGGCCCAGGCCTGGGCCGATGCCGACCCTTACGTAGCCGCGGGCGTCTACACCCATGTACAGGTGCGTCCGTTCCGCAAGGTCCTGCCGTGAACGCGGAGCGGATCGAGCGGATGCGTGACGCACTGCAACAGGCGCTGGCCCCCAGCGTGCTGGAAATCGAAGACGACAGCCATCGGCATGCCGGCCACGCGGGTGCGAGGGATGGCCGCGGTCACTTCAACCTGCATATCGTCAGCGAACGCTTCGCGGGACTGGGTCCGCTGGCCCGGCATCGCGCGGTCTATGCCGCGCTGGGGGCGATGATGGAGACCGACATCCACGCGCTGTCCATTCGCGCATTGACCCCGTCAGAACAGGGCTGAGCCCTTGTCCCACGCTGTCCTGGCGGGTCCCTCTGCGGGCCCGCCGCAGACAGATTTCCATGTCCATTTCAGGACATTCGCCTAACGGACTGTTTACAAGCCCAGATGGAAACGCTTACATTCCGCGCCAATGCTGGTAGGTCCAAGCCGTGGAGGGCGGCTTCGTGAACAAGGCAGCTATCACAATCAAAGACGTCGCACGCGAAGCCCGGGTCTCCGTGGCCACGGTTTCCCGCGCGCTCAACGGGCATGAAAATGTCGCCGAACCGGTCCGCCAGCTTGTGCTGGAGGTGGCCGCTCGGCTGCGTTACACCCCGCACGCCGCCGCCCGCAGCCTGAGCAGCCGCCGCACCAATACGGTGGGCGTGGTGCTGCCTGACCTGTACGGCGAATTCTTCTCCGAGCTGATGCGCGGCATCGACAACGTCGCCCGCAACCGCCGCCAGCACCTGCTGGTGTCCAGCTACCACGGTGACCAGGAACAGCAGGGCGCGGCCCTGCGTGCCATGCGCGGCCGCGTCGACGGCCTGCTGGTGCTTTCCCCCTATGCGGAGAGCCCCGGCTTCCTGACCGACAACCTGCCGCAGTCGTTGCCGACGGTGTTGATCAACACCTATCTGCCCGGGCAGGACCACCCGGTGCTGAGCATCGATGACCATGCCGGTGCGATGGCGATGACCCGCCATCTGCTCGACGCCGGTCACCGCCGTATCGCTTTCATTTCTGGCCCGGACCTCAACTTCGACGCGCGCGAGCGCCTGCGCGGCTTCCGTGACGCGCTGGCGGCTTTCGGCAGTGACGCCGAAGGCATCGAGCTGCCCGGTGATTTCGACGAAGCTTCCGGCCATCGCGCCGGTCAGGAGTTGCTGGCAGCCGGAGCGCTGCCCGATGCCGTGTTCGCCGCCAACGACATGATGGCCTTGGGTTGCCTGTACGCCTTCACGCAGGCAGGGGTCCATGTGCCGTCCGATGTCGCCCTGGCGGGTTTCGATGACATTCCACTGGCGCGTTTCGTCCACCCGTCGCTGACCACCATGCAGGTCAGCATCGCCGAGCTCGGCGATCGGGCCATGACGCGCCTGATGCAGTTGATGGACGGCACCTCCACGGATGGGACAGGGGACAAGCAGACCCTGGTTCCCCGCTTGATAGTTCGCGATTCCACCACTCCGCCATCGGGCCGTTGAAGCCAGAGGCGTTCCTTCTTTTTTGATTGATCGCAGGGACCGCGCGAGCGGTCACCGCCACCCGGAGATTGAGTTGATGATGCATACCACCTTCCGCACGCCGGCGCGCCGGCTGCTGAGCACCGCACTGGTCAGCTGCCTGATGCTGGCCGCTGCTCCGAACGTCATGGCGCAGTCGGCCAACGCCAGCCTGCGCGGCCAGGTTGCCGGCGCCCAGGCTGGCTCTGAAGTCACCGCCACCAACGTGGCTACTGGTACCGTCCGTCGCGGTACCGTGCGCGCCGATGGCAGCTACTCGCTGATGGGCCTGGACCCGGGCACCTACGACGTGGTCGCCAACGGCCAGACCCAGAAGGTCACCGTCACCGTGGCCTCGACCGCCACCCTGAACTTTGCCGGTGCCGCCAGCAGCACGCCGGGTTCGACCGCGGCGACCAACCTGGACACCGTCAACGTCGTCGCGCCGACGCTGTTGCAGGAAGTGCGCACGTCGGAAGTCGGCAAGACCGTCAGCCTGCAGCAGATCCAGACCACGCCGCAGGTCTCGCGCAACTTCCTGGAGTTCGCCGACGCGGTGCCGGGCCTGATCTTCACCCGTGACGCCAAGGGCAACACCTCGCTGCGCGGCGGTGCCACCAATGCCGATGGCACCAATGTGTACATCGACGGCGTGGGCCAGAAGAGCTACGTGAAGGGTGGCGGCGTGGCCGGCCAGTCCGGCAGTGCCGGCAACCCGTTCCCGCAGCTGGCCATTGGCGAGTACAAGGTCATCAGCGGCAACTACAAGGCCGAGTACGGCCAGGTGTCCAGTGCTGCCGTCACCGCTGCGACCAAGTCGGGTACCAACGAGTTCAAGGGTGAAGCCTTCTACCGTTACACCAACGACAGCATGCGCGCGATGACCCCGGCCGAACGCCAGCCGAACAAGGGCAAGGAAGATTCGGCCGAGAAGGAATACGGCTTCGCGCTGGGTGGCCCGATCATCCAGGACAAGGCCCACTTCTTCGTGACCTACGAAGCCAAGCGCTTCGACCTGCCGGTGACCATTGCGCCGGATGGTGCGGTCACCGCTGCTGCCGGCCTGCTGCCGGCCGCCGGCGCCGCCGGCCTTGGCCCGGCCAGCCAGCCGTTCCAGCAGGATCTGATCTTCGCCAAGATCGACTTCGAGCCGACCGACAATGACCGCATCGAGCTGACCTTCCAGGACCGCGACGAAACCCAGTCGCAGTTCAGTGGCCAGACCTCGCCGCAGGCCGGGCGCGAAGTGGTCAATACCGACCGTCGCTACGCCCTGCGCTGGAACCACAGCGGTGAGCGTTACTACAACGAACTGATGCTCACCCACGAGGATTCGTTCAACAACCCGACCCCGCTGACCCTGGCCAACGGCATCACCTACACCGCACCGGACGGTCCCGAAGACCGCACCGTGGTGAAGATCGGCGGTGCATCGGCACTGGATTCGCAGGTGAAGGGCCAGAAGGGCTGGTCGATCGAAGACAACCTGACCCTGGATGGCATCCAGTGGGCCGGCGACCACACCATCAAGATGGGCGTGAAGTACAAGCAGATCGACCTGTACGCTTCCGATGCGGCGCAGATCAACCCGACCTTCACCTATTCCCTGGGCGATCCGGACTTCCCGGATTCGATTCCGTACAAGGCTCAGTTCGTCAAGCCGGTGACCGGCGTGTCGGGCGTGTCCGGCGAAGTGCGTTCGAAGTCCAAGCAGTACGGCGTGTTCATCCAGGACGACTGGCAGGTCAACGACCACCTGCAGTTGAACATCGGCCTGCGCTGGGACTACGAAAAGACCCCGACCTACCTGAACTTCGTCACCCCGCAGCAGGTGGTCGACGCCATCTATTCGCAGGATCCGCGTGCGCCTGCCGGCCAGACCTACGCCGATTCGCTGGCACTGGGTGGCCTGGACATCAGCGACTACATCAGCAACGGTCACAACCGCAAGGCGTTCAAGGATGCCTGGCAGCCGCGCCTGGGCTTCTCGTATGACATCAACGCCGACGAGCAGCACGTGATCCACGGTGGTGCCGGCCGTTCCTACGACCGCGACCTGTTCGACAACCTGCAGCTGGAAACCACCAAGCTGGCCCTGCCGCAGCCGACCATCTACTTCCGCAACCCGGCCACCGGCACCTGCATCAACGGCCAGGCCGCCTGCTATGACTGGAATCCGAACCTGCTCAACGGCATCGGCAACCTGCAGTCGCTGGTCGGCGCGACCAGCAATGCCGGCCTGGAAGTGGACCTGCTGAACAACAAGCTGAAGGCGCCGTACTCGGACCAGTTCAGCCTGGGCATGAGCAACCGGATCGGCGAGTGGCTGACCGATGCCACCATCGCTCGCACCCTGAGCTACGACGGCTTCGCCTTCACCCTGGGCAACCGTTACCCGACCGGCCAGTTCTTCGATGACCCGCGCCTGTGCGGCGGCACCGATCCGGGCCTGAGCCAGGCCTGGAGCTGCAACGTGCCGGGCTTCGGCAGCCTGATCATCGGCCAGCAGGGCATCAAGACCCGTGCGACCCAGGTGCTGCTGTCGGCGCAGAAGCCGTTCACCAAGGAAAGCGGCTGGGGCACCTCGATCGCCTACACCTGGACGACCGCGCGCCACAACCGCGACATCAACGAGAAGTACGCCTTTGACCGCGGCCTGATCGGTGACTACCCGACCATCCGTTCCAACGGCGCGCCGCGCCACCGCCTGGTGGTGACCGGTTCGTATGCGGGCTTCTGGGGCATCACCTTCGGCGGCAAGATCACCCTGGCAACCCCGACCGCCGTCAACGACTGGTACCCGGTGATGCAGGCCAGCGGCTACACCCTGCCGACGCCGCAGGCGGCCGTGCCCAACGCCACCGGCAAGTTCCTGGTGGGTGGCAAGATCTTCGGCTACCGTTCGGTCGACCTGCAGGCGACGAAGACGTTCAAGATGCCGGGCGATACCGAGCTGTACGCACGTATCGACATCATCAACGTGTTCAACTTCGACAACTTCTCCACTTACAACTACGTCAAGACCAACGGCAAGCTGCAGGCCAGCTACAACGAGACCGGCGAAATCATCGGTACGCCGCGTCAGATCAAGGCCGAAGTGGGCTTCCGCTTCTAAGTCCGGGTGTAGATGCACGACCCGATGCCGCCGGTCCGCCGGCGGCATCGGCTGAAGGGGTACATGGCAATGGCCGGCTTCGTGCCGGTCCATTGCCCACGCCGCTGCCGGCCAGGGGGCAGCGGCGTGGGCAATGATCGCGGTGTCAGGCCACGATTTCCGTGGTTTTTTAAGAACGCACCTTGTAAACGATTTCAGATCATTGGACGTTATGCTTTCCCATCGATCAGACCACCGGAGGAACCGCGCCATGCAGGCACGCCATCTGTTGTCCGCCGCAGCGTTGAGCCTGGCCGTGGCCGCCTGCCAGCCGGCCCAGCAGGAGCCTGCCAAGCCGCGCCCACCGGTGATCCTGATCGAGGCCGACGCGCCGCCGCGGCCGATGAAACCTGAGCTGCCGCCGCTGTTCGATGACATCGAGCGCCGCACCTTCCAGTTCTTCTGGGACACCACCAACGAGATCAACGGGCTGACCCCGGACCGCTACCCGTCGCGGCCGTTCGCCAGCATCGCCTCGGTCGGTTTCGCGCTGACTGCCTATCCGATCGGCATCGAGAACGGCTGGGTCAGCCGCAACCAGGCGATCGACCGCACCCTGACCACGCTGAAGTTTTTCCGCGACGTGCCGATGGGCCCGCAGCGCACCGGCAAGGCCGGCTACAAGGGCTTCTACTACCACTTCCTGGACATGCAGGAAGGCCGTCGCTACGACAGCTGGGTTGAACTGTCTTCGGTGGACACCGCGCTGCTGATGATGGGCGTGCTGTTCGCGCAGTCGTACTACGACGGCGACGATCCGCGCGAGAAGGAGATCCGCCAGATCGCCGACACCCTGTACAAGAAGGTCGACTGGCCCTGGCTGCAGCAGCGTGCGCCGCTGATCTCGATGGGCTGGTTCCCCGAGAGTGGCTTCATCGACCATGACTGGATGGGCTACAACGAGGCGATGATGGTCTACATCCTCGCCCTGGGGTCGCCGACGCACCCGGTCAGCCCGGACGCGTGGACGGTCTGGACGCGTACCTATGACAACGACTGGGGTGTCTACCAGGGCCAGGAATACCTGTCCTTCGGCCCGCTGTTCGGCCACCAGTACAGCCACGTCTGGATCGACTTCCGCGACATCCAGGACGCGTACATGCGCGAGCGCGGCAGCACCTACTTCCTCAACAGCCGCTCGGCCGCGCTGGCCCAGCGCGAGTACGCCATCGCCAACCCGATGCAGTGGAAGGATTACGGCGAGAACGTGTGGGGCCTGACCGCCAGCGATGGCCCGCAGAACACCACGCAGGAGTATCGTGGCGAGCAGCGCCAGTTCCGCCATTACTCTTCGCGCGGCGCCGGCCTGCGCGAGAACTTCGATGACGGCACCATCGCGCCGACTGCCGCGATCGCGTCTGTGGTGTTCGCACCGGAACAGGTGATCCCGGCCACGCTGGAAATGCACAAGCGCTACGGCGATTACATCTATTCCAGCTACGGCTTCCTGGATTCGTTCAACCCCAGCTTCAACTACGACATCCCGATCAAGACCGGCCGCGTGGTGCCTGATCGCGGCTGGGTCGCCAGCGATTACATCGCCATCGACCAGGGGCCGATCCTGACCATGATCGCCAACTACCGCAACGACTTCGTCTGGGAAGTGATGAAGAAGAACCCGTACATCCGCAAGGGGCTGGAACGGGCCGGATTCAGCGGTGGCTGGCTGGCGCCGGAGGGGTCGTTCCAGCCGCTGGAGCTGCAGAAAGACGAAAAGGCCGCGGCGGCACGCGCGGTGGGTATCGCCGAATCACGCGCGGCTGCCGCGCAGGAACAGAAGAACAATGCCAACCGCACCACAGGCCAGGGCAAGTAACCCGATGCCGAACTGGATCGACCGCCTGCGCCGCTGGGCGCTGCCTGCCCTGGCCGCACTGGCCGTGGCCGGCTGCGCCCGCACCGAACCGGGCACCACCACCGTGCGCTTCTGGGCGATGGGCCGCGAAGCCGAGGTGGTCAGCGAGCTGATCCATGAGTTCGAAGCCGAAAACCCCGGCATCAAGGTGGACGTGCAGAACATCCCGTGGACTGCCGCGCACGAGAAGCTGCTGACCGCGTTCGCCGCCGATGGCCTGCCGGATGTCTGCCAGCTCGGCAACACCTGGGTACCGGAGTTTGCCGAGCTCGATGCGCTGACCCCGTTGCAGCCGTTCGTCGATCATTCGGCCGTGGTCGATGAGAAGGATTATTTCCAGGGCATCTGGGATACCAACGTGATCCACCGCGAGCTGGTCGGCGTGCCGTGGTATGTCGACACCCGCCTGATCTACTACCGCAAGGACCTGCTGGCCAAGGCCGGCTACGACCACCCGCCGCGCACGTGGCAGGAGTGGGACGAGCAGATGGCGGCGATCAAGCGCATGCAGGGCCCGAACCGCTATGCGGTGCTGATGCCGATCAACGAGTTCGAGCAGCAGCTGTCGCTGGCGCTGCAGCAGCCCGACCCGCTGCTGCGCGACGATGACACCCGCGGCAACTTCGCCAGCCCGGGCTTCCGCCGCACGCTGGCCTTCTACGCCAACATGTTCGAGCAGGGCTGGGCGCCGAAGATGTCCGAGACGCAGATTTCCAACGTCTGGGACGAGTTCTTCCGTGGCTTCAATGTGTTCTACATCTCCGGCCCCTGGAACATCCGCGAGTTCAAGAAGCTGCAGCCCAAGGAACTGGAAGGGCAGTGGGGCACGGCCGCGCTGCCGGGGCCGGACGGCCCGGGTGCCGGCATCGCCGGAGGCACCAGCCTGGTGATCTTCCGCAAGTCGCAGCAGAAGGAAGCGTCGTGGAAGCTGATCGAGTTCCTGTCGCGCCCGCAGATCCAGGCACGTTTCCATTCGATCATCGGCGACCTGCCGCCACGTCGCAGCACCTGGAGCGCGCCGTCGCTGGCCAACGATCCACTGGCCGCAGCGTTCCGTGACCAGCTGGAGCGGGTCAAGCCGACGCCGAAGGTGCTCGAATGGGAGCGCATCGTGCAGGAAATGCGCATCGTCACCGAGAAGGTGGTGCGCGGTGGCCTGCCGCAGGACAAGGCCGTGGAAGAGCTCGACCAGCGCGTGGACAAGGTGCTGGCCAAGCGCCGCTGGATGCATGAACAACAACGCCTGCAGCAGCGCGTATCGTCGCCGCGATCCAGCAGTGCCGTCGCCGCCGGGAGCGCGCAATGAAACGTACTTCGCTTGCCGGCTGGATCTTCGCCGGCCCCTCGCTGATCGTGCTGGGCGTGTTCTTCGGCCTGCCGGTGGCATCGGCGCTGGCGCTGAGCGTGACCGACTTCGACCTGTATGCGCTGGCCGACAGCAGCAACCTGCGCTTCGTCGGGCTGGGCAACTACATCGACCTGCTGCAGACGCCGATGTTCTGGAAGTCGCTGTGGAATACCACCTACTTCGTGCTGATCGGCGTGCCGTTGTCGATCGGCGTGTCGCTGGGCGCGGCGATGCTGCTCAACGCACCGGCAGCGCGATTCAAGGCGTTGTTCCGCACCGCGCTGTTCGCGCCGGTGGTGACCACGCTGGTGGCGGTGGCGGTGATCTGGCGCTACCTGTTCCATACCAGCTACGGCCTGGTGAACTACGGGCTGGGTCATCTGGGCATCAGCCCGATCGACTGGCTGGGTGATCCCAACTGGGCGATGCCGACCATCATGCTGTTCGCGGTATGGAAGAACTTCGGCTACAACATGGTGATCTTCCTGGCCGGCCTGCAGGCGATCCCGCATGACCTGTACGAGGCCGCGCGCATCGATGGCGCCTCGCGCTGGAAGCAGTTCCTGCACATCACCCTGCCGATGCTCGGCCCGGTGCTGCTGGTGGTCGGGGTGATTACCGTGTCCGGCTACTTCCAGCTGTTCGCCGAACCGTACGTGATGACCCGCGGCGACCCACTGCAGAGCACCGTCAGCGTGCTGTATTTCATGTTCGAGGAAGGCTTCAAGTGGTGGAACCTGGGACGCGCCTCGGCTGTGGCGTTCCTGCTGTTCCTGATCATCCTGGCGGTGACCACCGTGATGCTGCGTTTCGGCCGCAAGAGGCAGTTGGTATGAGTCGTGAAATCGGCCAGTCGCGCTGGTACCCGTGGATGATCAATGGCGCGTTGCTGGTGCTGGCCCTGGTCAGCCTGGCGCCGCTGCTGTGGATGGTGTCGGTCTCGTTCATGCCGCAGGGCGAGGCCAGCCATTTCCCGCCGCCGCTGCTGCCTTCCAGCGTCACCACGCACAACTACCATGAGCTGTTCGCGCGCACCGGCATGGGCGGCAACTTCGCCAACAGCCTGCTGGTGTCGCTCGGCATCACGGTCGGTTCGCTGCTGCTCAACACCATGGCCGGCTATGCGTTCGCCAAGCTGAACTTCGTCGGCCGCGAGCGCTTGTTCCAGGTGCTGATGGCGGCACTGGTGATTCCGGCGCAGGTGGCGATGCTGCCGCTGTTCCTGCTGATGAAGCAGCTGGGGCTGGTCAACAGCTTCGGCGGCGTGATCGTGCCGGCGCTGGCCAGCGTGTTCGGTATCTTCCTTGTGCGCCAGTACGCGCGTTCGATTCCGGACGAACTGCTGGAGGCGGCGCGCATCGACGGGGCAGGGGAGCTGCGCATCTTCTTCCAGATCGTGCTGCCGATGCTCAAGCCGGTGCTGGTGACCCTGGCGATCTTCACCTTCATGGGCGCATGGAACGATTTCATGTGGCCGTTGATCGTGTTGACCGACCAGGAGCACTACACTTTGCCGGTGGCACTGGCCACCCTCTCGCGCGAGCACATCATGGACGTGGAAATGATGATGGCTGGCGCGGTGGTCACCGTGGTCCCGGTGCTGGCGCTGTTCCTGGTGCTGCAGCGGTACTACATCCAAGGTCTGTTGCTGGGGAGCGTCAAGGGATGAAGCGAGCGATCGCCGTTGGACTGGGCCTGTTGTGGACCTCCCTGGCGATCGCCGCACCTCCGGCGCTGCCGGCACCGAAGGTGCTGGACGACTTCGACGACATCGCGGCCTGGAAGCTGGTGCTGTCCGACCAGGTCAGCGGTTCGCTGCGTCCGGTCAGCGGCGCAGGCGGTGGCCGCGCGCTGTGCCTGGACTACGATTTCCACGATGTCTCCGGCTATGTTGGCATCCGTCGCGCGCTGGACATCGAGTACCCGGTCAATTACCGCTTCGGCTTCCAGCTGCGCGGTGATTCACCGGGCAACGACCTGCAGTTCAAGCTGATCGATGCCAGCGGCGACAACGTCTGGTGGGTCAACCGGCCCGGTTACAGCTTCCCCAAGGCGTGGACGCCGGTCGAGTACCGGCGTCGGCAGATCGACAAGGCATGGGGGCCATCGCCCGAGAAGGAGATGGCACGCAGCGCCGCGGTTGAATTCACCATCTACAGCAAGGTCGGCGGCCGCGGCACTGTGTGCTTCGACAAGCTGACCCTGCAGGGCCTGCCGCCGCAGGATGATTCGGCGCTGGTGCCGTCGGTGATCGCCGATACCGCCACCGCGCTGCAGGATCGCATGATCGATGGCAAGAGCGATACGTTCTGGATCAGCGGTGGCGTCAAGCAGCAGACCATCAGCCTGGACCTGCACAAGAGCCGCGAGATCGGCGGTGCGGTGATCGACTGGCTGCCGAACCTGGAAGCGCGCCGCTATACCGTGCGTACCTCCGAAGATGGCCGCGACTGGCGCACCGTGCGCGAGGTGACCAGCGGCGCCGGTGGCCGTGACTGGCTGGCGCTGCCGGATACCGATGCACGCTACGTGCGCTTCGATCTGCAGGATGGCCCGAACTGGCGCTACGGCATCCGTGACATCGCACTGAAGCCGCTGGCGTTCGCCGCCACGCCCAATGCCTTCCTGTCCTCGGTGGCCGCCGATCTGCCGCGTGGCTCGCTGCCGCGTGCCTATGTGGGCGAACAGCCGTACTGGACCCTGCTCGGTCTTGATGGCGGCCAGGAACAGGCGCTGATCAGCGAGGATGGCGCGCTGGAGCCGGCCAAGGGCAGCTTCAGCATCGAGCCGTTCATCCGCCTCGATGGCAAGCTGCTGGACTGGTCAAAGGTCGCCATCACCCAGTCGCTGCAGGATCACTACCTGCCGATCGCCAATGTCGATTGGGTGCATGAAAAGGCCGGCCTGGCGGTGACCGGTTTCGTGCAGGGCACGCCGGAGCGTGCGCAGCTGATCGGCCGCTACCGGCTGAGCAATCCGGACAAGGTGGCGCACGAATACACCCTGGCACTGGCGATCCGGCCGTGGCAGGTCAATCCGCCAACGCAGTTCCTCAATACCGTCGGTGGCTTCAGCCGCATCGATGCACTGGATGTCGGCGAGCAGCTGGTGAGGGTCAACGGTGAGCCGCGCATCTACCCGCTGCAGGTTCCGGATGCGCGCTTTGCCAGCACGTTCGATGGCAAGCTCGATGCGATGCATCTGGCGGACGGCAAGTACCCGGCGGCCACCGCAGTGAAGGACAGCACCGGCATGGCGTCGGGCGCGTTGATCTACACGATCAAGCTCGAGCCCGGCCAGAGCCGCGAGGTGGCGGTGGTACTGCCGCAGACCGGTGGCTGGGCGCCGAAGGCGCTGGACGTGGCCAAGGCGCAGGCGCAGGTGGCCGAGCAGTGGCGGCAGAAGCTGGGCGTGGTCTCGCTGCAGGTACCCGCTGCGGGCCAGCCGCTGGTCGACACCCTGCGCACGGCAGTCGCGCACATGCTGATCTCGCGCGTCGGGCCGCGCCTGCAGCCGGGCACGCGTTCCTATGCCCGCAGCTGGATCCGCGATGGCGCGATGATTTCCGAGGGCCTGCTGCGCATGGGGCGCAGCGATGCGGTGCGTGACTACATCAACTGGTATGCGCCGTACCAGTTCGAGAACGGCAAGGTACCGTGCTGCGTCGACGCGCGCGGCGGCGACCCGGTGCCGGAGAACGACAGCCACGGTGAGCTGATCTACAGCATCGCCGAGTACGGGCGCTATACCGGCGACAGCACTTTCACCGAGCTGATGTGGCCGCACGTGCAGGGCGCTTACACCTACATGGAGCAGCTGCGCGCCAGCGAGCGCACCGAAGAGAACCGCGCGCGCAACCCGGCCTTCTACGGGATGATGCCGGCCTCGATCAGCCACGAAGGCTATTCGGCCAAGCCGATGCATTCGTACTGGGACAACTTCTGGGCGCTGCGCGGCTACAAGGATGCGGCGCTGCTTGCGACCCAGCTGGGCAAGGTCGAGGCGATGCAGATCGCTGAATCGCGTGACCAGTTCCGTGGTGACCTGCAGGCTTCGCTGCTGTCGGCGATGCAGCAGCACAAGATCGACTACCTGCCGGGCTCGGCCGAGCTGGGCGATTTCGATGCGACCTCGACCACCATCGCACTGGCGCCGGGCGGCGAGCAGGGCCGACTGCCGCAGCAGGCGCTGGAGGCGACCTTCGAGCGCTACTGGAAGGAGTTCGTGGCCCGTCGCGATGGCAAGCGGGAGTGGAAGGACTACACCCCGTACGAGTGGCGCAACGTGGCGGCGTTCGTGCGCCTGGGCTGGCGTGACCGCGCCTGGCAGGCCACCGAATTCTTCTTCAAGGACCGTGCGCCGCAGGCCTGGAACCAGTGGGCCGAAGTGGTCTCGCGCACCCCGCGCAAGCCGTTCTTCGTCGGTGACCTGCCGCACGCGTGGGTGGCCTCGGATTTCGTGCGTTCGGCGCTGGACATGTTCGCTTACAACCGCGACATGGACGATGCGCTGGTGCTGGCCGCTGGCGTGCCGAGCGCGTGGCTGCAGGGCGAGGGCATCGCCGTTCAGGGCCTGCGCACGCCGCAGGGCCAGCTCAACTACCGCCTGCAGCGCAGCGACAAGCAGCTGGTGCTGGAGGTACAGCCGGGCCTGCTGCCACCGATCGGTGGCGTGGTGTTGCCGTGGCCGTACGCCGGTGATCCGGGCGAGGCGACCATCAACGGTGAAGCGGCCGAATGGGTCAACAAGGAACTGCACGTGCACCAGCTGCCGGCGCGGGTCGAGATCGATGTACCGAGCGCGGTGCGCCGCGCCGAGCGCAAGGGGCAGTAACGATGAAGCAGCAGGGGGCAAGGGTGCGCACGACCGTGCGTGCCCTGGGGCTGGCAATTGCATTGGCATTGCCGGGCGCGGTGATGGCGGCCGAGCCGGCCGCCGCGGCAGCGGCTGACGTTGCCACCGCGCCAGGCATGAGCATGGTCACCTTCAACCTGCATCATGACCGCGAGGACTGGCCAAGCCGCCGCCGCACCATCCTGGCCGAGCTCAAGCGCCTGCAGCCGGATGCGGTTGCCCTGCAGGAGGTGATCCAGCGCCGCAACGTGCGAAACCAGGCGCAATGGCTGGCCAGCCAGCTCGGCTACAAGTACGTGTTCGTGTCCACCGATCCGGTCGGCGCGCCCAAACGCTACGGCAATGCATTGCTGACCCGGCGGCCGATTCTTGCCCACGGCGATCATCTGCTGCAGCCATTGGATGACTACCGCACGGTTGCCCACCTGCGCATCGACGTCGACGGTACGCCGGTGAATGTCTACGCCACGCATCTCAACGAGCGCAGTGACGAGAACGGGCAACGCATCCGCCGCAGCCAGGTCGAGGACCTGCTGCGCTTCATCGCTGCAACGTCGGCCGGTGCACCGGTGGTGATTGCTGGCGACTTCAATGCACTGGTGGATGCCGGCGACCTGAGCGAGCTGCGCAGCCACTACGGCGACAGCTACGGCAGCGTGCACGTGAACACCGACCTTGCCGGGGTCAGTACGCTCAACCGCCACTATTACCAGGCGCCCTCACGGATCGACCACATCTTCTTCCAGCAGGGCGAGATGGTTGCGCGCGAGGCGAAGATCCTGTTCGACCAGCCCGACGACAGCGGTCGCTGGGCCTCGGACCACTACGGCGTGTGGACCCGCCTGCAGTTCGCGCCGAAACCCTGAGCACACCTGCTTTCGGTAGGTGCCAACCCTGGTTGGCGCGAACAACGGCACCGACCAAGGTCGGCAACCGCCACGGCGCGGCACAAACAGAAACGGCGGGGATCATCGATCCCCGCCGTTTCGTTTCACGCGATCAAAGATTGATCAGTTCGCCGGCGGCGTGCGCTTGGCGGCCTCTTCATCTTCTTCGTCGGCCTTGGCTTCGGCGGCCTGGGCGGCAGCGTCGGTGTGGCCATCGGCGACCGGGTCGATCGACGGCGTCACCACCGCCTCGGCGACCGGGGCAGCGGCTTCGACCGGAGCGGCTTCCACCACCACCGGGGCGACCGGCTGTTCGGCGACCACGACGGGCTCCACGACCGGCTTCGCTTCAACCACCGGAGCAACCTCCACGGCCACCGGTGGCTGGGCTTCGACTACCGGGGCGGCTTCAACCACCGGAGCAGCCTCGGTAACGGCGGGCCTGGCTTCTGCCACCGGTGCAGCCTCGACTGCCGCCGGCTTCGCTTCGATCACCGGAGCGACCTCAATCACCGGGGCTGCTTCAACCGCGACCGGCTTTGCTTCGAGCGCCGGAGCAGCAGCGGCCACCGGCTGCGCCGGGGTTGCTGCATCGATGGCGTCGAGCATGCTGGTCTGCACCGGCGAGGACACCGGCTCAGCCTTCGCTGCGGTATCGACCGGCGCCGGCACTTCGGCGGTGATCGGTGCGGCAGCCTCGACCACGGCGCTGCTCACCACCGCGACCGGCGCGGCGACAACAGCGGCGGCAGCGCGGGCCGGCTTCTCGGCTTCGACAGCGACCGGCTCGGCTTCGTCATCGAAGTCGAACTCCGGCTGCGAACGGGCCGGCTGTGCAACAGCGGCCGCCGCAGTGCCGGCAGTGCTGTCGATGTTCGGCTCGGCGCCATCGGCGTCATCACCGTCATCACCATCGTCCTGGTCATCACCCAGGGAATCGCTGCCGGCGGCGTTCTCGGCGCCACCGCGACGACGACGACGGCCACCACGACGGCCACGGCGACGGCGGGTCGCGCCTTCGCCTGCCTGCTCGCCATTGGCGTCGGTTGCAGCCTCCTCACCGGCAACCGCAATCACCTCGGCCTCGCTGGCAGCGTTGGCAGCGGTCTCGACCGGTGCTGCGGCGTCCACCGGAGCGGCGGCCATCGGCGCAACCGGAGCAGTGGCTTCCTGCGCGGTCACCACATTGGCGGCGACGGCGGTGGCGGCCACGGCTGCTGCCGCGGTCACGGCTTCGGCCGGTGCATCGACGGCGTTGCGCTGCGGCTTCTCGGCCGGCTTGTCACCGTCCTGCTGCTGCGGACGCGGCTGCTTGGGCTGCTTCAGCTTCGGCTGCTGCTGGTTCTGGCCCTGCTGCTCGTTGCGCGGCTTGTTCTGCTGCTGCGGCTGCTGCTGGCCATCCTTCTGCTGCGGTTCCTTCTGCTTGCCCTGCTGCGGCTGCTGCTGGGCATTGCCGTTGTTGCCGTTGCGGCCGTCCTTGTTGCGCTGCTCACCACGGTCCTTGCGGTTGCCGCCATCCTTCTGCTGCTGCGCGTTGCCGTTGCCACCGTTGCCACGGTTTTCGTCGCGACGGTCCTTGCGGTCCTTGTTGCGATCCTTGTTGCGGTCCTTGCGGCCGCCATCCTGCTGCTGGCGGGCGGCCGGAGCCGCCGGTGCCGGTGCCGGCGCCGGTTCGCCACCGAACACGCGCTTGAGCCAACCGATCACGCCGCCCGCCGGGGCCGGCGCAACAGGCGCTGCAGCGACCGGAGCCGGGGCCACTGCGGCCGGTTCCACTTCCTCGCGCACCGGGGCGGGGGAGGTGTGCTTGACCTGGGTCACCGCCGGCGGCGGGATGTTCAGCTGGCCCTTGGTCAGCGCGTGCACCGGCAGCTTGCGCGGGGTGCCGCGCTGGTAGCTGGGCTTGTTGCTCTCTTCACCCAGCTCGTTCTCGCGCAGGCGGGTGACGGTGTAGTGCGGGGTGTGCAGCTGCTCGTCGGCGACGATCACGATCGGCGCCTCGTGGCGCTGCTCGATCTCGCGCAGGGCGCTGCGCTTCTCGTTCAGCAGGTAATTGGCGATCTCCACCGGGGCCTGTACCAGCACCTGCCCGGTGTTCTCCTTCATCGCATGCTCTTCAGCCACGCGGATGATCGACAGCGACAGCGACTCGACGCTGCGCATGCGGCCATGGCCGTCACAACGCGGGCAGACGATCTGGCTGGATTCACCCAGGCTCGGGCGCAGGCGCTGGCGGCTCATTTCCAGCAGGCCGAAGCGCGAGATGCGGCCGACCTGGACGCGCGCGCGGTCGTACTTCAGCGCGTTGGCCAGGCGGTTCTCGACCTCACGCTGGTGCTTGTTGGAGGCCATGTCGATGAAGTCGATCACCACCAGGCCGCCCAGGTCACGCAGGCGCAGCTGGCGGGCCACTTCCTCGGCCGCTTCCAGGTTGGTCTGGAACGCGGTGTCCTCGATGTCGCTGCCCTTGGTGGCGCGCGAGGAGTTCACGTCGACCGCGGTCAGCGCTTCGGTCTGGTCGACCACGATCGAGCCGCCCGACGGCAGGCGCACGTTGCGCTCGTAGGCGCCTTCGATCTGCGATTCGATCTGGAAGCGGTTGAACAGCGGGATGTCGTCCTTGTAGTGCTTGAGCTTGCGCAGGGTCTGCGGCATCACCTGCTGCATGAACTCGCGGGCGTGCTCGTACATCTCCTCGGTGTCCACCAGGATCTCGCCGATGTCGGCGCGCAGGTAGTCACGCAGGGCGCGCACGATCAGGCGCGATTCCTGGTAGATCAGGAACGGGGCCGGCTTGCTCAGCGCGGCCTCGGCGATGGCGCGCCAGACGTTGAGCAGATAGTCCAGATCCCACTGCAGCTCTTCCGCATCGCGGCCGACGCCGGCGGTACGGATGATCACGCCCATGTCATCAGGGATGTTCAGCTTGTCCAGGGCGTCCTTCAGGGCGGCACGGTCTTCGCCCTCGATGCGACGGGAGACACCGCCGGCGCTGGGCGAGTTCGGCATCAGCACCATGTAGCGGCCGGCCAGCGAGATGAACGTGGTCAGGGCGGCGCCCTTGTTGCCACGCTCTTCCTTGTCGACCTGGACGACGATCTCCTGGCCTTCCTTCAGCAGTTCGCGGATGCCGGCCTTGTTGTGGTCGACGCCGGCCTGGAAGTAGTCGCGGGAGATTTCCTTCAGCGGCAGGAAGCCATGGCGGCCACCACCGTATTCGACGAAGGCCGCTTCCAGCGAGGGCTCGATGCGGAAGATCCGGCCCTTGTAGATGTTGGACTTCTTCTGTTCCTTCGACGGCTGTTCGATGTCGATGTCATACAACGACTGGCCATCCACGATGGCAACACGCAGCTCTTCAGCCTGCGTGGCGTTGATCAGCATTCGCTTCATTGTTGCGTTCCTCGCAAGCGGCTACCGCGCGGAACGCCATGGGGTTTCGCCTCTGGACACGGTTCGCCGCCCATTCGCGCAAGCGCGGGGAGGGCGGCTTGGGTTTCCAGCGCTACGACACCACGGCAGGCCGCGGGAGCGCTTCACTCTTATGGGTTTTGGGGTGTTACAGGCCGCAGGCAGCTGTCAGCCAGGCTGGAGCGCCACGCGGGACATGTTCAGCACGGTTGCGTGTCAGGCATCCGGCGATGGCCGGGAAGGCCGGTGAGCCGCTAACATGGCCGCCCCGCGGGCGGTGGTCGCGCACTGTGCCGGATTCGTCGGAAGCTGGGCTTCTGGCCCTGAGTAACTTCCAACGAAATCAATCCCTTATCTCGCCCCCCGAGTGTAACAGAATAAACAGCCTGATGACCGCCCAAGACCCGACCAAACCCGCTGGCGACAAGCCTTCCGTGCGCATGATCACCGTTCCCGCCGACCGCGCCGGCCAGCGCCTGGACAACTTCCTGCTTGGCCAGCTGAAGGGCGCCCCGCGCAGCCTGGTCTACAAGCTGGTGCGCAGCGGCCAGGTGCGGGTGAATGGCGGCCGTGCCAAGGCCGAACGCAAGTTGGAGGCGGGTGACGAGGTGCGTGTGCCGCCGGTTCGTCTCAGCGAAGAGGGAGACAAGGCCGGTCCTCCGGAGGCGTTCATGCGCCGCCTGGAGCAGGCCATCGTCTTCGAGGACGCCCGCCTGCTGGCCCTGAACAAGCCCACCGGCGTGGCCAGCCACGGTGGCAGCGGCATCAGCTTCGGCGCCATCGAGACCCTGCGCGCGCTGCGCCCGGGGCAGACTCTGGAACTGGTCCACCGGCTGGACCGCGACACCTCGGGCCTGCTGATCGTGGCCAAGAAGCGCTCGGCGCTGAGCGAACTGCAGGCCCTGCTGCGTGAAGACCACGGTGCCGGCATCCGCAAGCGCTACCTGACCCTGCTGGCCGGGCGCATGCCCGACGGCGTGATGACGGTCGATGCGCCGCTGCATGTCGGCCTGCGCCAGGGTGGCGAGCGCCATGTGCAGGTCAACGCGATCGGCAAGGAATCGATCAGCCACTTCCGGGTGCTGGAGCGCCGCGGCGGCCATTCCTACTG
The DNA here is from genome assembly GCF_059371315.1 of Stenotrophomonas sp. YJH_SMC_8. Lineage (NCBI taxonomy): Bacteria > Pseudomonadati > Pseudomonadota > Gammaproteobacteria > Lysobacterales > Lysobacteraceae > Stenotrophomonas > Stenotrophomonas sp. YJH_SMC_8. The sequence continues at coordinate 112,539 of NZ_JCAFUL010000002.1, read as the reverse complement.
CGAGGTGCGCATCGAGACCGGCCGCACCCACCAGATCCGCGTGCATGCCCAGCACCTGGGGCATCCGGTGGCCGGTGACGACAAATACGGCGATCCTGCGGTCAACAAACGGCTTCGTGAGCAGATCGGGCTGAAACGACTGTTCCTGCACGCGGCCTCGCTGGAGTTCGCACTGGACGACGGCAAGAGCCCGTATGTGCTGAACGCGCCGCTGGCGGATGAGCTGGTCGAGGCGCTGGACCGCCTGAAGTAACCTCTGCGAGGGGCTGACCGGCCAACGGGCGGAGCCCCCTCGCGGCTGGCCTCCAAAGCGGGATTCCGGTTTTGGTCGGTCCGGGTGGGTTGGCGGGGGACGCCGTGAACCCATCCTTGGGGGCTTGGCCGCGGCATCCATGCCGCGGACACCCCCGCCAACCCACCCGGACCGCCCTTCGACAGATCGCGTGCGCGTCAGCCACGGAACATCAAAAGAAAAGCAGACCCGGGCCGCGCGGCGGCCCGGGTAGAGTCGAGCCACGCTCGACTCACGCGCGCAGCGCGGGCTTCGCTTTTTCATTCTTTCATCGCGCGGCTGGCACGCACGGAAAAATGACGGGGCACGGGCGGGGGCGGCTTGCAGGGGTGTCCGCCGCATGGATGCGGCGGCCAAGCCTCCATGGATGGATTCACGGCGTCCCCTGCAAGCCGGCCCCGCCCGTGACCTCTCGATACTGCGGTACGTACCAGCCGCGAGGGGGCTCAGCCCGTTGGCCGCAACCCCTTCACCACTTGAACAACACCAGGCTGATCGCCAGCGTGCCCATGCCCGCCACCAGGCCGTATACGGTTTCGTGGCCCTTGGCATATCGCTTGGCCGCCGGCAGCAGCTCATCCAGCGCCAGGAACACCATCACGCCTGCGATCAGTCCGAACACCCAGCCAAACGTAGCGTGCGACAGCGATCCTGACAGCAGCCAGTAGCCCAGCGCCGCGCCCACCGGCTCGGCCAGGCCGGACAGCAGGCTGGCACTGAACGCATAGAACTTGTTCTGGGTGGCGAAGTACACCGGCACCGCGATCGCGATGCCCTCGGGAATGTTGTGGATGGCGATGGCGAAGGCCAGCGGCATGCCCACCGACGGGCTTTCCAGGGTGGCGAAGAAGGTCGCCAGCCCTTCCGGGAAATTGTGCGCGGTGATCGCGACCGAGGTCAGCAGTGCGACCCGCTTCAGGTACTCGCGGCTGTTCTCGCGGAACGCAGGATCCTGTTTGTCCAGGCTGTCATGCGGGTTGGGAATGAAGTGGTCGATCAGCACGATCACGATCACGCCCAGCAGGAACGCCAGGGTGCCGTAGGTGAAGCCGGTGCGCTCGCCATAGGCCAGGGCGAACGATGCGATCGACTTGTTGAGGATTTCCGACAGCGACACATAGACCATCGCGCCGCCGGCGAAGGCCAGGCCGAACGCCAGCAGGCGCGGATTGGGGCGGCGCGAGAACAGCACCAGCAGGCTGCCGATGGCGGTAGCGAGGCCGGCCGCAAGGGTGACCGCCAGCGCGATCCAGATGTTTTCGGGGGGAATCTGCAGCATGTACCGACGCGGTCCTGGTCAACAGACAGCCGCCCCGGGCAAGGCCGGGGCGGCGAGGGCGAGGCGGGCGTCGGCTGGCCTCGTCGGGGCGCGGGCGGTCAGCCGCCGCGGCGCAGGCGTTCTTCGATGGCGAAGCACTGGTCCGGCTTCGGCTGCGGTGGGTTGAAGCTGACCGGCACCTGGATGGTGGCCGGCACCGGCTGGCCGTTGCGGGTGGCCGCGTTGAACTGCCAGCCCTGCACGGCGGTCTTGGCCAGCTCGTCCAGCTGCGGGTTGCCGGCGCCGGTCAACAGGGCCACGTCGCTCGGCTTGCCATCGGTGCCGATGGTCACCTTGAAGGTGCTGGTGCCACCCACGCCCATGCAGGCCAGTTCAAGCGGGTACTGCGGCGGCGGCGTCTTCACCGCGGCCACTTCGGTCGGCGGCGGCGGGGGCGGTGCCGGCGGCTCGGACGGGCCACAGCCGGCCAGGCCGGTCGCAGCGATCAGGGACAGGCTCAGCAAACGTACGTTCATGGCAGTTGCTCCGTCAGGGCCGAAGTCTTTGCAGCGCAGATGAAGTCGTTCTCGCTCAGGCCGCCCACGTCGTGGGTGGAAAAGCGCACGACCGCGCGGTCGTAGTGCACGCCCAGGTCCGGATGATGGTCCTCGCGGTGGGCAATCCAGGCCAGCGCGTTCACGAAGGCCATGGTGGCGTAGTAATCCTTGAAGCGGAAGGTGCGCGTCAGGGCCTGTCCGCCCTCGCTCAGCTCCCAGCCGGGAATCTGCGGCAGCAGTTCGGCCAGGCGGGCCTCGCCCAGCTTGTGGTCGCTGCCTTTGCGCGGCACGCAACGGGCCTGGGCCAGTGGAATCAGGTCGGCCATGGGAATCTCCACCTCGTGTTGACTGAACAATGCGCCGGACGGTGTATAAACCGAATGAGCGGCTGACGCTTACTTGGCTAGAATAGCCTGATGATCCAGATCTCCGACACTGCCCAGACCCATTTCCGCAAGCTGATCGAACGCGAGGGCGTGCCCGGCATGGGCGTGCGCCTCAGCGCGGTCGATCCTGGCACTCCGCGCGCCGACGCCCGGCTGGAGTTCGCCGAGCCGGCCGACCTGCTCGGTGACGAGTGGGCGGTGGACTGCGATGGCTTCACCCTGTATGTCGATGCCAGCAGCGTTGGCTGGCTCGATGGCGCCGAGATCGACATCGTCGCCGGCAGTGCCGGTACCCAGCAGCTGACCATCAAGGCGCCGCGCATCAAGGGCGAAGCACCCGGCGATGCCGCCTCGCTGGTCGAGCGCGTGCACTGGGTGGTGGAAAACGAAATCAATCCGCAGCTGGCCTCGCATGGCGGCAAGGTGGCCGTGCAGGAAGTCTCGGCCGAAGGCGTGGTGCTGCTGCGCTTCGGTGGTGGCTGCCAGGGCTGCGGCATGGCCGACGTGACCCTCAAGCAGGGCATTGAAAAGACCCTGATGGGCCGCGTGCCGGGCGTGACCGCCGTGCGCGACGCGACCGACCACGACAGTGGCCACGCGCCGTATATCCCTCGCGGCAACGCCGCCTGATCGCTGACGCGTGCCTCTGACCCGGGCCGAGCAATTCATCGACCTGCTGCTGGCCCGCCAGCAGCCCAGGGCCGTCCTCGAGAAAACCACGCGCCTGCCGTATGGCTGGGCGCTGTGGCTGCGCTCGCTCGGTCCGTTGCCGCGGCCGCTGCATGCCAGCGAGTTGATCGCGGTGCTGCTGCCGCGACCGCTGCCAGGGCCGCCCGGGCAATTGCCCCGGTTGTCACCCTGGCAAGCACTGCGCCGTCTGTTCTGGCAGGACTGGGATGCTGCGCCGCGCGACCAGCGCTGGATGCGCTGGATCTCGGCATTGGCCAGTGCGCTGCTGCACCTGCTGTTCTTCATGCTGCTGCTATGGGTGGCAGTGATCCGCACCACGGCACCGGAAGAAGAAGGCGCCGAGGGCGAGCGCGTGCAGGTGGAGTTCGTCGGTCGCGCCACCCAGGAGGGCGGCGGCGATCAGCCGGGTGCCGAGGCGGCGGCGGCTGCACCGCCGGGCCAGGTTGCAGCTGGCCAGAACGCAGGGGCCGCAACGGCGCCTGAGCCGCGTCCTGCGTCCGCGTCGGCAGCTGCGTCCGCTCCCGCTCCGGCTGCAACGGCCAGCGTGCCACCGCCGCCCGCCGAATCCGAGCCAGCGCCGGTCGCGGCACCGCCACCGTCACCGGTGCAGGCCACCGAAGTGGCCGAGGCCAGTACGGATTTCGTGGTGCCACCGGTCAGCGTGCCGCGCACCGAGGTCAGCATCGTGCCGCGCGACACCACACCGACGGTGCGCGAGCGCAGCGTGCAGCCGGTGCAGGCGCCGCCGACCCCAGCCACACTGCGTGCGCCGGAGATTGCGGTGCGGGCACCGCAGCTGCGTGACATTCCGGTGCAGGAGCGCGAAGTCAGCACGGTCGATGCACCGGCGGTATCGCAGCCGCTGCGCACGGCCGATGTACAGGTCCGTGTGCCGCAGCGCGACGTGCAGGTGCGCGAGCGCGAAGTGCAGGCCGTGGTCGATCCGCAGGTACGGATGGCTGCTGTGGCCGGGCGTGAGCCGACCGTGCGTGCGCCGGCGGGCCGTGACCTGCAGGTGCGCGAGCGCGAAGTTGCGTCGGCACCCGCGGCGGCGCCTTCAACGTCCAGCGGCAGCGCGCCAGCGGCAACGGCGGCGCCTGCGGCCGGCACTGCAAGCCAGGCCAGCAGCAGTACGCCACGGTCGTCCGCCTCCAGCACGACACCGGCCCAGGCCGGCGCGCGTCCGGCTCCCAACCCGGGCAACTGGGCCACGCCTGCCAAGGGCGACGACTGGGGCGCGTCGAGCCGCAACCACGACGGCGCCAGCAGCGGCGCAAGCCAGGCCAGTACCGCCGGCAAGGGCAATGGCCTGTTCAATGCCGATGGCAGCGTGCGCGTGCCGGGGCAGCAGGGTGACGGGCACGCCGAGCGTGGCGCCCCCGGTGGCGCCAACGATGGCTGGAGCAAGGAGCGCATCGCGCAGTCCGGTACCTGGTTGAAGCGGCCGCCGTACGATTACACGCCGACTTCGTTCGACAAGTACTGGGTGCCGCAGGAATCACTGCTGGCCGAATGGGTGCGCAAGGGCATCAAGTCGATGGAGATTCCGTTGCCGGGCACCGGTACGAAGATCTCCTGTGTGATCTCGATACTGCAGGCGGGTGGTGGCTGTGGCCTCACCAATCCGAACATGCAGGACCAGCCGGCCGTGGCACGGCCGCCGCCGGACATCCCGTTCAAGAAAGAGCTGCAGGAAGATAACGGCAGTCGCTAGCGGCGATGCCGGGTCAACTCTCATCCACGCGTGGCGTGGATCTACCGATTCGTTGCAGGTAGCGCCGGGCCATGCCCGGCGGTGGTGTGCACGCAGCGATGCGCACTCGCCGGGCGCGGCCCGGCGCTACCGTCACGCACTCTGCGACAGGAACACCCAGAACGGCACATCGCGGCCGACCCAGTCGCGGCTGGCTTCATCCATCACGTCCAGCAGGGTGTCGAAGTCCTTCTGGGTGGCGGCACGCAGTGCATCCACGTCGGCCAGGAACAGCGCGTAGCCGTTGGCCGGCAGCCATTGCAGGTCGCGCAGGTTGTCCGACAGCGCATCCCAGTTGCCGCCGAAGCCCGCCGGGAAATCCAGCTGCGCCGCCAGCCGTGCGAGCAAGGTGCGCTTGTCGGCCACCCCTTCCAGATCGATGCGGATCACCTTCAGGCCGGCGTCGCGCATCGCGGCGGCCAATGCGCTGATGTCGTCGCTGTCGATGGCGTAGACGCCAGCGTTGTTGATGTCATGCAGGCCGAGGCCGAAATCGTCATGGCTCATCACTGCGCTCCCTGGGCCGGTACGGTGAAGCTGCGGAATGATTCGTAGTGGTCGTCGGTGTAGTACCACGCCTCCGCCGGATCACCGCCGGTGACGATGCGGCGCGTGCCACGGGTGCGTGCGCCGGGGGTGTCCACGGTGTATTCGCGGTAGTAACCGCGCGGGCGCTGCGGCAGCTGTTGTTCGCGGTTGCCGAAGGTGCTGCCGTCCTGGCGGTGCGGGAACGGCCCGCCGCGCTGGATCAGGGCGATGGTCTGCCGGGCTTCGGCGGGCAGGAAGGCGGGCAGGCCGCTGTCATTGTCTGCACCGGCAGCGGCCGGTGCACGCGCGGCGGGTGTGCCCTGCAGGTCCGGTGCGAACTGCGGCGCCGGTGGGCGCTGCATGAAATGGTTGACGACCAGGCCGAGCAGCAGCAGGGCGATGGCGGTGATCAGCAGCCGGGGGTTGCGCATGGGCAGGGGCGGGCAGGGGTGGTGGCAGGCACTGTAGCGCTCCTGCGCTGCACGGTGCATGAGGAGCGCGGTGCGTCACCGCTGCGTAACAATTGCCGTCGTGCTCACTGGCAGGACGCAATTTCCTTTACATCCCCCTTGGTAATCTGGCGGTCTGTCCCCATCATTCACCGCGCAACGCCCGACACCGTCGGGTGCCCTCGCAATCAGGAGATGCATCATGGCCTACACCCTGCCCAAGCTGTCCTACGCCTACGACGCGCTGGAACCGCATATCGATGCGGCGACGATGGAAATCCATCACACCAAGCATCACCAGACCTACATCAACAACGTCAACGCGGCGCTGGAAGGCACCGAGTACGCTGACCTGCCGGTCGAAGAGCTGGTGAAGAAGCTCAAGTCGCTGCCGGAGAACCTGCAGGGCCCGGTGCGCAACAACGGTGGCGGCCATGCCAACCACTCGCTGTTCTGGACCGTGATGGCGCCGAACGCGGGCGGCAACCCGGTGGGTGACGTGGCCAAGGCCATCGACAAGGACCTGGGCGGTTTCGACAAGTTCAAGGACGCCTTCACCAAGGCCGCGCTGACCCGTTTCGGCAGCGGCTGGGCATGGCTGAGCGTGACCCCGGACAAGAAGGTCGTGGTCGAGAGCACCGGCAACCAGGACAGCCCGCTGATGGAAGGCAACACGCCGATCCTGGGCCTGGACGTGTGGGAACACGCGTACTACCTGAAGTACCAGAACCGCCGTCCGGAATACATCGGCGCGTTCTTCAACGTCATCGACTGGAACGAAGTCGAGCGCCGTTACCAGGAAGCGATCGCCTGATCTACGTGACTGGATGAACTGAAAAGGCCGGGGGAGACCCCGGCCTTTTTTGTTTCCCGGATGCTGGACGTCGGGTAGGACCTGGTGGGTGCCGACCTTGGTCGGCACGGAGGCACCTGCGCGCGCGGCAGGGATGTGCCGACCAAGGTCGGCACCCACCGTCGGCACCCACAACCGGCACCCACCGGGGCCGGAGGCGGGGCTATTCGGTCGTGGCCGTATCACCCTGCAGGCGCAGGGTGGCCATCACGCCCAGGCGCAGGCCGGGCAGATCGCCGTCGGCGGGCAGCAGGATCGGCTGCTGGCGGATGCCGCCGAAGTGCTTGACCTGGAACAGCACGTCCAGGCCGTGACCACTGGCGCCGCCGCCGCTGGCCGCAGCGGCCTCGGCGCGGCCGCCGGGATTGCGCCGCGCCGGCTGGAAGCCGGGGGTGCTGCGTACCAGCTCCACGGTGTTGGCGGAGAAATCACCGGCGATCAGGCTGGGCATGCCTTCGGCAGTGGCGCCGATCCAGGTCATCAGGTCGCTGGTCTGGTGCTGGCGCGCGGTGGTCTCGTCCGGGTCCGGGCGCAGCCGCGCCACATAGATGTTGACCAGCGCCTCGCCCAGCTTCAGCCGCATCATGCCGGCCGCACTGAAGGTGCCGGGTGGGTGCAGCAGGGTGACTCCGTCCTCGCTGACCGGCAGCCGGGTCAGCATGGCATTGCCATGCCGCAGCGGCTGGCTGGGCGGGTCGGCGGTAACGAAGTCGCAGCTGTAGCGCAGCCGGCTGGCCAGCCAGCAGGCCGGATTGCGGCCCTGCTGCTGCAGCACCTGCTGCACCGAGATCACGTCAGGCTGCAGCTCGGTGAGCAGCTTTGCCACCTGTTCGCGACGCAGCTTCCACTGCGCGTCATCGCGACTGGGCAGTTCCAGGGCGGCCACGGTTAGCTGGTGCGGCTCGGCGTCACCGTTTGCGCTGGCCGGCACCTGCGTCCGAGCCTGGGCCGGCAACGCCAGCACCATTGCGAGGCAGCTGAGCAGCAGACGGGCGTGGGCGAGGGGGCGCATAACGATAAGTTTACGCTTTTGTCGTGCAGGTGCCGTGACTTCCGGCACGTAGTGTCGCTGCCTGCCATGGATTGGCACCGTTGTCATGCAGCCCTGCAGCGTGCTTCGCAAGCCGCTGTTCCGGTAACCTTGCGCCTTTCGCTTTGCAGGATTGCCTTACAGGATGAGCCACGACGCAGTTGCCCCCATCGCCGGCCAGGGAAAGATGCCGCGCCAGATCCCGTACATCATCGGCAATGAGGCCTGCGAGCGGTTCAGTTTCTACGGGATGCGCAACATCCTGGTGCAGTTCCTGATCACCTCGCTGCTGCTGCAGGAAATCACTGCGGAAGGGCGTGCCGGTGAAGCCAAGGACATCATGCACAGCTTCATGATCGGCGTGTACTTCTTCCCGCTGCTCGGTGGCTGGCTGGCCGACAGGTTCTTCGGCAAGTACCACACCATCCTCTGGTTCAGCCTGGTCTACTGCGCCGGCCACCTGTGCCTTGCCCTGTTCGAGAACAGCCGCGAGGGCTTCTTCCTCGGCCTGGGCCTGATCGCGCTCGGCGCCGGTGGCATCAAGCCGCTGGTGGCCTCGTTCATGGGTGACCAGTTCGACCAGAGCAACAAGCACCTGGCCAAGATCGTGTTCGACGCCTTCTACTGGATCATCAACTTCGGCTCGCTGTTCGCCTCGCTGCTGATCCCGCTGGTGCTGAAGAACTGGGGCCCGCAGTGGGCGTTCGGTATCCCGGGCATCCTGATGTTCATCGCCACCTTCGTGTTCTGGCTGGGCCGCAAGCGCTACGTGCTGGTGCCGTTGCCGCCGAAGGATCCGCATTCGTTCGCCAACGTGGTGCGCACCGCGCTGACCGCGCGCGTGGCGGGCCAGGGCCGTCCGGGCCTGGTGATCGCGGTGCTCGGCCTGGTGCTGGCAGTGGCTTCGTTCGGCCTGGTGGGCTCGCTGGGCATCGTCATCTGCCTGTGCCTGGCGCTGGTATCTATCCTGGCCGGTATCGGTGGTGGCACCTGGCTGCAGCTGGATCGCGCCCGTGGCCAGCATCCGGCCGAAGCGGTTGAGGGCGTGCGCTCGGTGCTGCGCGTGCTGGTGATCTTTGCCCTGACCACGCCGTTCTTCTCGCTGTTCGACCAGAAGGCCTCGACCTGGGTCCTGCAGGGCCAGCAGATGCAGATGCCGAGCTGGTTCACCGCCTCGCAGATGCAGGCGCTGAACCCGCTGCTGGTGATGATCCTGATCCCGTTCAACAACCTGGTGCTGTACCCGGCCCTGCGCCGCTTCGGCTTCGAGCCGACCGCGCTGCGCCGCATGACCGCCGGTATCGCCTTCAGCGGCCTGGCCTGGATCGTGGTCGGCGGTATCCAGGTGGTGATGGACGGTGGCAACGCCATGTCGATCTTCTGGCAGATGCTACCGTACGCGCTGCTGACCTTCGGTGAGGTGCTGGTCTCGGCCACCGGCCTGGAATTCGCCTACAGCCAGGCGCCGCAGGCGATGAAGGGCGTGGTGATGAGTTTCTGGAACCTGACCACCACCATCGGCAACCTGTGGGTGCTGCTGTCCAATGCCGCCGTGCGCAATGACACGGTGACCCACAAGATTGCCAGTACGGGCCTGAGCGAGGCGGCATTCCTGATGTTCTTCTTCGCCGGTTTCGCCTTCGTCGCGGCGTTGGCCTTCGGTTGGTACGCGAAACGCTATCGTATGGTCGACAACTACCGTAGCGCCTGAGCCTGACATGACCCCCGTCAATCTGCTGTTGATCGCCGTCACCGCCATCCTGTCGTGGATGGCGTTCAACAACCGCAAGCTGGCCGACCGGCTGATCCTGTGGCCGCCGGCCATCGACCGTCACCGCCAGTACGACCGGCTGGTGACCTATGGCTTCATCCACGCCGACTGGTCGCACCTGATCTTCAACATGATCACCCTGTTCTTCTTCGGGGGATTCATCGAGAGCGTGATGGTGCAGCTGACCGGCAGCTACCTGACCTACCCGGCGTTCTACATCGGAGCGCTGCTGGTCTCGATCCTGCCCAGCTACCTGAAGAACCAGAAGAACCCGAATTACCTCAGCCTCGGCGCGTCCGGAGCGGTGTCGGCGGTGCTGTTCGCCTTCATCCTGATCAAGCCGTGGTCGATCATCCTGGTGTTCTTCATCCCGGCACCGGCGATTGTCTATGCCGCGTTCTACGTGGGCTACAGCATCTGGATGGACAAGCGCGGTGGTGATCGCATCAACCACAGCGCGCACCTGGCCGGTGCAGCGTTCGGCGTGATCTTCATGCTGGCCATGCAGCCGAGCATCTTCACCCACTTCCTGCGCGAACTCTCCAACCCGACCTTCCGCCTCGGCGGCGGTTGAGCGGCAGGGGTCGGATCCGCTGGATCCGACCCCGGGGCAGGGCCCCCGCTCCTGGTCAGGCGCGGGTCTGCTGGCCGTAGGTGTCCAGCAGACGGGCGAATACTTCTTCACCGATACGCTGGAAATCCTGGTCTTCGGTCTGCCCTTCCACCGCCAGTTGCAGCAGGCCCTCCAGCAGGGCGCGGTCGGTATCGGAATGGGAATCGCTGGGGTGCATCGGGGCCTCCGCGGTGATGCGCATGGTCAACGGTCGCAAGGGCCGTGCCAGCCTGGCCGTACCCCTCCACAGGCGATAGCGGCCGTCCTCCCTCCAGCTTGAGGGTCGAAATCTGACGTGAATGGATTGGACTTGCCCCTGTTCAGGCTTCACGCGATCATGGCGCCCGGCTGCGCACCATCCACGCAGTCGCCGCAGGAGACAGTTCCATGGCTTCGGTCACGCCCCCCGGTCTGGCCTACGAGGTCGAACACGACCTGGCCAACCATCGCTTCACCGCCCGTGTGCGCGGACAGCTGGCGGTGCTCGATTACCAGATCAAACGCAAGCGCATGGTCATCACCCACACCGAAGTGCCAGAGCCGATTGCCGGCCGTGGCATCGCCGGTGAGCTGACCCGCGTGGCGCTGCGCTTTGCCCGCGAGCAGAAGTACAAGGTGGTGCCGGCATGTTCGTATGCCGAAGCCTTCCTGCAGCGGCACGAGGAGTATCACGACCTGCTCGTTGGCTGAATGCCAGCGGGCCACGCTTCAGCCATGGCAGGCGATGATGTACAAACATGAACAGGGGATCCCGATGAAGATTGGAAACAACCGGCCATTGCGCGGCAGCGTGCTGGCCGGCGTGGTGGGCGTGCTGTTGCTGGCCGGTTGCCAGCGTGAGAGCGAGCCGGCACCGGCGACCGATGCGGCCCCCGCCGCCGAGGCCACCGCTGCGGGTGAAACGCCGGCCCCGGACGCGCCGCTGGACCTGCGCGACGTGATCGAGAACAACGAGCGCGAAGTGGTGGGCATCAGCTACCCGGCCGGCATCGACCGCTACCCGGGCCTGGCGCGCGCGCTGCAGGACTATGCCACCAGCGCGCGCAGTGACCTGCAGCAGGCGCTGGACGGGCTTGGCAACGACAAGCCGACCATGCCGTACGAGCTGTCGCTGAGTTTCGAGAAGCTGTTGGAAACCCCGCAGCTGGTGGTGGTCAGTGCCGATGGCAGCCGCTACACCGGTGGCGCCCACGGCGAGCCGCTGGTGGCCCGCTTCGTATGGCTGCCGCAGCACCAGCAGATGCTCAGCGCCGAGAAGCTGGTGGCCGATGCCAAGGGCTGGAAGGCGATCAGCGATTTCGTCGCCGACCAGCTGCGCGAACGCGTGGCCACCCGCCTCAGCGGCGAGGACATGGACCCGGCCCAGCTGCAGGAATCGCTGCGCAACGCATCGCGCATGATCGCCGACGGTACCGGCCCGCAGGCCGACAATTTCAGCCAGTTCCAGCCGCTGACCGACGACAAGGGGCAGATCACCGCGCTGCGCTTTGTGTTCCCGCCGTACCAGGTGGGTCCATACTCGGACGGCACCCAGACTGCCGATGTACCGGCGGCGGTGCTGTTGCCGCACGTGGCCAAGGACTACGTGGAGCTGTTCGCACGCGGTTGACCGCAGTCGAGGAGGTGGCGTGGATACAGGGTTGCAGGAGCGGGTCGCCGGCCTGCTGCAGGAAGCCGGGGTCCGCATCGGCGGTACCCAGCCACAGGACATCCAGGTGCATGACCCGCGCTTCTTCGCGCGGGTCATGGGCCACGGCTCGCTGGGTCTCGGCGAGAGCTACATGGAGGGTTGGTGGGATGCCAACGTCCTCGATGAATTCCTTGTCCACCTGATGCAGGCGCACCTGGACGAACGGGTGCACGGTTGGCGCGAAGTGGCCGATGCGCTGAAGGCGCGGCTGTTCAACCTGCAGGCCGGGCAGGGCAGCTACGAAGTCGGCCGCCGCCACTATGACCTCGGCAACGATCTCTACCAGGCCATGCTCGGCCAGCGGCTGGTCTACAGCTGCGGCTACTGGCGCAATGCCGGTGATCTCGACGCCGCACAGGAAGCCAAGCTCGACCTGGTCTGCCGCAAGCTGGGCCTGCGCCCGGGGCAGCGCGTGCTGGACATTGGCTGCGGTTGGGGCGAAGCCCTGAAGTTCGCCGCTGAGCGCTACGGTGTCAGCGGCGTCGGCGTGACGATTTCGCAGGAGCAGGCTGAGTTCGCGCGGAACCTGTGCGCGGGCCTGCCGATCGAGATCCGCCTGCAGGACTACCGCGAGCTGGACGAACCGTTCGATGCGATTTTTTCGATCGGCATGTTCGAGCATGTCGGCGACAAGAACTACGCCAGCTTCTTCGAGGTGGCCCGGCGCTGCCTGTCGTCGCGCGGGTTGCTGCTGCTGCACACCATCGGTACCAACATCTCGCGGCATCGCACCGATCCGTGGATCGCGCGCTACATCTTCCCCAATTCAATGCTGCCGTCGGCGGTGCAGATCAGCAAGGCGTTCGAAGGGCGCTTCGTGCTGGAGGACTGGCACAACTTCGGCACCGACTACGACCTGACCCTGCAGGCCTGGCGACGCAACGTGGAAGCCGCGTGGCCGCGGCTGGATGCCCGTTACGACGAGCATTTCCGCCGCATGTGGCGCTTCTACCTGGCCGGATCGATGGCCACCTTCCGTTGCCGGCACGCGCAGCTGTGGCAGCTGGTGCTGTCGCCGGAAGGCGTGCCGGGCGGGTACGTGGCGCCGCGTTGATCTGGAAGAGCATCCACGCATGGCGTGGATCTACCGGGTCTGCGTAATGAGGGTAGATCCACGCCATGCGTGGATGACCCAACAAAAAAACCGCCCGGTTTCCCGGGCGGTTTTCGTTTCAGGCTACCGCACCAGCGATCAGTTGCCGGCGCCGGTCAGGCCACGCTTTTCCAGCAGCGGCTCGATCTGCGGCTCGTGGCCGGCGAAATCGCGGAACAGCTGCATCGCATCCACGCTGCCGCCCTTGGACAGCAGGGTGGCGCGGAAGTGGTCGCCGTTCTTGCGGCTCAGGCCGCCGTTGTCCTTGAACCACTTCTGGGTGTTCGCGTCGAGCACTTCCGACCAGATGTAGGCGTAGTAGCCGGCCGAATAGCCGCCCATGATGTGGCTGAAGTACGGGGTCTTGTAGCGCGGCGGAACCGGCGCGTAGTAGATGCCGTCCTTCTCCAGCGCGGCGCGCTCGAAGGCCATCACGTCCTTGGCGGCCGGCACCTGGTCGGCGCCGATCTGGTGCCAGCGCTGATCAAGCATGGCTGCACCCAGGTACTCGGTGGTGGCGAAGCCCTGGTTGAACTTGGCGGCAGCCAGCACCTTGTCCAGCAGTGCCTGCGGCATCGCCGAACCATTCTGGTAGTGCTTGGCGTAGTTCTTCAGGATGACCGGGTTGTCCGACCACATCTCGTTGACCTGCGAGGGGAACTCGACGAAGTCACGCGGCACCGAGGTGCCCGAGAAGTACGGGTACTTCACGTTGGAGAACATGCCGTGCAGGGCGTGGCCGAACTCGTGGAAGGTGGTGTTCACCTCGTCCCAGGTCAGCAGGGTCGGCTGGCCGGCCGGCGGCTTCGGGATGTTCAGGTGGTTGGCGACCACCGGCTTGAAGCCGGTCAGCTTGGACTGCGAGACGTAGGAGTTCATCCACGCGCCACCGCGCTTGGAGGCACGCGCATACGGGTCGAAGATGAAGATCGCCAGCTGGCTGCCGTCGGCGTCGAACACGTCGTAGACAGTGACGTCATCGTGGTAGACCGGCAGGTCGGTGCGCTGCTTGAAGGTCAGGCCGAATTCCTGGCCAGCGGCGTAGAACACGCCGTTCTCAAGCACGTTCTTCATTTCGAAGTACGGCTTCAGCTGCGACTCGTCGAAGTTGTACTTGGCCTGGCGCACCTTCTCGCTGTAGAAGGCCCAGTCCCACGGTTCCAGCTGGAAGGTCGGCTTGCGCGCGGCCTTCTGTTCCTTGTCGATCATCGCCTGCAGGTCGGCGGCTTCGCGCTTGGCGTTGGCCACGGCGGCCGGAGCCAGCTTGCCCAGCATCGCGTTGACCGCTTCGGGCGTCTTGGCGGTCTGGTTGGTCAGGTTGTAGGCGGCGAAGTTCGGGAAGCCCATCAGCTTGGCCTTGTCGGCACGCAGCTGCATGATGCGCGAGACCAGCGCGGTGTTGTCGAACTCACCGCCGCGGCTGCCGCGGCTGACCGACGCTTCGTAGATCTTCTGGCGCAGGGCGCGGTTGGCCAGGTTGGTCAGCGGCGGCTGGCCGGTGGTGTTGAGCAGGGTGATCACGTACTTGCCGTCCTGGCCGCGGGCCTTGGCGGCTTCGGCGGCGGCGGCGATCTGTTCCTTGGACAGGCCGTCCAGTTCCTTGACGTCGTCGACGGTGATCGCCGAAGCGTTCACTTCCGACTGCACGTTCTGGCTGAACCTGGTACCCAGATTGGCCAGCTCGGCGTTCATCTCCTTCAGCTTGGCCTTGTCGGCCTCGGACAGCTTGGCGCCTGCGCGCACGTAGTTGTCGTAGTACTTCTCGACCAGGCGCACGCCTTCGGCGTCCAGGCCCAGCTGGCTGCGGGTGTCGTACAGCGCCTGGATGCGGGCGAACAGCTTGCCGTTCAGCGCGATCGCATCGCTGTGCGCGGCGAACTTCGCCGAGTAGTCGGCCTGCAGCTTCTTGCGGGTGTCGTTGGTATCGGCGCCCACCAGGCTGAAGAACACGGTGGTCGCGCGGTCGAGGATGTCACCGCTCTTTTCCAGGGCGATGATGGTGTTGTCGAAGGTCGGCTTGGCCTTGTTGTTGGCGATGGCCTCCACTTCCTTCAGCTGCTGCGCCATGCCGGCGTCGAAGGCCGGGGCGAAGTCGCTGTCCTTGATCTTGTCGAACTGCGGGAAGTGCAGCGGCAGCGGGCTTTCGGCAAAGAACGGGTTGGCCTGCTGGGCGGCGGTGCTGGCGGCCGGGGTGGCGGCGCCGGCCGAGAAGGCGGGCAGGGCAAGGCCGAGGGACATGGCCACGGCAAGGGCAAGGCGAGTGGTCAAGGTAGGAACTCCGGTAAGGCAAACAAGGGCCCGAGGGTAACCCGGCCAGCCGTGTGCCCACTTGTGTCAAAAGGCATGTTCACGCCGCCGCGATGCCGTGGAGCCACTGCACCGGAGGCTGGCCCGCTACCATGGGCCGCCCCCCCCCCACCGCCCAAGGCCCGCCAGCATGACCACCGCCTACGATTTCAGCTTCAACGACCTCGACGGCCAGCCGCAGGCCTTGGAGCGGTACCGCGGCAAGGCGCTGCTGTTGGTCAATGTGGCCAGCAAGTGTGGTTTCACCCCGCAGTACGAGGGGCTGGAGGCGCTGTGGCGCGAGTACGGCCCGAGGGGCCTGGTGGTGATCGGCTTCCCCTGTGACCAGTTCGGTCACCAGGAACCAGGCAATGCCGAGGAGATCCGGAGTTTCTGCTCGCTGACCTATGCAGTGGACTTCCCGCTCTCGGAGAAGATCCAGGTCAACGGCGACGGCGCGCATCCGCTGTGGAAGTGGCTGAAGGCCGAGAAGACCGGGCTGCTGGGCCTGAGCGCGATCAAATGGAACTTCAGCAAGTTCCTGATCGGACGTCAGGGGCAGGTGCTGGGGCGCTATGCACCTACCGACAAGCCGGAAAGCCTGCGCGGGGATGTCGAGAAGGCATTGCAGCCCTGAGCACGCGGGCGCGTTCTCCTGCCGGAGGGCGGATCATCCCTGCGGCGGACGGTTGCGCACCTCTTCAGGGAGCTGGGCCAGGATGGCGTCAATCACCTTGGGCAGGCTTTCTTCGGAGTAGCCGCGGTGGATATGGGCAATCCGGCCGTCCTGTCCGATGATGAACATGTGCGGGATGGTCTGGATGCCGTACTGGTCGCTGACCTCGCCCTTGGCGTCGTGAATGTAGTCCAGCACCGGCGCATTTCGGTTGCGTATCACGCTGATGAAGTCGCGACGCGGTTCCTTGAAGTTGACCGCATACACCTGCAGGGCGTCGCGCCCGACCACTCGCTGCAGGTTGCCCAGCATGGGCAGTTCCTTGCGGCACGGGCCACACCAGGACGCCCAGAATGTCACGATGACCACTTTGCCTCGCTGGGTGCCGAGATCGACCAGGTTGCCGTCGCGATCCTTGCCCAGGATCTGCGGTGGTACCTCGTTCGGGCGCGGGCGCGAAGCCGGGTCGACGGGCGCGGCGGTGGCGACACCACTTGCCGCCAGCAGTGCGGCGGCCAATACCAATACACGACGAAGCGTCCTGATCATCGCTGTTCCAGGTAGGGGCGGGCTCACTGCCCGCCGAGCTCGGAGCATACGCAATTGCGGGAAGCAGGCGAATCCCTTCGGCCCCGCGATGGCCACGCCCGGGTGGGCCGGGCGCAGGCCCGGCGCCATTCAAGCCGAGCGTGGGCTCGGCTCTACGGATGCAACGCGTTACTTCTCGACGAACGCGCGCTCGAACACGTAGTGGCCCGGCTGGCCGATGCGCGGCGAGACCTGGAAGCCGCGCGCATCAAGCACGCTGCGCAGGTCGGCCAGCATCTGCGGGCTGCCGCAGATCATCGCGCGGTCGTTTTCCGGGCTCAGTTCCGGCAGGCCGAGGGTGCGCTGCATTTCACCGCTTTCCATCAGCGAGGTCAGGCGGCCCTGGTTGGCGAACGGCTCGCGGGTGACGGCCGGGTAGTACAGCAGCTTGTCGCCGATCATCTCGCCGAGGAACTCGTGCTCACGCAGCTCCTTCTCGAAATAATCGCGGTAGGCCAGGTCCTTTTCGTAGCGCACGCCGTGGCAGAGGATCACCTTCTCGAAACGCTCGTAGGTTTCCGGGTCCTTGATCACCGACAGCCACGGCGCCATGCCGGTACCGGTGCCCAGCAGGTACAGGTTCTTGCCCGGGTGCAGGTCGCTGATCAGCAGGGTGCCGGTGGGTTTCTTGCCAACCAGCACCTTGTCGCCCGGCTTGATGTGCTGCAGCCGCGAGGTCAGCGGGCCGTCCTGCACCTTGATGCTGAAGAACTCCAGATGCTCTTCCCAGTTGGCGCTGGCAATGGAATAGGCGCGCAGCAGCGGCCGCGCCTCGGTTTCCAGGCCGATCATCACGAACTGGCCGTTCTCGAAGCGGAAGCCGCTGTCGCGGGTGAGGGTGAAGCTGAAGTAGGCGTCGGTCCAGTGGCGGACCTCAAGCACCGTTTCGGCGCCGAAAGCGGAGGACATGGGCGTATCTATCGAAAGTCGTCGGGGGTGATTCTATCTCAAATGAGACAGGTTCTCATTAGGCGGAACGAGAGGCGTTCTCAGCGGTAACCCGCTGCCTGCAGCTCGAACAGCTCGGCGTACCGTCCTCCCTGGGCCATCAGCTGCTCATGGGTGCCGCTGGCCTCGATGCGGCCATCGGCCAGCACCAGGATGCGATCGGCCATGCGTACCGAAGAGAAACGGTGGGAAATCAGCACTGCCGTACGATTATCCGCCAGCTCCCTGAACCGCTGGAACACTTCGAACTCACTGCGCGCATCCAGCGCTGCGGTTGGCTCATCCAGGATCATCACCTGCGCATTGCGCATCCACGCGCGGGCAATGGCGATCTTCTGCCACTGGCCACCGGACAGGTCCACGCCCTGCTTGAAGCGGCGGCCGATCAGCTGGTTGTAGCCGCCGGGCAGGTCGTCAATCACTTCCTCGGCCATGCCTCGCCGCGCGGCATCGGCGATGCGCGCCTGGTCATCCATCGCCTCGACCTGGCCGACGCCGATGTTCTCGCCGGCGCTGAGGTTGTAGCGCACGAAGTCCTGGAAGATCACCCCGAGGTTGGCGCGCAGGTCGTCCAGGTCGTAGTCGCGCAGGTCGCGGCCATCGAGCAGGATGCGGCCTTCGTCCGGCTCGTACAGCCTCGCCAGCAGCTTCACCAGCGTGGTCTTGCCGGCGCCGTTCTCGCCGACCAGGGCCAGCACCTCGCCGGCCTGCAGCTGGAAATCGAGGTGGCGCACCGCCCATTGCTCAGCATCGGGGTAACGGAAGCCGACGTTCTCGAACACGAAGCCCTGGCGGATCGGCTGCGGTACGCGCACCGCGCCTTCGCGCGAGTGGATTTCCGGCTGGATCTGGAAGAACGAGAACAGGTCGTCCAGGTACAGCGCCTGGCTGGCCACCTGCGAGAACCCGATCAACAGGCCCTCCAGCAACTGGCGCAGGCGCAGGAAGCTGCCGGCGAGGAAGGTCAGGTCGCCGATCGAGAAATCGCCACGCACCGTGCGCCAGGCGATGTAGGCATAGGCGGTGTAGTAGCCCAGCGTGCCCAGCGCGGCCAGCAGCGTGCCCCAGAACGCGCGGCGCCGGGCCAGTGCACGGTTGGCCTGGAACAACGCCACCGACAGCCGCCGGTAGCGCTCCACCAGGAAGCGGTGCAGGTTGTAGATCTTCACTTCCTTGGCCGTTTCCACGCTGGCACCCAACTGGCGCAGGTAGTCGAGCTGGCGGCGCTCGGGCGTCCACTGGAAGTTGAGGCTGTAGCCGGCCGCGTTGAAGTGCGATTCGCCGATGAAGGCCGGCACCAGTGCCAGCGCCAGCAGCAGGATCAGCCACGGCGCGTAGACCAGCAGACCGACGGCGAGGCTGGCCACGGTGATCGCATCCTGCACCTGGCCGAACAGCTGGCTCATCAGGTTCATACGGCCCATGGTCTGGCGCCGCGCACGGTCCAGCTTGTCCTGCAGGTCCGGGTCCTCGAAGTCCTCCAGATCCAGTGTCGCAGCGTGTTCCATCAGCCGGATGCTGGTGACGTTGGCGAACAACTCCGAGAGCAGGGCATCGGCGTAGCTGACCAGGCGGCCCAGCAGGTCCGAGGCGATGGCCAGGCCGAACTCCAGCGCCAGCAGGCCCAGCAGCGGGTTGAGCAGGCCGCTGGACAACGCTTCGCCCAGTGGCGGGAAGCCGGCATCGTGCTGGCTCAGGTGCAGCGCGCTGTCGATGATCAGCTTGCCGACGTAGAGCATCGCCACCGGCAGCAGTGCACGGATCAGGCGCAGCCCAAGGCTGGCCAGGGTAAGCGCGGGGCTGGTCTTCCAGACCATGCGCAGGAACGGAGGCAGGTTGCGCATCGCCCTGAAGCGCTGGCGCAGGCTGGGTTTCTTTTCGGAGGCAGCAGGCATCCGTTTATTGTGCGCGCCCCGGCCGTGCAGAGGGGGTCAGTGCAGGCGTGCGGCCCGGGGTCAGATCCCTTTGCCCTGCAAAGGGATCTGACCCTGCTGCATCCACGCATGGCGTGGATCTACCGTGTCGACCAAGGTCGACACCCACCAACAGCAGTAGAAGTCTGTCGAGGGCGGGGTGGGTCCGGTTGCGGGGGGGGGGCAGCCGCATGGATGCGGCTGCCAAGCCCCCAAGGACGGGTTTACGGCGTCTCCCGTAACCGGATCCACCTCGCCATCCCTCAGGAAACCAGCTTCTGACGTTGCTGTTGTTTCGGCTGTTGCCTCTGCGGGTGCCGGGCGGCAGCCTGGCCAACAAAACCCTCTTACGGCAGCGGCGGCAGCAGCCCTGCACCCAGCCGGTTCCAGGCATTGATCACGGCGATGCCCATGCTCAGGTCGCTGATGCCCTTCTCATCGAAGTGCGGCGCCAGTGCATCGAACGCCGCCTGCGAGGGCGCGCCGTCGGTCAGCCGGGTCAGCGCCTCGGCCCAGCCCAGCGCCGCGCGCTCGCGTGCATCGAAGAAGCGGCTTTCATGCCAGGCCGGCAGCGTGTCCAGCTTGCGCGGCTCGATGCCGCCCTTGCGCAGCGCGGTGCCGTGCATGTCCATGCAGTAGCCACAGCCATTGAGCTGCGACACGCGCAGGAACAGCAGTTCCATCAGGGTCGGGTCGATCGAGCTGTCATGCACCGCCTTGCTGGTGGCCAGCAGGCCCTTGAAGGCCTCGGCGGCCAGGCGGGTGTACGGAACGCGGGGAGAGGCGTGGTCGGACATTTTCGGCTCCACGGCGGCCACAGTGGCCGCCTTTCACTACCAGGACGCCGTACCGTCGCCGCGCGTGACAACATCCGGCAGCTTTTCCGGATTCAGCACGCTGTACACATTGGCAATACGGCCATCGACCACCTCGATGGTGGTGACCGAGTGCAAGTGCTCGCCGTGGAAGCGCAGGATCGCCGGCTCGCCGTTGACGTAGCCCAGCTGCGCTGGATGCACCGCGCCACGACGTGCGATCGCCCAGAACAGGCGGCCGATGCGCTCGGCGCCCAGCAGTGGACGCACCGCCGCGGTGACCACGCCGCCGCCGTCGGACACCAGCAACGCGTTGGTGTGCAGCAGGGCCTGGATCGCCTCGCTGTCACCACGTTGCGAAGCATCCATGAAGCGCGCCAGCAACTGCCGGTGCTGGCTGGCGTCGGCGTTGAAGCGGGGCCGCCCGGACTGCAGGCGCTGTTTCGCGCGGTGCACCAGCTGCCGGCAGTTGGCCTCGCTGTGGCCGATCAGGTCGGCGATCTCGCGATAGTCGTGGTCGAAGGCTTCCTTCAGCAGGAAAGCGGCGCGCTCTTCAGGGCCCAGCTGCTCAAGCAGGGTCAGGAAGGCGACCGAGACATCGTCGGCCAGCGCGTGCAGCTGGGCCGGGCCGGGCGCAGGATCGGGCTCCAGCGTGACTGCCAGCGGCTCGGCCAGCCACGGGCCGACGTAGTGCGCGCGCTCACGCTTGGCGGCACGAAGGCGGTCCAGGCCGAGTCGTGTGGTGGTGGTGACCAGCCAGGCCTCGGCATCGCGGACCCCGGCCGGATCGGCGCCGGACCAGCGCAGCCAGGCATCCTGGACCACGTCTTCGGCATCGGCGCGGCTGCCGAGCAGGCGGTAGGCCAGCGCCATCAGGCGCGGGCGGTGGGTCTGGAAAGCGGTTTCGGCGTTCATGTGGGCAAGGACGCCGCAGCGGCGCGTGGCGTGACAGGGGAGGTGGGGTCAGATCCCTGTCCCTGGGAAAGGGATCTGACCCCTGACTCTACCTGCGGCCGGGGGAGGGGGTAAAATGGGCGGATTACCCCCGCCAGCCTTGAGCAAGCGAGCAAGCCGTGACATCGATCAAGCAGGAAGACCTCATCCAGTCCATCGCCGACGCGCTGCAGTACATCTCGTACTACCACCCGGTCGACTACATCAAGAACCTCGCCGCCGCCTACGAGCGCGAGGAGTCGCCGGCCGCGAAGGAAGCGATGGCCCAGATCCTGATCAATTCGCGGATGTGCGCCGAAGGCCACCGTCCGATCTGCCAGGACACCGGCATCGTCACCGTGTTCCTGGAAATCGGCATGGACGTGCGCTGGGACGACGCCACCATGGGCGTGGAAGACATGGCCAATGAAGGCGTGCGCCGTGCCTACATGCACCCGGACAACAAGCTGCGCGCCTCGGTGCTGGCCGATCCGGCCGGCAAGCGCATCAACACCAGGGACAACACCCCGGGCGTGGTCAACGTCAAGGTTGTGCCGGGCAACACGGTCGATGTGATCGTCGCCGCCAAGGGCGGTGGCTCGGAAGCGAAGACCAAGTTCGCCATGCTCAACCCGTCCGACTCGATCGTCGACTGGGTGTTGAAGACCGTGCCGACCATGGGCGCCGGCTGGTGCCCGCCGGGCATGCTTGGCATCGGCATCGGTGGCACCGCCGAGAAGGCGATGCTGCTGGCCAAGGAAGCGCTGATGGAGCCGATCGACATCACTGAGCTGCAGGCCCGTGGTGCCTCCAACCGCATCGAAGAGCTGCGCCTGGAGCTGTACGAGAAGGTCAACGCGCTGGGCATCGGCGCACAGGGCCTGGGCGGCCTGACCACCGTGCTCGACATCAAGATCAACGATTACCCGACCCATGCGGCCAACCTGCCGGTGGCGATGATTCCGAACTGCGCTGCGACCCGCCATGCGCATTTCACGCTGGATGGCAGCGGCCCGGTGATGCTGGACCCGCCGTCGCTGGAAGACTGGCCGAAGCTGACCTACGACGCGTCCAAGGGTACCCGCGTGGACCTGGACACGATCACCCCGGAAGACGTGGCCAGCTGGAAGCCCGGCCAGACCCTGCTGCTCAACGGCAAGCTGCTGACCGGCCGCGACGCCGCGCACAAGCGCATGGTCGACATGCTCAACAAGGGCGAGGAACTGCCGGTCGACCTGAAGGGTCGCTTCATCTACTACGTCGGCCCGGTCGATCCGGTGCGCGATGAAGTGGTGGGCCCGGCCGGTCCGACCACCGCCACCCGCATGGACAAGTTCACCCGCCAGGTGCTGGAGCAGACCGGCCTGCTGGGCATGGTCGGCAAGGCCGAGCGTGGCCCGGCGGCCATCGAGGCGATCCGTGACAACAAGTCGGCCTACCTGATGGCCGTCGGTGGTTCGGCCTACCTGGTGTCCAAGGCGATCAAGGCGGCCAAGGTGGTCGGTTTCGCCGACCTGGGCATGGAAGCGATCTACGAGTTCACCGTGCAGGACATGCCGGTGACCGTGGCGGTTGATTCCACCGGCGAGTCGGTGCACAAGACCGGCCCGCGCGAATGGCAGGCCCGCATCGGCAAGATTCCGGTGGTGGTGGAGTAAGCCATCCGCCGCGGACCAGGCAACGGCGCCCGTGTGGCGCCGTTGTTGTGTGGGCCGAAGGATTAACGCTCGTGTAGCGGTTGCTCTGCTACGGTCAGCGCACGCTCGCACAGGACGTGTCCATGGCCCTGCATCGATTCATCGTGGTAGGCGTGCTGCTGGCCCTGGCCGGCTGCAGCACCCCTGCGTCGTACGAAGGCGCGGATTTCCCCGCATCAGCGCAATGCCGCGTGCAGTGCCAGGCCGGCTATCGCAGCTGCATGGCGCAGAATGACTCCCTCGGCAGCCGCCAGAGCAATTGCGAGCAGCAGGTGGTGCCGGCGCCGGACAAGCGCTGCAAGGACGTGGACAACCCGGACCTGCGCCGTGCCTGCGAACTGAAGGCGCACGACTGCACGATGCGCGCACCGATGATGTCCTGTGGCGAACGCCGGGATTCCTGCATGAGCAGCTGCGGCTGAGCAACAATCGCGCGCGTGGGCGCATAATCGGCGGATCCACCTGCACAGGATCTTCCGCATGAGCACCACGCTGTATGGTTCGGCCAGTACCGCCGCCCTGGTCGTGCACTGGCTGCTGATCGAGCTGGGCATCGAGCATGAACTGGTGCTGCTGGATTTCGATACGCGCGAGCACAAGTCGGCGCAGTACCTGGCGCTCAATCCGGCCGGTGTGGTGCCGACACTGCTGATCGATGGCCTGGTACTGACTGAAGCGGCGGCCATCGCGCTGTACCTGGCCGATCGCCATCCGGACGCCGGCCTGCTGCCCGCGGTAGGTACACCGCAGCGCGCCGATGCCTATCGTTGGATGTTCTGGTGCGCCAATACGCTGCAGCCGGCCTACCGTGCCTGGTTCTATCCGAACGAGGTGGCGGGCGAGGCGAACGTCGAGGCCAGCCGCGAGATGGCACGTCAGCGCCTTGAAGCGGCCTGGCAGCATGTCGCCACGCACCTGCAGTCTCATGGTCCGTACCTGCTGGGCGCCACGCCCTGCGTGGTCGATTACATGCTGGTGATGCTGATGCGCTGGTCGCGCAACATGCCCAAACCCAGCGACACCTGGCCGGTACTGAAGGCGCACGCTGCGTCGATGAAGGCGCGCCCGGCGTTCGCCGAGGTGTACCGCCGCGAAGGCATCACCGACTGGCTGTAAGCCAGCCGGGGAGGAGGGCTAGGACCCCGTTTGGGTAGAGTCGACTCTACCAACAGGCTCCGCTACGTCGCGGCGGGTTACAGGATCTCCAGGACCGTTTCCGGTGGACGGCACAGGCGTGTGCCCTTGGAGGTGCGCACCACGGGACGGTTGATCAGCCGCGGGTGTTCGGCCATCGCCGCCAGCAGCGTGGCCTCGTCCGCATCTTCCAGGCCCAGTTCGGTGAACTGCGCTTCCTTGCTGCGCACCAGCGCCTGCGCGTCCAGCCCGGATTCGGCCAGCACCTGGCGCAGCACCGCGACGTCCGGCGGGCTGTCCAGGTAGTCGACCACCACCGGCTCGAAGCCAGCATCACGTATCAGCTTCAATGCGCCGCGCGAGTTGCTGCAGGCCGGGTTGTGCCAGATCGTCACGTGCATCAGAACCACTCCAGCAGGGACACGCCCACGCCCACGTAGGTGGCCTTGTGGTTGTAGTCGATCAGGCTTTCGCCGTAGCCGTCGAACACCTGTACATGGCCGCGCAGCAGGTTGCTGATCGGGAAGCCGTAATCCAGCTGCAGGGCACCGTGCGAGCGGCTGCCGGTGCGCAGCGAGTGGCGCGCCATCAGCGAGACCTCATGGCCGTTGCGGTTCCAGGTCAGGGTCGCATCACCGCGGCCCATGTAATCCTCGATGTCCGGGTTGTTGTCGTCGCTGCGGGTCTCGGGAATGCGGTACCAGGGGCGCAGCACCAGCGCCCAGTTCTCACGGTCCAGGCCGATGTTGAGCATCACCCGGTTCCAACTGCGCGACAGCGGGTCGGCGCGGCCATTGGACTGGTGGTTCAGCGCGATGCCGGTCATGCGCCCGCGCCAGCCACCGATCGAGTAGCCATTGCGGAACACCATCATCACTTCCGGCTCGTAGTTGGTTTCGCGGAACGGGCGCGAATCCTCACCGTTGTAGGCCTGCCAGCGCGAGCTCTGGGTGTAGCCGGCCCAGATGTCGCCGTTGTCGCCGAACAGGTTCTCGGCGATCTTGGTCTTGAAGCTGATCTGGAACTTCAGTTCGGCACTGTCCAGCACCTGCGGCGTGGTGACCGTGTTGGCCGGGTTCGGCGAGTGCGGCGTGGTGTTGCGGTCGCTGGTCCAGAACGCCGGCAACAGGTACACCGGCTTGTAGGCGCGCAGCTGGAACGGGCCGAGCTTGGAGTCTTCGGCCAGCTCCCAGCGGCTGTCCAGCAGCGAGCCACGGCCGGCATTGGCCAGTGCGCTGTCAGGGGCCGCTGGACGGAACAGGTCACTGACCCGCTCGCGCAGTTTCTCTTCGCCCTGGCTGACGCGTGCGGTCTGGCGTTCTTCGCGACGGGCCTGCGCGGCTGCCTCGGCCGCAGCGTCGGCCTCGGCGGTGGCCTGCGGGGTACGCCCGAACTGGCGGTCATAACAGGCCAGGCGGGCAGCATCGGTGGTAATTGCCGCGCACGCGGCCGGCGAGGCTTCGGCACTGGGCGCGAACTCCTGCGCGGCCAGTGGCGCACTGGCCAATGCCAGCGCCAGCGGCGCGAAGCGGGGAAGCAGCGGAGACAGGGTCATTGCAGCAGGCCCTTCGGTGAATACGGGAATCGCACAGTGTGGCGGCTGCACCGGATCACGGCCAGCCCCCACGGTTTATGCACGGCCACCGCGTGCGCGTGGCGTGAAGGAGAGGCTGGTCACAGGAACCAGGCGAACGCAAACAGCCCCAGCATCGCGATCACCACCGCCAGCTTCAGCGCCAGGCCGAGCAGGATGCCAAGCCATGTGGCCAGGCCCACCTTGGTCGAGCGCCCCAGTTCGCGGGTGTGCCAGTACTCGCCCAGCAGGGCGCCGATCAACGGGCCGGCGAACAGGCCGATCGGCATGAAGAACAGGCCGACGATGCTGCCGACGAAAGTTCCCCACAGTGCCTTGCGGCTGGCACCGACCCGTTGCGCCCCCACCACGGTGGCCAGCACGTCCACCAGCAACGAGAGCAGGGTCAGTACCCCCAGCACAACCAGGGTCGGCCAACCGACGTGGGCGAAGCTGTCCGCCCACGCTGCCAGCAGCAGTCCGATGAACACCAGCGGGATGCCGGGCAGGGCCGGCAGGATGATTCCGGCGATGCCGACAAGGACAAAAATGACCGCTAGCAGATATAAGATGAATGAGAGTCCCATGCTGTCCCGTATGGTGGCCGTTTTGGGGTTGACAGTGAAAGATTTTGCCAGTTGCTTTTTCGTTTTGGGCGGGTTAAGTTGCAGTCGCTGAGCTTGGCAAGGTCACCGTGGATCGTGGCCTGATGAAGCAAGATCTTCCCGATCCGCTGCATCGATGCACCTCGCTTCCCCCTTGCTTGTCAGCCGCCCACCAGGCGTTTCCTACAACAAGAGAGAGTCACCAGGGAGTTAGTGAGATGTCTGATCGCGAGACCGGTACCGTCAAGTGGTTCAACGATGCAAAGGGCTTCGGCTTCATCAGCCGTGAAAACGGCGAAGACGTGTTCGTGCACTTCCGTGCCATCCAGACCCAGGGCTTCAAGAGCCTGAAGGAAGGCCAGAAGGTCACCTTCACCGTCGTGCAGGGCCAGAAGGGCCTGCAGGCCGACGCCGTGCAGCCGACCTGATCGCGCTGCAAGCCGTCACATGAAAAAGGCCCGCGCAAGCGGGCCTTTTTCTTTGCCGTCGGCCCGGTGCAGGTCAGCGCAGGATGACCTTGCCGTTGACTACGCGCACATAGGTGTTTTCGCGGATGCCGCCGAGGTCGCGCTGGTTGACCACGATGGTGCGGCCATCATCCATGCGCACGCTGATGTCGTAGGTATCGCTGGTGACGTTCTTCTGGATCTGGTTGCCCGCCAGCGCACCGCCGACCGCGCCTGCGGCCGCGGCGATGTTCTTGTTGCCACGGCTGCCGCCGGTGTGATCGGAGATCTCATGGCCGGCCACGGCACCGACGATGCCGCCGAGGATGGCGCCGGTCGCGCTGGGCGCGGTGCGGCCCGACGGCACGGTGTTGATGCGGGTGACGATGCCGCAGTCGGCGCAACGGCCCTGGTTGTATCCGCCATTGTTGCCGTAGCCGCCATTGTTGTAGCCGTTGTTGTAACCACCGCCACCGTAGCCGGGCGAGGTGGCACAGCCAGCCAGGGCGAGGGTAGCGATGGCGCTGGCGGCAATGAGCTGGATCTTCATGGGGCGTCTCCTGGCCGTGAAGGCGGGTGCGTTGGGTGGTACTGCGTCATGCAGCAGGGTGGACGAATCCTCTCCTTTCGAACGTGAACAAGGTGCCAACCAGGCGTGCCTTGCCCGGCTACAGGATGAATGCGCGTCAGCGGAAGTCCTGGTGGCAGGCTCGGCAGTCGGCCTGCACGGTTTCCACCACCTTGGCCAAGGCGGTGCAGTCACTGGGCGGCGCCGCCAGTGCGGCGTTGAGGTTGCCGCGCAGCTGGCTGGCGTGCTGCTGGAACCGGCCATTGTCCTTCAGTCCGGGAAAGGCCAGGTCGAGGTCGTTGGACAGAAGACGCAGGGCCTGCAGCCGCGGCACGCTGTCGGCCAGGCTGCAGCGGTTCTGCTGCTGGGCCTGCAGCAGCAGCTGCGATTGCCGCTGCATCACCTGCATCAGGCTGTCCGGGAACGGGTCGCGGCGGGCCTGCAGGGCGCGGCCAACCATGACCGTAGCAACCAGGCCGATCAGCAGGCCCAGGCACAGCACGAACAGGTAGCGATGGGCAGTGGACGGGCGGCGGGGCGGGCTGGCGTTCATGGCGGGCTCTCCGGGCGTGCAACGGTGGGTTCGATGCCGGCGCGCTGTAGGCGCTGGCGCCTGCACGTTAAAATAGCCGGATGAACGAACAGGTCAAACAACGCTTCGCCGGCATCGAACGGCTGTATGGCGTAGGTGCGCTCGAGCGCCTGCAGGGCAGCCGCGTGGCGGTAGTGGGCATGGGCGGGGTCGGCTCGTGGGTGGTGGAAGCGCTGGCGCGTTCGGCGGTCGGCCACCTGACCCTGATCGACGCCGATGACATCTGCGTGTCCAACACCAACCGGCAGCTGCCGGCGATGGAGGGCAACTACGGCCGCAACAAGGCCGAGGCAATGGCAGAGCGCTGCCGCGCGATCAACCCGGACATCGAGGTTGATGCCGTGCAGGCGTTCCTGACCGTGTCCAACATGGCCGAGCTGCTGGACCGTGGATTCGATCTGGTGATCGATGCCTGCGACAGCTTCCGGGTCAAGGTCGAGACGATCGCCTGGTGCCGTCGCCGCAAGCTGCCGCTGCTGACCGTGGGGGCTGCTGGTGGTCGCACCGATCCGACCCTGGTGCGGATCCGCGATGTCTCGCGCACCGAGCATGACGCCATGCTGGCGCTGATCCGCAAGAAGCTGCGCAGCGAGTTCAATTTCCCGAAGAACGCCAAGCGCTATTTTGGCGTGCCGGCGGTGTACTCGCTGGAAAACGTGAAGTATCCGCAGGCCGATGGCAGCGTCTGCGGCATCCGCCCGAACCTGGGTGCGGATGCGGCACTGAAACTGGACTGCGGCGCAGGCCTCGGTGCGGCAACGCACATCACCGGCGCGTTCGCGTTCGCTGCGGTGGGCAAGGCGCTGGAAATGCTGCTGGAGCCGAAGAAGGTGAAGGCCGGGGTGGCTGAGGCCAGCGAGGCCTGATGGATCGTGCCGGCCGAGGTCGGCACCTGCATTGATTCAATCATTCCAGCGTTGGATTGGTAGCGCCGGGCCATGCCCGGCGTCCGGTCCGCTGCCCGTTACAACGCCGGCAAAGCAAACAGTCGGCGCGCGTTCTCCGTCGTGGCATGTGCCACGGCTTCAACGTCCATTCCGCGCAGTGCGGCCACGTGGCGGGCGATGACCGCCAGCCGCGCCGGTTCGTTGCGCTGGCCGCGGATATCGGCATCGGGCTGATCCGGTGCATCGGTTTCCAGCAGCAGCTGTTCCAGCGGCATCCCGCGCACCAGGCGCTGCAGCCGTTGCGCGCGTTCGTAGGTCAGTGGGCCGCCAAGACCAAGCAGGAAGCCTTGCCGATGCAGTTGCGCGGCCTGTTCCGGGCTGCCGGAAAAGCTGTGCACCACGCCACGCAGGCCGCCGATGCGACGGATCGCGGCAATGACCGCATCCACCGCGCGTCGCGCATGCACGATCACCGGCAGCTCGAACTCGCGGGCCAGTTCCAGCTGGCCGATGAAGTACGCCTGTTGTGCCTCTGCGTCCAATCCCTCGACGAAGAAATCCAGCCCGCATTCGCCGATCGCACACGGTCGTTCGCGCTCGATCCACTCGCGCAGCAGCGGCAGATGGTCGGGCCGGTGCTCGGCCAGGAACATCGGATGCAGGCCGTAGGCCGGGTACAGCCCCGGTGCCTGCCGGCAGACCTCGCGCAGCTTCGGCCAGCTGGCGGCGGTGACGGCCGGTACCACCTGCTCGCGCACGCCTGCGGCGCCTGCGCGCTCGATCACCGCCGTGCGGTCAGCATCGAATTCACTGGCATCCAGATGGCAGTGGCTGTCGACCAGCGGGGTCAACGCTGTTCCAGCGGCGGCGGGGCCGGGACTGTATTGCGGCTCTTCCAGTTGGCCAGCAGCAGGGTACCGAAGCCCAGTACCAGTTCGTCGACGAACGGGATCGGGTCGGGGATGAACAGGGTCAGCACGAACAGGCCGGCGGTGAGCTTGAACAGGGTGGGGTAGCGCAGCCGGCGGGCCCATTGCAGTACCGGCAGCAGCATCGGGTTGGCCATGGCGTGGATCCTCCTGGGGAATATGCAAACGCTACCACGGGCCCAGCATTTCCCGATGCTGAATGGGTTACAGGAATGAGCAGGAAATGTGGAGATTCCGTTCAGGCAGTGCATGCTGCAATCTGGCCCGAGAACGTTGCGGATGGTCCGCAAGGAGCAGGTCATGAAAAGCACAACTACAACTGTCCTGGTCGCAGCGGGCGCGCTGCTGGTCGGTGGCATCGCCACCGCCGCCTTCATGAAGAGCGGCGACAAGTCGCCTGATTCCATCAGCGCCGGAACCCCCAACGGTGAATCACGCCTGGTTGACGGCAACGCCGTTGACGATGGCGCACGTGGTGACAAGCTCGACCCGTCTGCGCCGCGCGGGCTGGAATATGCCGACGTGCTGAAGGTCGACCCGATCACCGAGAAGCAGAAGGCCTACGCCACCGTGATCGGCACCGATGCCGTGCGCGAGACCTCCACCACCCAGACCCCGCATGAGGTCTGCCAGGACGTGACCGTGCAGGAGCGCCTGCCGGAGCGTGACGGCAACGTCGGCGGCACCGTGGTCGGCGCGGTGGTCGGTGGCCTGCTCGGCAACCAGGTTGGCGGTGGCAACGGCAAGAAGGCCGCGACCGCGGCCGGTGCCGTGGCCGGTGGCTTCATCGGCAACCAGATCGACAAGCGCCACGTGGGTGGCCGCGTGGTCAACCGTACCGAGCGCCAGTGCCACACCGAGACCGCCACCTCCGAGTCGAGCCGTGTTACCGGCTACAACGTGACCTACCGCAACGAGGACGGCACCACCGGCACCATGCGCATGGCCAGCAAGCCGGGCAACCGCATCGCCATGGGCACCAATGACGTGGTGAAGGGCTACAACGTGACCTACCGCTACGACGGCGCCGAGAAGACCGTGCGCATGGACAACAAGCCGGCCAGCGATCGCCTGCCGGTGGTCGATGGCCAGCTGGTCACGCAGACCGCCGCTGCCGGCGCCACTGCGGCCACGCGCCAGTAATCCAGAACACCCTGCTGTACCCGACGGGCCGGCTCATGCCGGCCCGTTCTTTTGCGAGCGCGGGCGTTCATCCGTGTGGACGCGGAATCCACCATCATGGTGGCCCTTTCGACATGGAGTCGGCATGAGCATCTTCGACCTGCGCATCGAAACAGAGCGCCTGATCCTGCGCCCGCTGCTGCGCGAGGACTACGAACCTTACCTGGCGTTCTGCGCCGACGAGGAAACGATGCGCACCCTGGGTGGCGTGCAACCGGCGTCGGTGGCATGGCGCGGTTTCTGCAGCCTGGCCGGCGCCTGGCAGCTGTTCGGTTTCTCGATGTTCAGCGTGATCGAAAAATCCAGCGGGGAATGGATCGGGCGGATGGGCCCCTGGCAACCGCAGGACTGGCCGGGTACCGAGGTCGGCTGGGGCATCCGCCACGCCAGCTGGGGCCGGGGCTATGCGCCGGAAGCGGCCGTCGCGGCGATCGACTGGGCCTTCGACACGCTGGGTTGGGACGAGGTGATCCATACCATCGCCGAGAACAACGACAACTCGCGGGCGGTCGCGCGCAAGCTGGGCAGCACGTTGCTGCGGATGGGCGAACTGCCGCCGCCGTACAACGACAAGCCCATGCAGATCTGGGGCCAGTCGCGCGAGCAGTGGCGGCAACGCGCGCGCTGAGCGCTGCCCGGTAGTGCCGGCATGCTGCACCCGCGCTTGGCATTCACCGGCGCACTTGCCAGACTGCACGCAGCCGGCCGCCGGCCGGATCCGATGGAGCAGGCAATGGTGGAAGAGCGCGTTCCGTTGACCGTGCATGGCATGTCGGTCTCGGGCAATTGCCACAAGGTGCGCCTGCTGCTGGAGCAGCTCGGCAGCCGCTATCGCTGGGTGGAAGTGGACAGTGCCCACGGCCAGACCCACACCCCTGAATTCCTGGCATTGAATCCGAACGCGAAGGTCCCGCTGATCGTCCGCGACGATGGTCGCGTGCTGACAGAATCCAACGCGATCCTGTTCTGGCTGGCCGAAGGCACGCCGTACCTGCCCAGCGATGGCTGGGAGCGCGCACAGGCATTGAGCTGGATGTTCTTCGAGCAGTACACGCATGAGCCCTGCGTGGCAGTGGCACGCTTCATCCGTGGCTGGACCGAGGTTGACTCGCCACGCCGCGCCGAACTGCCACGCCTGCAGCAGCGCGCGGCCGATGCGCTGGCAGTGATGGAGCAGCACCTGCGCCAGGCGCAATGGTTCACCGGCAGCGAGTACGGCATCGCCGATATCGCCCTGTTTGCCTATACCGATGTGGCGGGCGAGGGCGGCATCAGCCTGGAACCGTTCCCGGAAGTGCGCGCGTGGCTGCAGCGCGTGCGTGCGCAGCCGCGCTTCCTGCCGATGCCAGCGGTGACCGCCGAGGTGCAGGCGCGTTTCGAGGCCGCGTAACGCCCGGAGGGTAGCGCCGGGCCACGCCCGGCGGAATGCAACAACGACACGGAGGGTGTTCGATGTTCGCAGTGGTTCCCGATCCGATTCCCGCACGCATGCGCGTGCTCAACCGCGCCGATGTGTGCGACGTCAATTTCCTCGAGGCGGTGCGCGGTTGGCGTGGTACGCCGCGCCCGCGACCGGCGGCGGATGCACCGATCCTGCCGGGCAGTACGCTCAGCGCCACCGCGTTCGATGAACTGTTCGATTCGCAGCTGGCCAGCCGCCAGCTGGACCTGATGGCACGCGTACTGCGCGTGCAGAACAAGGTCTTCTACACCATCGGTTCTTCCGGTCATGAAGGCAACGCGCTGCTGGCGCGGGCCTGCAGGCACACCGATCCGGCGTTCCTGCACTATCGTTCCGGCGCCTTCATGGCCGAGCGTTCGCGGCAGGTGCCGGGCATCGACCCGCTGCGCGATGCCGCGCTCTCGTTCGCTGCCAGTGCCGAGGATCCGGCCAGCGGTGGCCGCCACAAGGTGTGGGGCAGCAAGCCGTTGTGGGTGCTGCCACAGACCTCGACGATCGCCTCGCACCTGCCCAAGGCGCTGGGCACCGCGCTGGCCATCGAGAGTGGCAAGCGCTTGGGGCAGGCACTGCCGGTTCCGCCCGACAGCATCGTGCTGTGCTCGTTCGGCGATGCTTCGGCCAACCACGCCACCGCGCAGACCGCCTTCAATACCGCGATGTGGTCGGCCTACCAGAAACTGCCGGCGCCGATCCTGTTCGTCTGCGAGGACAACGGCCTGGGTATTTCAGTGAAGACCCCGGAGGGCTGGATCGCCGAGCGCTTCAGCCGCCAGCCGGGGCTGGACTACTTCTTTGCCGATGGCCTGGATCTGGCCATCGGCCACGCGCAGGTACAGGCCGCGGTGGAGCACTGCCGGCGCACCCGGCGGCCGACCTTCCTGCATCTGCGCACCACGCGCCTGATGGGCCATGCCGGTACCGACTTTGAAGTGGAATGGCGTGCGCTGCCCGAGCTGTGTGCGGCCGAGGCCCAGGACCCGCTGCTGCGTTCGGCGCAGATCGCACTTGAATCAGGCTGGATGGATGCGGCCGCCATCGAAGTGGCCTACGAGACGATGCGCGCGCGCTGCATGGCCGCCGCCGCCGATGCCGAAGGCAGTGCGAAGCTGCAGTCGCTGCGGGAGGTGATGGCGCCGCTGGCACCGTACACGCCCGCAGCGGTGCAGGCCGAAGCGCAGCGCGAGGTCGCTGCCGAAGCGCGCGAGGCACTCTATGGCGGTGCCGAGGCATTGCCTGAACGACAGGCGCCGCGGCATCTCGCGATCCAGATCAACCATGGCCTGCAGGAACTGCTGGCCAAGTATCCGCAGAGCCTGTTGTTCGGCGAGGACGTGGCGCAGAAGGGCGGTGTCTACACCGTCACCAAGGATCTGCTGCGCCGCTTCGGGCCGCGCCGGGTGTTCAACACCCTGCTGGACGAGACCATGATCCTGGGCATGGCACAGGGCCTGGCCAACATGGGCATGCTGCCGATTCCGGAAATCCAGTACCTGGCCTACCTGCACAACGCCATCGACCAGCTGCGTGGCGAGGCCTGTTCGCTGCAGTTCTTCTCCAACGACCAGTACCGCAACCCGATGCTGGTGCGGGTGGCCGGGCTGGGCTACCAGAAGGGTTTCGGTGGCCATTTCCACAACGACAACTCGATCACCGCGCTGCGCGACATCCCCGGGCTGGTGGTCGGCTGCCCATCGCGCGGCGACGATGCCGTGATGATGCTGCGCACGTTGGCGGCGCTGGCGCGGGTGGATGGGCGGGTGGCCGTGTTCCTGGAGCCGATCGCGCTGTACATGAGCAAGGACCTGCACGCACCCGGCGATGGCCAATGGCTGTTCGACTACCCGGCCCAGGGCCAGGCGTTGGTGCCGGGCGAA
Organism: Stenotrophomonas sp. YJH_SMC_8; assembly: GCF_059371315.1. NCBI lineage: Bacteria > Pseudomonadati > Pseudomonadota > Gammaproteobacteria > Lysobacterales > Lysobacteraceae > Stenotrophomonas > Stenotrophomonas sp. YJH_SMC_8. Next base: position 78,468 of record NZ_JCAFUL010000002.1, on the reverse strand, counting down.
GGCCGTGTCTACGGGCCGGAGGCTGGCGACCTGGTGATCTACACCTACGGCAACGGCGTGCCGATGGCGCTGCGCGCGGCGCCGGCCATCGAGCAGCAGCTGGGCTGGCAGGTGCGGGTGGTGGACCTGCGCTGGCTGGTGCCACTGGATGCCGGCTTCATCGCCGCCCAGGCCGCCAGTGCGCGGCGTGTGCTGGTACTGGACGAAGGACGCCACAGCGGCGGAGTAGGCGAGGGGGTGGTCACCGCACTGGTCGAGGCCGGTTTCGGCCACCTGCCGCTGCGCCGGGTCTGCGGTGCCGATACCTATACCCCGCTGGCGGGGGCAGCAATGTTCGGGCTTCCAAGCGACAATGCAGTGATTGGCGCCGCCCTTGAACTGGCGCAGGAACCCTGATGCATGTGTGGATTGGCGGGAATGTTGTTGCCGGCGCCGGTGGCGTCGGCCGAGGTGCTGCAGGCGCAGGTTCTGGCCATGGGCGAGGCACTGCACCACCGCGGGCCGGATGATGGCGGCAGCTGGGTCGACGCCACGGCCGGCATCGCGCTGGCGCATCGCCGCCTGAGCATCCTCGACCTGTCGCCGCTGGGGCACCAGCCGATGGCCTCGGCCGATGGCCGTTACGTGATGGCCTACAACGGCGAGGTCTACAACTTCGCTGCCCTGCGTGCCGAACTGGAGCCGCTGGGGCACACCTTCCGTGGCCATTCGGATACCGAGGTGCTGCTGGCAGCGATCCTGCAGTGGGGTATCGAGGACACCCTGCAGCGCTGCAACGGCATGTTCGCCATCGCCCTGTGGGACCGCCAGCAGCAGTGCCTGTGGCTGGCCCGCGACCGCGTCGGCAAGAAGCCGCTGTACTACGGCTGGGCCGGTGACACGCTGGTGTTCGGCTCTGAACTGAAGGCGCTGTGGCAGCACCCGGCGTTCGACAACGACATCGACCGGGATGCGCTGACCCTGCTGCTGCGGCTGGACTACATTCCCGCACCGCACAGCATCCACCAGCGCTGCTACAAGCTGATGCCCGGGCGCGTGCTGCGGCTGGACGCCGAAGCCGTAGCGGCGGGTGCGGCCGCGCACCGCCCGGAGCAGGCACAGCGCCCCTACTGGGATGCGCGTGCGCGCATGCAGGCCGCGCTGGCGGCCCCGTTCCAGGGTCGCATCGAGGAGGCCGAGGAACAGCTGGACACGCTGCTGCGCGATGCGGTCGCGCTGCGCATGGTGGCCGACGTGCCGGTGGGCGTGTTCCTGTCCGGCGGTACCGATTCGTCGCTGGTGGCGGCGCTGATGCAGGCGCAGAGCGGGCAGCCGGTGCACAGCTTCAGCATCGGCTTCACCGATTCGGGCCACGACGAGGCACCGCTGGCCAGGGAACTGGCCACGCATCTGGGTTGCGACCACACCGAGCTCTACGTCAGCGGCGCGGATGCACTGGCAGTCGTGCCGCAGCTGCCGGCAATGTTCGACGAACCTTTCGCCGACGCTTCGCAGGTGCCGACCGCGCTGGTCGCACGCCTGGCGCGTCAGGGCGTGACTGTGGCGTTGTCTGGTGACGGCGGTGATGAGCTGTTCTTCGGCTACACCCGCTACGTGCGCGCGCTGCGCAACTGGCAGATGCTGGGCCGCGTGCCGGGCCCGCTCCGGCGCTGGATGGGCGCGCGCGCGCAGCAGCAGGGCGAGGCCTCGCGGACCGGCGGACTGGCCGCGCTGCTGGCCGAGTCCGGCGCGCGTGGCATCGGCGACGTGTACCGCAACCGCATCTCGCGCTGGCGCGATCCGGCGGCGGCAGTGCCGGGCGCGCAGGCTGCCGGCAGCTTCTACGACCTGGCCGATCCGTTGCACGGCGCCGGCACACCGGCCGACGCGATGATGCTGGCCGATTACGTGACCTACCTGCCGGATGACCTGCTGTGCAAGGTCGACCGCACCTCGATGGCAGTCAGCCTGGAGGCACGCGCGCCGCTGCTGGACTGGCGCGTGGCCGAGTTCGCCTGGTCGCTGCCGCTGGGCTTCAAGCGCAGCGAAACCACCAGCAAGGTGCTGCTCAAGCGGGTTCTTGGCCGCTACGTGCCGCAGTCGATGGTGCACCGGCCCAAGCGCGGGTTCGGTGCGCCGGTCAGCGATTGGCTGAAGGGCGACCTGCGGCCGTGGGCCGAAGACCTGCTGCAGCCGGCACGCCTGGAGCGCGAGGGAGTGCTGTCGGCGTCGGCGGTGCAGCCGCTGTGGCAGCAGTTCCTGGGGGGCCAGCGCAAGTGGCATACCCACCTGTGGAACGTGCTGATGTTCCAGGCCTGGCAGGCGCATTGGCGGCAGGTGCGGGCCGGCGTGACCGGCGGCTGATCTTCACCGGACGGCACGGGCCCGGCGTCTAGGCTGGGCCTCCCGCACCGTGAGGAGTATGTCCCGATGTCCGTCCCCACCATCGCCGTGTTCGTCGGCAGCCTGCGCAAGGATTCCTGCAACCGCAAGCTGGCCCATGCGCTGGAGAAGATCGCTGGCGACCGCGCGCGCTTCCAGTACGTGCAGATCGGCGATCTCCCGTTGTACGACCAGGATTTCGATGGCCAGTACCCGCCGCAGGGCACCCGGCTGAAGGATCAGGTGCGTGCCGCCGACGCGGTTCTGTTCGTGACCCCCGAATACAACCGGTCGGTACCGGGCGTGCTGAAGAACGCCATCGACATCGGTTCGCGCCCCTACGGTGACAGTGCGTTTGCCGGCAAGCCGGCGGCGGTGATCGGCGCCTCCATCGGCCAGATCGGTACCGCCGTGGCCCAGCAGCACCTGCGCATCAGCCTGGCCTTCCTGGACATGCATGTGCTCGGCCAGCCCGAAGCGTTCATCCACTTCAAGGACGGCCTGATCGATGCTGACGGCACGATCCACAACGAGGGCACGCAGAAATTCCTGCAGGGCTACGTGGACCGGTTCCTGGCGCTGATTGCGGTGCACGTCAAGGGCGATTGAGGCCGATGGGGTCAGAGCCCTCTGCTTTGCAGAGGGATCCGACCCCAACCACGCCCGGGGCGGATCCCGGCGCGCAGCGACGGGCCCTGCCCCGACGTCCCGCTGAGCGGGCCAGAGCGCGTACGCTGCACGGAATCCGACCCGGGCCGCCTGATCTGCGATAATGCTCCACTCGGGCGTCGCAACGGCGCCCGTCGCAGGCAATGCGACGCCCCCGCGCCAGAGTGGCCAGGCACTGGCGGATATCCCCCGTTTCTCCACGGCTTATCCACAGGCTTGTCCATGGCTGCCGGGGTCGGCGCATGCCTACACTCGTCCGGCCCACTTTTGCAGGAAACACCGCAGCATGTCCGCTCGTTCCGGCTTCCGTTCCAACCGCAGAGAGCGCGGTGATGGCTTCGATCGCGATCGCGACGAATCGCGTATCGACCAGCTGCGCGTGCCGCCGCATTCGGTGGAAGCCGAGCAGGCGGTGCTGGGTGGCCTGATGCTGGCGCCGGAGGCCTATGACCGGGTCAACGATCAGCTGACCGAGGGCGATTTCTACCGCCGCGACCACCAGATGATCTACCGCGCGATCCGCGAGCTGTCCGAGCGTGAGCGGCCGTTCGACGCGGTGACCCTGGGCGAGTGGTTCGAATCGCAGGGAAAGCTGGAGCTGGTGGGCGATGGCGCCTACCTGATCGAGCTGGCGAGCACTACGCCATCGGCGGCCAACATCGTGGCCTATGCCGAGATCGTGCGTGACAAGGCGGTGCTGCGGCAGCTGATCCAGGTCGGCACCGACATCGTCAACGATGGCTTCCAGCCCGAAGGCCGTGACAGCAGCGAGCTTCTGGCATCGGCGGAAAAGAGCGTGTTCGCCATCGCCGAGCAGGGGGCACGCGGACGTACCGACTTCGTGGCCATGCCTGGCGCGCTGAAGGATGCCTTCGAGGAGCTGCGCAACCGCTTCGAGAACGGCGGCAACATCACCGGCCTGCCGACCGGCTACAACGACTTCGATGCGATGACCGCCGGCCTGCAGCCGACCGACCTGATCATCCTCGCCGCGCGCCCGGCCATGGGCAAGACCACGTTCGCACTGAACATCGCCGAGTACGCGGCGATCAAGTCGAAGAAGGGCGTGGCGGTGTTCTCGATGGAAATGTCGGCCTCGCAGCTGGCGATGCGCCTGATCTCCTCCAACGGCCGCATCAACGCGCAGCGCCTGCGTACCGGCCAGCTGGAAGACGAGGACTGGAGCCGCGTCACCAGCGCGATCAAGATGCTGAAGGAAACCAAGATCTTCATCGACGATACGCCGGGCGTGTCGCCGGAAGTGCTGCGTTCCAAGTGCCGCCGCCTCAAGCGCGAGCACGACCTGGGCCTGGTGGTGATCGACTACCTGCAGCTGATGAGCGTGCCGGGCAACAGCGAGAACCGCGCGACCGAAATCTCGGAAATCTCGCGTTCGCTGAAGGGCCTGGCCAAGGAACTGCACGTGCCGGTGATCGCGCTGTCGCAGCTCAACCGCTCGCTGGAAACACGTACCGACAAGCGCCCGGTGATGGCCGACCTTCGCGAATCGGGCGCAATCGAGCAGGATGCGGACATGATCGTCTTCATCTACCGCGACGATTACTACAACAAGGAAAATTCGCCGGACAAGGGCCTTGCCGAGATCATCATCGGCAAGCACCGTGGTGGCCCGACCGGTTCGTGCAAGCTGAAGTTCTTCGGCGAATACACCCGCTTCGACAACCTGGCCCACGACTCGGTCGGTTCGTTCGAGTAACGACCGTGCCGGCCGCCGGCCGGCACCACCACCCGGCCGGCAAACCATTCGAAACGCCCATCTTCCGTATGTGGCGTGTAAATGACATGTAACGCGACGCTTCTACGATTCCGCCGCTGCTGCCCTTCGACGCCGCCCTTCGGCGTCCAGCGTGCCCAAGGAATCCGCCCCCATGCCGTCCCACGCTCCGCTCCGCCGCAATCTGCTGGCCTTGCTGGTCTGTGCTTCGCTGCCGTCGCTTGCCGCCGCTGAAACCGCCCCCGCCACCGACGCACCGTCGCCCACCACGCTTGATTCGATCTCGGTGATCGGCCGCGGCGAAGCGCGCCAGGTCCAGCGCGTGACCGCCGAGGACATGAAGGTGCTGCCGCCCGGTGCCAACCCGCTGAAGCTGCTGGCGACCAAGCCGGGCGTGCATTTCGAATCGGCCGATGCCACCGGCGCCTACGAGTGGTCCACCACCATCAGCCTGCGTGGCTTCAACCAGAACCGCCTGGGCTACACGCTCGATGGCATTCCGCTGGGCAACATGGCCTACGGCAACAGCAATGGCCTGCACATCAGCCGCGCGGTGATCAGCGAAAATCTCGGCGGTGCCGAAGTCTCCACCGGCATCGGTGCGCTGGGTACGCCGTCCACCAGCAACCTCGGCGGTGTGTTCCAGTTCTATTCGATCGATCCGTCCACCGAGTATGGCGTGGTGCTGGCACAGAGCTTCGGCAGCGACAGTGCGCGCCGCAGCTATGCGCGGCTGGAGACCGGTGAACACCAGGGTTTCGCCGCCTACCTGTCCGGCGTGTATTCCGAAGGCGACAAATGGAAGGGCAAGGGCTCGCAGGAACTGAAGCAGTTCAACGGCAAGGCCACCTACAACTTCGGCGCGGACAGCAGGATCACCGCACTGTTCAATGCATCGCGCCGCGTCGAGGCCGACTACCAGGACCTGTCGCTGGAGATGATCGATCGCCTCGGCTGGGACTGGGACAACTACGCCCCGGACTGGGATCGCGCGGTGGCTGCCGCACGCGGCAAGTTCAGCGGCGGCGTCAACAGCCCGTGGGACGCGTATTACTCCGGTCACGGCCTGCGCAATGACGACCTGTCCAGCATTGCCGGCGATTTCGGCCTGAACGAGTCGATGCGCCTGAAGGTGAACGTCTACAACCACAGCAACCGTGGCCAGGGCCACTGGTTCAGCCCGTCCAATCCGTCCAACCCGGGCACCAGCCGCGAGATCCCGATCTCGATCCGCACCACCGAGTATGCGATCGACCGCACGGGCGTGACCTCGGCGTTCACCTGGAACGTCGGTGGCCACGAACTGGAAGCAGGCCTGTGGTACGAAGACAACGGCCACAGCGTGCAGCGCAACTTCTATTACATCGACGGCCCGATCACCGACGATTTCTTCCTGCGCAATCCGGACCAGCGCGTGTGGCACCAGCGCTACACCACCATCACCCGCCAGTTCTACGTGCAGGACCGCTTCCGCCTGTTCGATGACCGCCTGACCATCGACATCGGTGCAAAGTCGCCGAACACCCGCACCAGCGTGCGCACGCCGCTGGGCAGCTACGCCAACAACAGCAGCCTGACCTCGAAGAAGGGGTTCCTGCCGCAGGCCGGCTTCAACTTCAAGCTCAACGAAGGCAACGAGATCTTCGGTTCGTTCGCCAAGAACATCGCCGCCTATGCACTGGGCGTGGGCAGCCCGTTCAACGTACCGCAGGCCGCATTCGATGCCAGCGCAAAGAACCTGAAGCCGGAACAGTCGCGCACCATCGAGCTGGGCTGGCGCGGCTACGGCCAGGGCTATGAAGCCTCGGTGGCGGTGTACGACGTGAAGTTCGACAACCGCCTGCTGGCCATCGCGCAGTGCGTGGGCATCCTCGGTTGCCCGGCGCTGTTCTCCAACGTCGGTTCGGTGACCAGCCGCGGTGCCGAGGCGACCCTGCAGCTGAAGCCGATGCAGGACCTGACCTGGTCCAACGCGCTGTCGTGGAATGACAGCACCTACGACAACGACTACGTGAACAACGGCGTGGTGCCGACCCGCGGCAAGAAGACCGTCGACACCCCGGAATGGATGTTCGCCAGCACTCTGGCCTGGACGCCGGGCCCGTGGGACCTGCGCCTGGCCGCCAACCATGTCGGCAAGCGTTACGTGACCTATACCAACGATGTGTCGGTGCCCAGCTACTGGCTGGTCAACGCTTCGGTGGCCTATGACTTCGGCAAGCTCGGCCCGGCACAGAACCTGACCGTGGCGCTGAACCTGACCAACCTGACCGACAAGCGTTACCTGTCCTCGATCAACACCAACGGCACCTACGCCGCCGACCCGACCCGCAGCCTGGCGACCATGCAGGTCGGTGCGCCGCGGCAGGTGATGGCCACCGCCACCGTGCACTTCTGATGCGCGGGCCTGTTGATCCGGAAAGCCGTCGTCGCCTGTTGCGCATGGCGTGGCAGGGCACGGGGGCAGCGATCGCACTGGCGGCGATGCCGGGGCTGGCTACGGCCGGCCCACGCCCGCGGTTGGGACGTGATCCGTTCACCCTGGGCGTCGCTGCCGGCGATCCGGATCCGCAGGGGGCGGTGCTGTGGACGCGGCTGGCGCCGGACCCGCTCAACGGCGGCGGCATGCCGTCGCGGGCGGTGCCGGTGCGCTGGTTCGTGGCCGAAGACCCGGGCATGCGCCGGCTGGTACAGCGTGGCGTCGCCGCGGCGGTGCCCGAGCTGGCGCACTCGGTACATGTGGAGGTCAACGGCCTGCGCCCGGGCCGTGACTACTACTACCGCTTCGCCTGCGATGGCGATGAGGAAAGCGCGGTCGGTCATTTCCGCACCGCACCGCTGCTGGACACGCAGCTGCAGCAGCTGGGGCTGGCGCTGTGCACCTGCCAGGCCTGGAACAGCGGCTACTACCCGGTGCTGCGTGACATCGCGCAGAGTGATGTCGACCTGGTGCTGCATGCCGGTGACTACCTCTACGAATACAGCCCGCTGCAGAACGCGCGCGGACGCACGCTGGATGCCGGGCGCTTCAGCGGCGAGACCGTCAGCCTGGAGCGCTATCGCGACCAGTATGCGCTGTACAAGCTCGATCCCGATCTGCAGGCCGCGCACGCCGCACACGCGTTCGCGGTGATCTGGGACGACCACGAAGTGCAGAACGATTACTCCGGCATCCATCCGGAGAAGCCTGGCGTCTCGACGGAGGACTTCATCGTTCGCCGCGCGGCGGCGTACCGCGCGTTCTACGAGCACCTGCCGATGCGCAGCACGCCCGCCGGCAACGGTGGCCTGCGCGTGCATCGGCGCCTGCGTTACGGCGATCTGGCACAACTGACCCTGCTCGACTGCCGCCAGTTCCGCCCGGCCAATCCCTGTGGGGTGGGCGAGTCGCCGCGCTGCGAGGCGGCCCTGGACCCGCGCATGAGCATGCTGGGCGCGGGCCAGGAAGCGTGGTTCGCACAGTCGATGGCGGCCGCACGCGGCACGCGCTGGAACGTGGTGGTGCAGCAGCTGCTGATGGCGCAGCTGCGGCTGGACGGCGGTACGCCGCGCGAACGCTTCTGGAACGATGCCTGGGATGGTTATCCCGCTGCACGCACCCGGCTGCTGCAGGCGATGCAGGCGGGGGGGCAGGGTAATGCCATCGTGCTGGGCGGGGACTGGCATTCCACCTTCGTCAACGACCTGAAGCTGGACTTCGATGCCGCCAGTGCGCCGGTCGTCGCCACCGAATTCATCGCTCCGGCGATCAGCAGCGGCGGCGACGACACACCGTATGGACCGTATTACGGGCCATCGATACCGCAGAACCCGCACATCCGTTACTTCGATGGCGACCGCCGCGGCTGGTGGAAGCTGCAGCTGAACCGGCAGACCGTGGACGCCGAGCTGCGCTTCGCCGACAGCGTGCTGCGCGCGGATGCGCCGGTGCGTACCGCGGCCCGCTTCCAGGTCACCCACGGCCGCCCGGGGGCCGTGCCGGTGTAATGGCGGCTGCGGACCTCCTCGGTGGGTACGGACCTCTTCGGTGGGTGCGGACCTCTTCGGTGGGTGCGGACCTTGGTCCGCACACTCAGGCCACCCGCCGGGCATGGCCCGGCGCTACCGGGCAGAGGCAGAGCGCAGATCGACCGCTTTCATCGCCCCCAGCCGGGTTTCGTCGCAAACCATTTGCGGCCGCCGGGGCAGGGCGCCAAGGTGGTCGCAGGCGGCAGGGTGCCGCCCCAAGGAGACCGTGATGAAGACCCTGTTCGCGCTCGGTGTGTGGTGCCTGCTGTTCGCGCTGTGCTGGCCGCTGGCGATCCTCGCCCTGATCGCCTGGCCGTTCGTCTGGCTGCTGAGCCTGCCGTTCCGCCTGGTCGGCATCACCTTCTCGGCACTGTTCGCGTTCCTGCGCGCGCTGTTCATGCTGCCGGCGCGGTTGCTGGGCGGCCGGGCGGTGGCCGCATGAGGATGGTGCTGCTGGTGGGTCTGGCCCTGTTGTCAGGCCCGGTGCTGGCCGCACCGCCCGCGCCACCGTCTGCGTGGCTGGAGCGGCAGCAGGCAGCGGGTGCTGATGAAGCGAATGCTGCGGGAGCAAAGGCTTCGACGGTACCCGAGGCCAAGGAGCGCTGCCGGGTCACGAAGGAATGGAAGGTTGGCGAGACGGTGGTGCAGCACAGGGTCTGCGACGATCCACCGAAGAAGCCGGCTGGAAAGGTGTAGCGCCGAGCCCATGCTCGGCTCTACATGAAGAAGGGCAACAAAAAACCCCGCCGAGGCGGGGTTTTCTGTATCCAGCCATGCCGGCCAGCGGCCGGCACTACCAGCGAACGATCAGTTCGCCTTGTGGATGGCGCGCTTGCTGACCGCCATTGCTGCGTCGTGGATCACTTCCGACAGCGACGGGTGGGCATGGCAGATGCGGGCCAGGTCATCGGCCGAGCCGCTGAACTCCATGGTCAGCACACCTTCGTGCACCAGCTCGGAGACGTTGGCGCCGACCAGGTGCATGCCGAGGATGCGATCGGTTTCGGCGTGGGCCAGGATCTTCACGAAGCCGGCCGGTTCGATCATCGCCACGGCGCGGCCGTTGGCGGCGAACGGGAAGCTGCCGGCCTTGTACGGGATGCCTTCGGCCTTCAGCTGGGCTTCGGTCTTGCCGACCCAGGCCAGTTCCGGCTCGGTGTAGATGACCCACGGGATGGTGTCGAAGTTGACGTGGCCCGGCAGGCCGGCGATCAGCTCAGCCACCGCGATGCCTTCCTCGAAGCCCTTGTGCGCCAGCATCGGGCCGCGCACGCAGTCGCCGACCGCCCACACGCCGTTGACGCCGGTGTGGCAGTGCGCGTCGACTTCGATCTGGCCACGCTCGTTGATCTTGACGCCGGTGCCTTCAGCCAGCAGGCCCTTGGTGGCGGCGCGACGGCCGACGGCCACCAGCAGCTTGTCCACGGTCAGGGTCTTCTCGCCTTCGCTGTCGGTGTAGGTGACAACGACTTCCTTCTTCTTGCCCTTGCCGGTGATCTCGGTCTTGGAGACCTTGGCACCGAGGCGGATGTCCAGGCCCTGCTTCTTGAATTCCTTGGCAGCGGTCTTGGCCACTTCGGCGTCGGCCACGGCCAGGAACTCCGGCAGTGCTTCCAGGATGGTGACTTCAGCGCCCAGGCGCTTCCACACGCTGCCCAGTTCCAGGCCGATCACGCCGGCGCCGATCACCGCCAGACGGTTCGGCACTTCGGTGAAGTCCAGGCCGCCGACGTTGTCGACGATGGTCTCGCCGTCGAACTTGGCGAACGGCAATTCGATCGAATCCGAACCGGCGGCGATGATGACGTTGGTGCCCTTCAGCTCGACGATGGAACCGTCATGCTGGGTGACCTTGACCACGTTGCCCGGCTGCAGCTCGCCGAAGCCGTAGTAGGCGGCGACCTTGTTGGCCTTGAACAGCATGCCGATGCCACCGGTGAACTGCTTGACGATCTTGTCCTTGCGGCCAACCATCGCCTCGACGTCGATCTTGGCATCCTTGAAGCTGATGCCGTGGTCGCCAAAGATGTGGCCCATGTTCCAGAACTGGCGCGAGGAATCCAGCAGCGCCTTGGACGGGATGCAGCCCACGCGCAGGCAGGTGCCGCCGAGGGCCGGCTTGCCGTCCTTGCCCAGCGCTGCGTCGATGCAGGCGGTCTTCAGGCCCAGCTGGGCCGCGCGGATGGCAGCGTGGTAACCGGCCGGGCCGGCACCGATGACGACGACGTCGAATTGTTCAGCCATTGAATTATTCCTTGATGCATTACCAGAACCCCTCCGCGCAGGCGCGGAGGGGCGGGAGGTTTCTTACAGGCCGAACAGCATGCGGCCCGGGTTTTCCAGCTGGTTCTTGATGTCCACCAGGAACTGCACCGAATCCTTGCCGTCGATGATGCGGTGGTCGTACGACAGCGCCAGGTACATCATCGGCGCGATCACGACCTGGCCGTTCTGGGCGATCGGACGCTCCTTGATGGCGTGCATGCCCAGGATGGCGCTCTGCGGCGGGTTGATGATCGGGGTCGACAGCAGCGAACCGAAGGTGCCGCCGTTGGTCACGGTGAAGGTGCCGCCCTGCAGTTCATCCAGGCCCAGCTTGCCGTCACGCGCCTTCTTGGCGTAGTCGGCGATGGTCTTCTCGATGTCGGCGAACGACATGCGCTCGACGTTGCGCAGGACCGGCGTGACCAGGCCCTTCTCGGTCGACACGGCGATCGAGATGTCCGAGTAGCCGTGGTAGATGATGTCGTCGCCGTCGATCGAGGCGTTGACCAGCGGGAAGCGCTGCAGCGCGTTGGCCGCGGCCTTCACGAAGAAGCTCATGAAGCCCAGCTTGATGCCGTGGGCCTTGACGAACTCGTCCTGCAGCTCCTTGCGCGCGGCCGACACCTTGGACAGGTCGACTTCGTTGAAGGTGGTCAGCATGGCGGTGGAGTTCTTCGACTCCATCAGGCGCTCGGCAATGCGCTTGCGGATGCGGGTCATCGGCACGCGTTCTTCCGGACGTGCGCCACCGGCCTTGCCGGCACCGCCGTTGCGGGCGAAGTTGACGATGTCTTCCTTGGTGACAGCGCCGCGACGGCCGGTGCCGTCGACGTCGGCCGGGTTCACGCCTTCGGTGATGGCGGTGAAGCGGGCGCCCGGCGGCAGGGCATCGGCAGCCGACTTGGCAGCCGGGGCCGGGGCGGCGGCAGCCGCCGGAGCAGCAGCGGCCGGGGCAGCGGCGGCTGCCGGAGCGGCTTCAGCAGCCGGAGCCGGGGCAGCAGCCACGGCGCCTTCTTCGATGATCGCCACGACCTGGCTGGAGGTCACGGTCGAGCCTTCGGCGAACTTGATTTCCTTGAGCACGCCGTCGACCGGCGACGGCACTTCCAGGACGACCTTGTCGGTTTCCAGGTCAAGCAGGTTTTCGTCGCGCTTGACGGCGTCGCCCACCTTCTTGTGCCAGGTGGCGATGGTGCCGTCGGCGACGGATTCGGGCAGTACCGGGGCTTTGACTTCGGTGGCCATTGCGGGAGCTTCCTGGTTTGTCTTCTAAATAGGGGGAGGATTATTCAGCGAACGTGTCGTTGAACGGGTTGACCAGTGCGTCGGCGACCAGCTGCTGCTGTTCGCGGACGTGGTCAGCCATGTGACCGGCAGCCGGCGAAGCCGAACGTGCGCGACCGGCGTAGTGCAGGTTCTGGCCATCGGCCAGGCAGAACTGCAGGTGGTGGCGGATCTGGTACCACGCACCCTGGTTCTGCGGTTCTTCCTGCGTCCACACCACGTCGGTGGCCTTGCCGTACTTCTTCAGTTCGGCAGCCAGCAGCGCACGCGGGAACGGATACAGCTGCTCCACGCGGATGATCGCCACGTCGTCCTGGCCACGCTTGGTCTGGTCTTCCAGCAGGTCGTAGTAGACCTTGCCCGAGCACAGCACCACGCGCTTGACCTTCTTGGCGTCCGCGTTGGCGTCGCCGATCAGGTGCTGGAACTCGCCGTTGGCCAGCTCGTCCAGGGTCGACACGGCCAGCTTGTGGCGCAGCAGCGACTTCGGCGACATCACCACCAGCGGCTTGCGGGTGGTCATGTGCAGCTGGCGACGCAGCATGTGGAAGGCCTGCGCCGGGGTCGACGGCACGACAACCAGCATGTTCTCCAGCGCGCACAGCTGCAGGAAACGCTCCAGGCGCGCCGAGCTGTGTTCCGGGCCTTGCCCTTCATAGCCATGCGGCAGCAGCAGGGTCAGGCCGGAAATGCGGCCCCACTTGGCTTCACCGGCGGCGATGAACTGGTCGATGACGACCTGGGCGCCGTTGGCGAAGTCGCCGAACTGGCCTTCCCAGATGCACAGCGTGTTCGGATCGGTGGTGGAGAAGCCGTACTCGTAGGCCATCACCGCTTCTTCGCTCAGCAGCGAATCGATGACGGTGGCCTTCTCCGGCGAATCCACCAGCTGCCGCAGCGGCATGTAGTAGTTGTCGGTCTTCTGGTCGTGCAGGATCGCGTGGCGGTGGGTGAACGTACCGCGGCCCACGTCCTGGCCGACCAGGCGCAGTGCATTGCCTTCGTCGAGCAGGGTGGCGTAGGCCAGGTTCTCGGCAAAGCCCCAGTCGCCCGGGATCTCGCCGGCAGCCATCTTGCGGCGGTCGTCGTAGACCTTGGCCACGCGCGAGTGCAGCTGCACGTCTTCGGGAATGGTGTTGATCAGCTTGGCCAGCTCGACCAGCTTGTTCTTCTCGACCTTGGTCGAGATCGGATCGGACAGCTTGCCTTCCAGCAGCTTCGGCCAATCGACGAACAGCGGGCTGGTCGGCGGGGTCTTCTCGACCTTGGCCAGCTCGGTGGTCACTTCACCGGCATCCAGCTTCTCGCGGTAGGCATCGACCATCGCCTTGCCGGCGCCGGCGGCGATCACGCCTGCCTTTTCCAGCTGCTCGGCGTACATCTCGCGGGTGGTGGCGTGCTTGCGGATCACCTGGTACATCAGCGGCTGGGTGATCGCCGGCTCGTCGGCCTCGTTGTGGCCCCAACGGCGGTAGCACATCAGATCGATGACCACGTCCTTGGCGAACTTCTGGCGGAACTCAAAGGCCAGCTGCGCGGCGAACACGACGGCTTCCGGATCATCACCGTTCACGTGCAGCACCGGGGCGGCGATCATCTTCGCCACGTCGGTGGCATAGCGCGTGGAGCGCGTATCCAGCGGGTTGGAAGTGGTGAAACCGACCTGGTTGTTGACCACGATGTGCACGGTGCCGCCGACGGCGAAGCCGCGGGCCTGCGACATCTGGAACAGCTCCATGACCACGCCCTGGCCGGAGAAGGCCGCGTCGCCGTGGATCAGGATCGGCATGACCTGCTTGCGGGCGGTGTCCTTGCGGCGCTCCTGGCGCGAACGCACGGAACCGGCCACGACCGGGTCGGCGATTTCCAGGTGCGACGGGTTGAACGCCAGCGCCAGGTGCACCGGGCCACCATCGGTAGCCACGTCGGCGGAGAAGCCCATGTGGTACTTCACGTCGCCGGCAGAAGCGTGCTCGTCGTGCTCGAACTTGCCTTCGAATTCGTCGAACAGCTTGCGCGGGTTCTTGCCCAGGGTGTTGACCAGCACGTTCAGGCGGCCGCGATGGGCCATGCCGATCACCACGTCCTTGACGCCATCCTTGCCGGCGCTGCGGATGATGGTGTCCATCATCGGGATCAGCGAGTCGCCGCCTTCCAGCGAGAAGCGCTTCTGGCCGACGTACTTGGTGTGCAGGTAGCGCTCCAGGCCTTCGGCCGCAGTCAGGCGCTCCAGGGTGCGGCGCTGGGTGTCAGCGTCCAGCTGGTAGTTGCCACCGGCCGCTTCCAGCTTCTTGTAGATCCACTGGCGCTGCTCGACCTCGGAGATGTGCATGAACTCCGCACCGATCGAGCCGGTGTAGGTCGCCTTCAGGCGTGCCAGCAGGTCGCGCAGCTTCATGCGCGGCTGGCCGCCGACGCCGCCGGTGCTGAACTCGGTGTTGAGGTCGCCATCGGACAGGCTGTGGAACGGCAGGCCCAGGTCCGGGGTGTTGACCGGCGCGGCCAGGCCCAGCGGGTCCAGGCGGGCGTCCAGGTGGCCGCGCGAGCGGTAGGCGGTGATCAGACGACCGACATTGCGCTCACGCTCGTCGCCCGCACCGTTGCCGGTGCCGGCCTTCAGCGCTTCCTTGGCCGCGTCCGCAATGTGGGAGATGACGGCCGAGTGCGGAATGTCGCCTGCTTCGCGGCCCTTGAAGCCGTCGAAGTAGGTCTTCCATTTGGGATCGACACTGTCCGGGGAGACCAGGTACTGCTCGTACAGGTCCTCGACATAGGAGGCGTTGCCGCCGGCGAGCTGCGAAGATTGCGCAAACTGCTTCAGTTGATTGTCCACGATGGAGGGTGTTGATTCGCTTTGTGGGGTATGGCTTCAGAAGGACCCGGCAGGAAGATGAATAGCCCTGCGCGGGCGCGTTCAAACAGCCAAATTGTACCCCCATCCGGACACGAAGGGGCACCACCACAGGCATCCCGGGTCCCCCGGTGCCGCTTCCAGACAGGTTGAGTGGGCGGTGCCCGCTCAGATGCCGAGCGCACGCAGTTCGCTGCAATCGCGCGAACGGTCCCAGACGCGCTGCAATTGCTGCTCGAACGGCTGCGAACGTGCAGGCAGCGCGATGCCGGCCTCGCCGTCGAGGCGATGACCGATCAGACGAAAGTAGAAGTCGCCTGCATCGTTGAGCAGGCAGGCCGAGGCCAGCGCACGGTCGACCGGGTCGGTGACCTCGCGGAACTGGATCACACTGGGCAGGCGCTGGGCCAAGGCCAGCAGCGGTGCACCGGCCGAGGCGATCGCCGCCGCGTCGTGCACGATCACCCGGAGCTGCTTGTCGTGGCGGGCGGTGACGAAGCGGCGCAGGGCGGCCTGTACCGGCGGCGCGTCCAGCAGGCCGGGGTCCAGCTGGCGGCTGTGCAGCCACAGCTGGCGACGGGCGCGGTGGATGATGGCGGTGGTGATCGCCACCGCCTGCTCGCGGCCGTCGATGGCGCTGGCCGCGCCCAGCCGGCGGCGCATCTGCTGGTGGCCGATGCCGGCCTCCTCGAACACCTCGCCCTCGGGCAGGAAGCCCTGGCGGGCATAGAAGTCACGGGCCGGCAGCTGCGCGTGCAGATGCAGCTCGGCCAGGCCGAGCCGACGTCCGGCCTCGACCAGCGCCGCCAGCAGGGCCTCGCCGACACCTTGGTTGCGATGGCTGGCCAGCACCGCCATGCGGCCGATGCGTCCATCCGGGGCCAGCCGGCCGGTGCCGACCGGTTCGCCGTCGGCCTCCAGCGCCAGTGCATGGGCGCTGACCGGGTCCAGCGCATCGCGTTCCAGCTCGGCGGCGATGCCCTGTTCCTGCACGAACACCCGCTGCCGCACGTCGTGGATGGCGACGTGGGCGTCGGCGTGGCTGACCTGCTGGACCCGGACCATGGCCGGTCTCAGGCGCGACCGTCGTCGCTGTCGTCTTCGTCGTGATCCTCGAAGTTGACGATGACCTCGATACCGTCGTCGTGCACGGTCACGGTGTGGACATCGTCGGACACCGCGTCGGCGTCGATCGCGTCGACACGGTCACGGCCCTCGACTACTTCGCCGAGCACCACGGCGTCCTCGCCGTCGTCCTCGTCTTCAGCGTCATACACCTCGTTCGGATCGATCAACTGGAACACGCCACCGACCAGCAGCTGCTGGACCACCGCGCGGCCCTTGTCGGACAGGCCGCGATAGGCGGCGGCGTCGAGCTGCTCGGCACCGGCCAGGCGTTGTGCGTCCTTCACCGGCAACGCGAAGTCCTGGCCGCTGACATACAGGCTGGCGCCACGCTTGGCCCGGCGCCAGGCCAGTCGCGCCCACGGGTGGCGCTGCAGCAGCAGGCCGGACGCCAGTGCTTCGACCACCTCTTCCTGTGCCGGTGCGGCCTGGTGGGCCATCACTTCGCCGGCGGCGCGGTAGGTGGTGATGAAGCGGCCGAACCAGTCGCCCAGCTTGTCCGGGTCGTTCATGCGGATGGCGTTGAGCGCGGTGATCACCCGCGCCATCGCCACCGTGTCGATTTCGTTCGGGTCGGCCGGCACCTTCAGGTCGGCATCCTGGTAGCGGATGTTCTCGTCGGCATCGGCGATCAGGGTGTCCAGGTAGTCGCTGATCAGCTCGGCCGAGGCCGGTGCGCGCATGCCGAACGAGAAGGTCAGGCAGGGATCTTCGGCCACCCCGTGGTGCGGCACGTTCGGGGGCAGGTACAGCATGTCGCCCGGCGCCAGCACCCAGTCATGGGTGGGCTTGAACACCTTCAGCAGCTTCAGTTCCACGTCCGGGCGGAAGCCCAGCGGCGGCTGCTTGCCCTTGATCGATTCGCTGGCATCGATCTGCCAGCGGCGGTGGCCTTGGGCCTGCAGCAGGAACACGTCGTACTGGTCGACATGGGCGCCGACCGAGCCACCGGTGGCGGCGAAGCTGATCATCACGTCATCCATGCGCCAGCGCGGCAGGAAGCGGAAATGCTCGATCAGGGCGCGCACGTCCTTGTCCCACTTGTCCACGTCCTGCACCAGCAGGGTCCAGTCGTGGTCGGGCAGGGCGGGGAAGATGTCTTCCTGGAACGGGCCGCTGCGCACGCGCCAGCCGTCGTGGGCCTTGTCGTGCTCGATCAGGCGCGCCAGCACGCCTTCCTCGCAGGCCAGGCCCGCGAGGTCTTCCGGCTGAACCGGGGTCTGGAAATCGGGGAAGGCGTTGCGGATCAGCAGCGGGCGTTTCTGCCAGAAGTCGCGCAGGAAGGTGGCCGGCGCCATGCCCAGCGGCTGGCCGGGGCGGGCGGTGACTTCGATCAGGGGGGCGGAGGACTTGCGGGCGGCCATGGGGGAATCCTTGCAACGGAAAGCGGGAGGGGCGGCGCGGCGGGCCGCCAAGGTCTCCATTGTCCGACGTTCGCGGGGATTGCGCACGTGCGCGGGTTTGTCGCGGGGTGTCCGGCCAACGGCGGAGCCCCTCGTGGCGGGGGCTGGGTAGAGTCGACTGTTAGTCGACTGGCCTGCTGAGGAGGGCCGGGCGGGTGGGCTGCGCGGGGGACGCTGCAAGTACGTCCATGTAAGCTCGATCGCCGCATCCATGCGGCTCACGCCCCCGCGCAGCCCACCCGCCCGGCCCCTGACAGTTTCCTGCGCGGCCCGCCACGGAATGGAAGAAGAAAATCAAAGGCAACAGCGGGTCGCGCGCTGCGCTTGCTTGTGCATCTGTAGAGCCGAGCCCATGCTCGGCTTGCTGTTGGAACAAGCAGCCGAGCATGGGCTTGGCTCTACAAAACCCCCAAAAACAAAGAGGGACGCGGCGAAGCCGCGTCCCTCTCAATTCCGCCCCGATAACGTCATCCACGCATGGCGTGGATCTACTCATCCGTCACTGGAATCTGTCAGAGGTGGGGCGGGTTGGGTTCGCGGGACCGTTGGCGCCATGGATGGCGCCATCGAGCCCCCAGGGATGGGTTTACGGCGTGTCCCGCTAACCCAACCCGCCCCGCCAAGCACGGCAAAAAAACCAGAGCCGCTTTTGCCGTTGCTGTTGCTGTTGCCTGCCGCAGGCAGCGCCCGCGGCCGCCGCCGCAAAGGAAGCCCCTTAAATCTTCTTCGCCAGCGACTCGGCCAGGCCGGTGTAGCTGCCCGGGGTCATCTCCAGCAGGCGCTGCTTCGCATCCGCCGGCAGCTCCAGCCCCTGCACGAACGCGCGCATCGACTCCGCAGTAATGCCCTGGCCGCGGGTCAGCGCCTTCAGCTGCTCGTACGGGTTCGGCAGGCCGTGGCGACGCATCACCGTCTGCACCGCCTCGGCCAGGACTTCCCAGGCCGCGTCCAGATCGGCGTCCAGGCGCTGCGGGTTCACTTCCAGCTTGCCCAGGCCCTTGGCCAGCGAATCCAGCGCCACCTGGCTGTGGCCGAACGCGGTGCCCAGTGCACGCAGCACCGTGGAGTCGGTCAGGTCACGCTGCCAGCGGCTGATCGGCAGCTTCGCGCTGAAGTGCTCGAACAGCGCGTTGGCGATGCCGAAGTTGCCTTCCGCATTCTCGAAGTCGATCGGGTTGACCTTGTGCGGCATCGTCGACGAGCCGACTTCGCCTTCCTTCAGGCGCTGCTTGAAGTAGCCCAGCGAGATGTAGCCCCAGATGTCGCGGGCCAGGTCGATCAGGATGATGTTGGCGCGGCGGGCGGCATCGCCGATCTCGGCGACGTTGTCGTGCGGCTCGATCTGGGTGGTGTACGGGTTGAACACCAGGCCCAGGCCGGTCACGAAGCGCTCGGCGAAGGCCGGCCAGTCCACGTCCGGGTAGCTGGCGATGTGAGCGTTGTAGTTGCCGACCGCGCCGTTGATCTTGCCGGTCAGCTCGACGGCGGCGATCTGCCTGCGCTGGCGCTCCAGACGGGCGACCACGTTGGCCAGCTCCTTGCCCAGGGTGGTCGGCGAGGCGGTCTGGCCGTGGGTGCGCGACAGCATCGGCTGGCCGGCCTGGGCGTGGGCCAGGGTGCGCAGGGTGGTGGCGATGCCGTCCAGGGTCGGCAGCAGCACTTCGCGGCGGGCCTGTTCCAGCATCAGGCCGTAGCTGAGGTTGTTGATGTCTTCGCTGGTGCAGGCGAAATGCACGAATTCCAGCGCCGGAGCCAGCTCGGCGTCGTCCTTCAGCTGTTCCTTGATGAAGTACTCCACCGCCTTGACGTCATGGTTGGTGGTGCGCTCGATCTCCTTCACGCGCGCGGCCTGGGCCGGGCTGAAGTTGGCGGCCAGGGCACGCAGGCGGGCGATGGCGGCGTCGGAGAACGGCGCCAGCTCGACGATGCCCGGTTCGGCGGCCAGGGCCAGCAGCCATTCCACCTCGACCACGATGCGGGCCTTGATCAGGCCATATTCGGAGAAGATCGGGCGCAGGGCGTCGACCTTGCCGGCGTAGCGGCCATCGAGCGGGGACAGGGCGAGCAGGGCGGAATCGGACATGTCGGCAGGGCGGGGACGAGCGGCGGGGCCGATATTCTACGACGCGGGGCCTTTGCATGCTCGGTAGCGCCGGGCCATGCCCGGCGGATGGCGGCCGCGCTGCGCGCTCGCCGGGCACGGCCCGGCGCTACCCGTGTAAACGGCCCTGCGGACGGAACGATCTGGCCCGCACTCGTCATCCCATGCTGCAGGCAAGGGAGTATCGTTGGCGCAGCCGCCAGCCCGGGAAGCGACACCCTGCCAGCCGCCGCTTCCCTTTCCCCAACTGAAGTAGTGCGGAGTCGATGCAATGAGCAAAGCTGCAAGCAAGGGTGGAACCACCGGGTTCCGGATCGAACATGACAGCATGGGCGAGCTGCAGGTGCCTGCCGATGCCCTGTGGGGCGCGCAGACCCAGCGTGCCGTGCAGAATTTCCCGGTCTCGGGCCAGCGCATGCCGCGCGGTTTCATCCGCGCGCTGGGCCTGGTCAAGGGCGCCGCTGCCGGCGTCAATGCCGAGCTGGGCCACCTGCCCAAGACCGTGGCCAAGGCCATCCAGACCGCCGCCGCCGAGGTGGCCGCCGGTGACTGGGACGCGCATTTCCCGATCGACGTCTACCAGACCGGCTCGGGCACGTCGTCGAACATGAATGCCAACGAGGTCATTGCCACCCTGGCCAACCGTGCCGGCAAGGCAGGCAAGACCGTGGTGCACCCCAACGACCACGTCAACCAGGGGCAGAGCTCCAACGACGTGATCCCGACCGCGCTGCGCGTGTCGGCGGTGCTGGCCACGCACGAACAGCTGCTGCCGGCGCTGGTGCACCTGCGCAAGACCCTGGACAAGAAGGGCCGCAGCCTGCGCAAGGTGGTCAAGACCGGTCGCACCCACCTGATGGATGCGATGCCGCTGACCTTCGAGCAGGAATTCGGCGCGTGGTCGGCACAGCTGGCCTCGGCGCAGGAGCGCATCGAGGACAGCCTCAAGCGCGTGCGCCGCCTGCCGCTGGGTGGTACTGCCATCGGCACCGGCATCAACGCCGACCCGCGTTTCGGCGCGCAGGTGGCCAAGGCGCTCAAGCAGCAGACCTCGATCAAGTTCGACAGCGCAGAGAACAAGTTCGAAGGGCTGGCGGCGCAGGATGACGCGGTGGAACTGTCCGGCCAGCTCAATGCACTGGCCGTGGCCCTGATCAAGATCGCGAATGATCTTCGCTGGATGAATGCCGGTCCGCTGGCCGGGCTGGGCGAGATCGAGCTGCCGGCACTGCAGCCGGGCAGCTCGATCATGCCGGGCAAGGTCAACCCGGTGATTCCGGAAGCGACCGTGATGGCCTGTGCGCAGGTGATCGGCTACCACACCGCGATCACCGTGGCCGGCCAGACCGGTAACTTCCAGCTCAACGTCACCCTGCCGCTGATCGCGGTGAACCTGCTCGATGGCATCGGCCTGCTGGCCAATGTTTCCACCCTGCTGGCCGACAGTGCCATCGCCGGACTGAAGGTGCGCGAAGACCGCGTGGCCGAGGCACTGGCGCGCAACCCGATCCTGGTCACCGCGCTGAACCCGATCATCGGCTATGAGAAGGCCGCGGCCATCGCCAAGCGCGCCTACAAGGAACAGCGCCCGGTGCTGGATGTGGCGCTGGAAGACAGCGGCCTCGACGAGGCCGAGCTGCGACGCCTGCTGGACCCGACCGCGCTGACCGCTGGTGGCATCCAGGCTGGCGGTGGTGGCGCCGGCGGTTGATCTGCCGGTTCGGTAGCGCCGGGCCGTGCCCGGCGGAATGCTGGCGGACCGAACGCTACATTCGCCGGGCGTGGCCCGGCGCTACCAGAGCAATGAGAAACGCCGCCCTTGGGCGGCGTTCCTGCTTCAGCGACGGTCGGCGACGATGTTGCCGAAGGTGTCGGTGTAATCCTTGAACTCGGGGATGCGCTGGATCAGGTCGGCCGGGATAACCTCCATGCCCTCCGGCGGCTGGATCTTCACCGGCTGCATGTTCGGGTCGGCCGGTGCAGCCACCAGCGTGTTCTGGCGCAGCACCTGCAGCTTGCCGAACATCGTCTGCAGCATCTGCTTCTGTCCGTCGTCCAGCGGAATCTGGATCTCGTCCACCTTCATCGTGCCATCGCCGAGGATGATGATGTTCGGTGCGGGCGGGCGGCGCACGGTCACCATGCCTTCGCTGACGGAAATCTTGGGCTTGCCGCGCTCGGCGCGGTGGTTGCGGTAATCCTTGTCGCAGCCGATCAGGCCCAGGCAGAGCAGGGCGGCCAGCAGCAGGAACAACTTCTTCATGGCGTTCGGTTCGGGGGCATCCGGGGCCCCCATTGTAAGCCCGCCGCCGCAGCCGGACCGGCAACGGAAGGCCGCTGCCGGTCGGGTGCGTCGATTTGTCTCAGTTGGAGAACGTGACCGAGTTGTTCTTGCCGCAGTCGTCCACGTCGCTCTGGTCCATCGTCGCGTAGGGCTTGAACGCCGGTAGCTCGCGCGCCAGTGCCTGCTGGCTGGCCAGCATCGCCGGCAGGCGATCACAGATGCGCTTGGCCTGGACCTCGATCTTGGCGGCTTCGGCGTTGATGCGCTTCTCCACACCTTCACTGTCGCCGCTGAAGATGCCCTTCAGCGCTTCGCCTGCCGCATTGGCACCGAGCTTGGCACCGGCCAGGCCGACGTCCATGCCGTCCATTGCGATGGCGACCACGTGGCCGCGGTACTCCTGCAGGTGGCGGCGCTGGGTGTCGTTGGCCGCGACCTCCTTGCCGGCGATCAGCAGGCGGCCGTCGGGCGTGATCTCCGCACGCGGCTGCTTGTCGGCCGAGATCTTGATGTTGCCCTGGGCGATGTCCTTGCGGGCATCGTCCATGGCTTCCTTGACGGTTTGGCCGACGCCGCTGGTGGCTTCGGCGACGCTCTTGCCGACGGTCTTGTCGGGGGCGGAGGACGCGCCGCCGCAGGCGATCAGCGGCAGGCACAGCAGGGTGGCGGGCAGCAGGCGCAACAGATTCATGATGTTCCCCTGGACGTGTCTGGAAGAGGATTACTTGCTGCGCGGCAGGGTGACCCGGCCGCTGACGTTACGGTGTTCGACATCGCCGCTGCCGCTGTGATCGACGGTCAGGCTGCCGCGTACACCGTCCACCTGGATGTCGCCCGAGCCGTGGCTGCGCACATGCACGTTGCCGCCGATGTCGGCCAGGTCGACACCGCCGGAGCCGACCACGCCGACTTCGACGCTGCCCTGCACGCGCTTGAACTCGATGTCGCCCGAGCCGACCGTATCCAGACGCGCGTTGCCACGCACATCGGTGATCTTCAGGTCACCCGAACCGACCGTGCCGGTGATGGCGTCGCCGCCGATGTTACGGGCATTGACGTCGCCCGAACCCAGCGACAGCAGGTTCAGCGAACTGCCGCCGTCGATGTTCAGGTCGCCCGAGCCCACTGCGGCGTGGATGCTGCCGCGCGTGCCGCGGGCAACCGCGTCACCGGAGCCGACATCCACGCTGAGCGACTGTGCGTTCTCTACGCTGGCATCGCCGGAGCCGACCTTGAGCTGCAGCGGCAGGTTGTCCGGCACGCTGCCGTGGATGTCCAGCCAGGCGTAGCTGTTGCCCAGGCTGATGCCACTGTGGCGACCGTCGCGGCGCAGGCTGACGACCAGCTTGTCGCCTTCCCTGCGCTGGTCCAGCACCAGCTGGTCCAGCCATTCCTGGCTGGAGGCGCAGGCGCGGCCATCCAGCTGGCCACCGCCCTTGCTGGCGACGACCTTCAGGTCGTGCTGGTTCACCTCGATCACCACCGCCTTGGCACCGGCCGTATCCAGCTTCAACGTGCGCGCAGCAGTGAACTTGCAGTTCGGGGCATCGGCAGCGAGTGCCGACAGCGGCAACAGCAACAACGCGGAACAGGCGAGCAGGGAACGCATGGGTGGTGCCTCCGGGTGGATGGAATCAGATCTCGCCGGCGCGCTTGCGCAGGCGGATGGCGAGGAAGATGAACACTGCACCGACGGCCACACCGATCCACAGTTCCGGCATCGCCAGCGACTTCAGCTGCGAGGCAGGGGACATCAGGCTGACCACCGAGTCCAGGTCGCGGCGCGACCCTTCACCTGCGCCGAGGCGATACAGCAGGTCCATGCCGGGCACGCCGCCCAGCAGCAGGCGGCCGACGATGTTCTGCCAGAACCAGCCGGTGGTCAGGCCGAACAGCGGCATGATCTTGGTGGTGCTGACGATGACGCCGGCAAACAGCGGCAGCATCACCGCCCACAGGAACGGCTTGCTCTTGGCCCAGGCCGAGCACAGCAGCAGCCAGCCGGCGGTGGGCAGGGCCCACAGCGCGTAGACCGGAATCCAGCTCAGGTGGCCAGCGGCCAGGGTCAACGGGCTGGCCGGGCCCCAGATCAGCGCCATCGGGCTGCCTCCGTGCATCAGCGCGACGATGCTGATGATCAGCATGAAGCCGAACATGGTGATGATGCCGGCGACCACCGCGATCAGCGGCGCAACGATCAGCGCGCTGATCACCTTGGACAACACGGTCTGGGTGTCCGACAGCGGCAACGACTTCCAGAACAGGATGCTGCGGTCGCGACGGTCGTCGTACAGGGCGCCCAGGCAGTAGAAGAACACCACGAAGGCCAGCACCAGGAACGGCCATGCCGAGCTGAGCACCAGGGTCAGGTCGAGCCCGTTGCCCAGGTCGGCCAGGTCCTTGCCGTTGATGTTGCGGGTCAGCAGGGCCAGGTCCAGGCCGTTGACGTTCACGCTTTCGCCATCGACATGCAGTGCGCCGTTGCGCGCTGCGCGGTTCAGAGCGAACAGGCCGAAGGCGATGCCGACAGTACTCATCACCAGCGAGATCAGGCCGGCGATCAGCGGGGCATACAGGAAACCGCCGCGGTTTTCCCAGTACTCGCGCTTGAGCAGCCAGCGCAGTGTGCCGAGGGGGCTGACGGGGTGGTTGACGGCATTCATGCGTAGGTCCCCTTCATGACGGCGACGAACAGGTCGGCCAGGCCCGGGCTGCGGGTCTCGCCAAGAGTGGAAAGCTGGGCGCGCGGTACGCCGTCGAACAGCATCACGGTCTTGCCGAACGCCAGGCTGCGTTCGTCGATCGGCTTCAGGGCGCGTGCGGTCTCCAGCTGGTCGGCGTTGACCAGCAGTTCGGTGTAGCGCTGGCCGACTTCGTCCATTTCCGCATCGAGCACGATGCGGCCGTCGCGGATGAACATGACGTCGCTGAGGATGTGCTCGATCTCTTCCACCTGATGGGTGGTGACGATGATGGTCTTCTGCTCGTCGAAGTAGTCTTCCAGCAGGCGCTGGTAGAACTCCTTGCGGTACAGGATGTCCAGGCCCAGGGTGGGCTCGTCCAGTACCAGGACGCGGGCATCGATGGCCATCACCAGTGCCAGGTGCAGCTGCACGATCATGCCCTTGGACAGTTCGCGCACGCGCTGCTTCGGCTGCAGCTTGGTATTGGCGAGGAAGCGTTCGCAGCGGGCGCGGTCGAAGCGCGGATGCACGCCGGCGACGAAGTCGATCGCCTCGCGCACCTTCAGCCAGCGCGGCAGCACGGCGACATCGGCGATGAAGCAGATGTCGTTCATCAGCTCGTCACGGTGCAGCCGTGGATCGCGGCCAAGCACGCTCAGCTCACCTTCCACCGAGGTCAGGCCGAGCAGTGCCTTCAATGCCGTGGTCTTGCCGGCACCGTTGGGGCCGATCAGGCCGACGATGCGCCCGCTCGGAATGCTGAAGCTGGCATTGTCGAGGGCAACGGTGGACTTGTAGGCCTTGCGCAGGCCGCGGGCGGTGATGACCGATTCGCTTGCGGTGCTATTCATCAGACTTTCCCCTGGGGCAGCAATTCGTCGAGGCTCAGGCCCAGGCGCTGGATGCGCTCCAGCACGGCCGGCCATTCTTCATTGAGGAAGCGCTCGCGCTCGCTGCTGCGCAGCTGCGTGGCGGCCTGCTCGGTCATGAACATGCCCAGGCCGCGGCGCTTTTCGACCAGGCCTTCATCGGCCAGTTCTTGGTAAGCGCGCGAGACGGTGATGGGGTTGAGCTGGTAGTCGGCGGCCACCTGGCGCACCGAAGGCAGGGCATCGCCCGGCTTGAGGATTCCGTCGAGCATCATGGCGATCACGCGCTCCTTCAACTGACGGTAGATGGGAGCGCCGTCGCTCCACTGGATGTCGCTCATATTCAGCTCCGTGGGGTCAGCGGCTGGGCGAACGAGAAATACGGCATGGACAGGGAGCTGTGCAGCCGACGCGGGGGAGGGGGGGAGGGGGCAGTGGCGTTCTCTGCCGGCGAGGCGGTCGCGTCCTGCGCACTGTCAGCGGAGTCGGGGAGGCTGGGCGCGGCCAACCAGGCCAGCACGATCAGGGTCGAAACGGCAGCGGCCGCGGGTGCGGCGAGGTTGCGACGGATCCGGATGTTCATGGCTTCCCCCTGTCTCAGGTGACTGGTGTTGTATGAAACTATAACACCGGCACGCCCATGTGCAACCCCCTGCCGGCCCCAACTGATGGCAGGGGCGGTCAGATCGTTGAAATATCACCTTATGCAATTGATTCTAAAGGGAAATAAAAGTGTCGCATGGCCCAATCCAGGCCTGCCTTCCATTCAGCGATGTCCATACCATGTCATCACTTCGCCAACGAAGACCGGCGAAGGGCGTAGCCGCCACGCCGCGCAAAGCCTGGGCCGCCCCCTGCCATCTGGGCCATCGAAGCCCGGTGCTATAGTTCGGCCGATTCCCGGCCGCTGCTGGCCGGGCCCTGTGACTGGCTACCGCGGACCGCTCCTGATGCCCCTGTCGACCGTTACTCCGCGCCGCCTGCGCGGCCTGTCCCTGCTGGCCCTGATGGTGGCCGGTGTCGCCGGTTCCGCCAGCGCCCTGGCCGCCGACCTGCTCGACCTGGACTACCGGCCGCTGGCCAGCAAGCAGCAGGTCAACCTGCAGCAGCGCTATCACGGCCAGGTGCTGCTGGTGGTCAATACCGCCAGCAAGTGCGGCTACACCCCGCAGTACGAAGGCCTGGAGGCGCTGCAGAAGCGCTACGCAGGCCGTGGTTTCGCGGTGCTCGGTTTCCCCTCCAATGATTTCAAGGGGCAGGAACCGGGCGACGAGAAGCAGATCCAGGATTTCTGCACGCTCACTTACGGGGTCAAGTTCCCGATGTTCGAGAAGGTGCATGTGGTCGGTGCGGAGGCGACGCCGCTCTATCAACGGTTGACGGCGGCCACCGGCGTGGCACCGGGCTGGAATTTCCACAAGTACCTGGTCGGCCGCGATGGCAAGGTCATCGCCCAGTTCGCCAGCAAGGTGACACCGGATGATCCGCAGCTGACCGCGGCCATCGACAAGGCGCTGGCTGCAGCCGCCGCACATTGATATCCGGCACGGATGCCTCGACATCGACGGCATGCGTGCGACAATGTTTCTTTTCGCGCCGACGTCGGCGCCCAGACACTTCCAGGAATGCAGCGAATGAAGATGGGAATGCGCGGCGCCGCGGCGTCGGTTCTGATTCTGGCGATGGGCACTTCGGGTGTCGCTCTGTCGCAACAACCGGCTGCCCCCGCAGCCGCCAAGGAGACCGCAACCTTGAATTCCCCGAAGCAGAAGCTCGGCTACGCCATCGGCCTGGACGTGGCCAAGTCGTTCACCCCGATCGCCGATGAGATCGACGTGGCCGCGCTGCGCACCGCCGTGGAGCGTTCGTTCGAAGGCCTGCAGCCGCAGATCACCCAGGAACAGGCCAAGGCCACCGACGCGGCCCTGCGCCAGGTCGTGATGGCCCGCAGCGGCCAGCAGGTGCCGGGCATGGCGCCGGGTTCGCAGCCGCCGAAGGTCGACCGCGTCAAGGTGTCGCAGATGATCGGTTCCTACTCTGTGGGCCCGTCGTTGGCGCAGCTGAAGGATGACATCGATGTTGCCTCGCTGTTTGACGCGATCAGCACCGGCCTGACCAAGGGCCAGCCGAAGATGACGGAAGCCGACGCGACCGCCACCATCCAGGCCTTCATGGGCAGCAAGCAGGCTGAAATGCAGGCCAAGGCTGCCGCTGCTGCGCAGACCAACCGCGAAGAAGGCAATGCCTTCCTGGCCAAGAACAAGACCCAGCCGGGCGTCGTGACGACGGCCTCGGGCCTGCAGTACCAGATCATCCGCCCGGGCAGCGGCGAGCGCCCGCTGCCGAGCAGCAAGGTGCGCGTGAACTATGAAGGCAAGCTGCTCAACGGCACCGTGTTCGACAGTTCCTATGGTCGCCAGCCGGCCGAGTTCGGTCTGGACCAGGTGATCAAGGGCTGGACCGAGGGCGTTGCGCTGATGCCGGTCGGTTCGAAGTACCGCTTCTGGATCCCGGGCAATCTGGCTTATGGCGAGAATGGCACCCCGGGTGGCCCGATCGGCCCGAACGCGACTCTGACGTTCGACGTCGAGCTGCTGGGCGTCCTGCCGTAAGCCACCACGGAGCCTGCACGGACATGCGCGTTGCGATTTTCGGTACCGGTTATGTAGGTCTGGTGACCGGTACCTGCCTGGCCGATGTCGGTCATCAGGTGGTCTGCGTCGATATCGACCAGGCCAAGGTGGATGGCCTCAACCAGGGCATCATCCCGATCTATGAGCCCGGCCTGGAGCCGATGGTGAAGGCCAACCACGCCGCGTCGCGGCTGGCATTCACCACCGATGCCGCGTCCGCGATCGCGCATGGCCAGGTGGTGTTCATCGCCGTCGGTACCCCGCCGGACGAGGACGGCAGCGCTGACCTGCAGTACGTACTGGCCGTGGCCCGTACCATTGGCCGGCACATGAGCGTGCCGACCGTGGTGGTCAACAAGTCGACGGTGCCGGTGGGCACCGCCGACAAGGTGCGTGCCGCCATTGCAGAGGAACTTGCCGCGCGTGGCGCGGACATCGCCTTCGACGTGGTGTCCAACCCGGAATTCCTGAAGGAAGGCGACGCGGTCGCCGACTGCATGCGCCCGGACCGCATCATCATCGGTGCGACCAGCGAGGAGTCGGTGGCGGTGATGCGTCGCCTGTATGCGCCGTTCAACCGCAACCACGACCGCGTGGTGGAAATGGACGTGCGCTCGGCCGAGCTGACCAAGTACGCGGCGAACGCGATGCTGGCGACCAAGATTTCGTTCATGAACGAAATCGCCAACATCGCCGAGCGTGTCGGTGCCGACGTCGAGCAGGTCCGCCAGGGCATCGGTTCGGACCCGCGCATCGGCTGGCACTTCATCTATCCGGGCGCCGGTTACGGTGGCTCGTGCTTCCCCAAGGACGTGCAGGCGCTGGCCCGCACCGCGCAGCAGCATGGTCTTGAGCCGAAGCTGCTGAACGCCGTGGAAGCGGTCAATGATGCGCAGAAGGGCCACCTGTTCGCCCTCATCCAGCGTCATTACGACAAGGGCGAGGACGAAGGCGTG
The DNA here is from genome assembly GCF_059371315.1 of Stenotrophomonas sp. YJH_SMC_8. Classification (NCBI taxonomy): domain Bacteria; kingdom Pseudomonadati; phylum Pseudomonadota; class Gammaproteobacteria; order Lysobacterales; family Lysobacteraceae; genus Stenotrophomonas; species Stenotrophomonas sp. YJH_SMC_8. Next base: position 49,240 of record NZ_JCAFUL010000002.1, on the reverse strand, counting down.
CGCGGCAGGACGTTTGCCGTGTGGGGCCTGGCATTCAAGCCGAACACCGACGACATGCGTGAAGCCTCCAGCCGTCGCCTGCTGGCGCAGCTGTGGGAGGGCGGTGCCACGGTGCGTGCCTACGACCCGGAAGCGATGCATGAGTCGCAGCGCATCTTCGGCGAGCGCGATGACCTGGTGTTCTGCAGCAGTGCCGATGAAGCCCTCGAAGGGGCCGACGCGCTGGTGGTGGTCACCGAGTGGAAGCAGTTCCGCAGCCCCGATTTCCAGAAGCTGCGCGAGCAGCTGAAGGACGCGGCAGTGTTCGACGGGCGCAATCTGTACGATCCGGCCGAAGTGGAAGCTGCTGGCCTGGCGTACTACGGCATTGGCCGGGGGCGTTCGCTGCATGTCTGACCTGCTGCCGACCGAACGCGAGCAGGCGCTGGAAGCGCGCCTGGTCGAACTGGAAATGCGCGTGTCCTTCCAGGAACAGGCGCTTGCCGAGTTGAGCGATGCGCTGGCCGATGCCCGCATGCAGGGCATGCGCAACGCCGACGTGCTGCGCGTGCTGCTGGAGGACCTGGGCAAGGTCCGCAATGCACTGAATTCTTCCGATCCGGCGAGCGAACCGCCGCCGCCGCACTACTGATCCGAATCCTATGAGCGATACCCTCCGCGACCAGCTGATGGGCCTGGGCTTCAAGCCGGCGCCCAAGCCCGAGCGCAAGAATGATGGCCCCCGCCGTGATGGCCGCCCGCAGGGCAAGGGTGGCAATGGCAATGGAAAGCCGCAGGGCGCAGGCCGGGGCGAGCACAAGCCTGGCGAGCGCCGTGGGCCGGGCGGTCCGGGCAAGCCCGGTGGCCCGGCGCGTGGCCAGGGCCCGCATGGCCCGCGCAAGCCGCGCAGCGCCGAAGAGATGGATCTGGCCAAGGCCTATGCCATCCGTGCGCAGCGCGAGAAGGAAGAGCGCATCGAGACCGAGCGCCTGAAGCAGGAAGAGGCACGCGTGCGCCGCGAGGCGAAGGCCAAGCTGGAAGAACTGCTTAAGGACAAGAGCCTCAATGCCGAGGCGGCAGACATTGCCCGCCACTTCCCGTATGGCGGCAAGATCAAGCGCATCTACGTGACCGCCGAACAGCTGACCGCGCTCAATGCCGGTGAACTGGGCGTGGTCCAGCTCAATGGCCGTTACCTGCTGGTGACCGCCGAAGTGCTGGCACAGTCCGAAGCGGTGTTTGCCGCATCGGTGGCACTGAAGGTCGACCCGAACGCACCGGCCGAGGAAGATCCCTACGCGGATCCGCAGTACCAGGTACCGGACGACCTGGTCTGGTAACCGCACCTGCTGCACGATGAGAACGCCGGGCATTGCCCGGCGTTTTCGTTACCGGGCGCGCGCAGCACTGCGGCGTGCACGGATCAACGGCAGGCTCAGCGCGAAGAAGCACAGCAGGGCGCCGACCAGAGCGAACCCGCTACCGGCGAGGAAGGCCGTGCGCCCCTCGTCGATCTTCCACAATTGGCCGGCGATGAGCGCGCCCAGCACGCCGCCGACACCGGACGAGAATCCGTACAGCAGGCCCTGGCCATGGCCGTTGAGGCGACCCGGGAAGTAGGTCGCCAGCATCTGCATCGCCGCCGCGAAGAACGCGGCAAAGCCCAGCGCGTGCGCGGTCTGCGCAAGCAGCATCACCGGCAGGCTTTCCGGGAACAGCGCGGTCACCGCCCAGCGCAGGCAGGAGCTGACCAGGGCGATCAGCAGCATCCAGCTGGCGTCATAGCGGCGGAAGAAACGGCCGATGGTGAAGAACACGCCCACTTCGAACACCACGCCGATGGTCCAGAGCAGGCCGAGCGTGGACGTGCGATAGCCGTGGTGGTCCATGTAGACCGAGAAGAAGGTGTAGTACGGGCCGAACGAGAGCTGCTCCATGAAAGCGGCGAGGAAGAACGCCAGCACCGGCGGGCGCCGCACGATCTGCCAGAAGCCGCTGGCATCGCCGCCGGTCCTGCCGATGTCGCGTGCGTAGTGGTTGCTGAAGGCCGAGGCAACCAGCAGGACGAACAGCGGCAGCATCATCCACGGCAGCAGCCCCGCGCGGCTGGCAGTGCCGTCACCTTCGATCAGCCAGCCGAACAGGGTGACGATGGCGATGAAGCCGAGCGAACCCCAGACCCGGATCAGGCCGTAGCGATGGCTGTCGCTGCCGAGATGGGTGAGGGTGATCGACTCGAACTGCGGCATCACCGCGTTGTAGAAGAAGCAGAACACGATCATCGCTGGATACATCCACGGCTGCGGCAGGGGCAGCAGGAATGCGGTGAAGCTGATCAGGGTCAGCACGCAGCCGATGCGCAACAGGCGGATCGGCCGCGGTGAGGTGGCCGCCAGCGAGGTCCAGGCACTGGGTGCGACCACGCGCGTGGCATACCACAGTCCCATCATCACGCTGATGGCGGTCACGCTCATCCCGCGCGCAGTGAGGAACAGGCTCCAGTACGGAGTGAACGCACCGAGTGCCGCGTAGTAGAACAGATAGAAGCTGGAGAGGCGGGCAGCAGGAACGGTCATCGCGAGAACAACGCAGGGTAGCGCCGGGCCACGCCCGGCGGAGAGGGATGACGCCGGGCATGGCCCGGCGCTACCGTGTCATTCGGGATCGTAGTCGAGGTTGGAAGCCAGCCAGCGCTCGGCCTGGGCGCGGTCCACGCCCTTGCGCCGGGCGTAGTCGCTGACCTGCTCGCGGCCGAGGCGGCCGACCACGAAGTACTGGCTCTGCGGGTGGCTGAAGTAGTAACCCGACACTGCGGCGGTCGGCAGCATCGCGAAGCTCTCGGTCAGTTCCATGCTGGCGTTGGTTTCGGCCTGCAGCAGGTCGAACAACCGGCGTTTCTCGCTGTGCTCGGGGCATGCCGGATAGCCAGGGGCCGGGCGGATGCCACGGTACTGCTCATCGATCAGGGCCTCGTTGTCCAGTGTCTCGGCGTGGTCGTAGCCCCAGAATCCGGTGCGCACGCGCTGGTGCAGGCGCTCGGCCAGCGCTTCGGCGAAGCGATCGGCCAGGGCCTTCAGCAGGATCGCGTTGTAGTCGTCATGCTCGGCTTCGAAACGCGCGACATGCGCGTCGATGCCGATGCCGGCGGTGACCGCGAACGCGCCGATCCAATCCTGTTTTCCGCTGTCGGCTGGTGCAATGAAATCGGCCAGGCAGAAATCCGGGCGCTCGGCCGGCTTGTCCACCTGCTGGCGCAGGAAGTGCAGCGTGGTTTCGCCCTGCGGGTGATGCACGCGGACATCGTCACCGATGCTGTTGGCCGGCCACAGGCCGAACACCGCCTTGGCGGTCAGCCACTTCTCGCCGACGATGCGGTCGAGCATCGCGCGTGCGTCCTTGTACAGATCGCTGGCCTGGGTGCCGACGATTTCGTCGGTGAGGATGGCCGGGAACTTGCCGGCAAGCTCCCAGGCCTGGAAGAACGGCGTCCAGTCGATGTAATCGACCAGCTCGGCCAGCGGATAGTCATCGAATACGTGCAGGCCTGGCTGTTTCGGTGCCGGCGGCGTGTAGCTGTCCCATTCCCCTTGGAATTTCTGCCCGCGTGCATGTTCCAGCGTGACCAGGCGCTTGGCGTCGCCACGGTTGCGGTGGCGGGCGCGGATCTCGGCATAGTCGGCCTCGTTGGCGGCAACGAAGGCCTCGCGCAGGTCACGCGAGATCAGTGACTGGGCCACGCCGACCGCGCGCGAGGCATCCTTCACCCAGACCGTCGGCGCGTGGTAATGCGGGTCGATCTTCAGTGCGGTGTGCGCGCGCGAGGTGGTGGCGCCACCGATCAGCAACGGCAGGTCAAAGCCCTGGCGCTGCATCTCGCGGGCCACGTGGCTCATCTCCTCCAGTGATGGGGTGATCAGGCCGGACAGGCCGATCAGGTCGGCGTTGTGTTCGCGCGCGGCATCGAGGATCTTCTGTGCCGGTACCATCACGCCGAGATCGACCACCTCGAAGTTGTTGCAGGCCAGGACCACGCCAACGATGTTCTTGCCGATGTCATGCACATCGCCCTTCACCGTGGCCATGATGATGCGGCCATTGCTCTTGGCGGTGTCGCCGCTGCGCGCCTTTTCCGCTTCGATGTACGGCAGGAGGTAGGCCACCGCCTTCTTCATCACGCGCGCGGACTTCACCACCTGCGGCAGGAACATCTTGCCGGCGCCGAACAGGTCGCCGACCACGTTCATGCCGTCCATCAGCGGACCTTCGATCACGTCCAGCGGGCGGCTGGAGGCCTGGCGGGCGAGCTCGGTGTCTTCCTCTACGAAGGCATCCAGGCCGTGCACCAGCGCGTGCGCCAGGCGCTGCGCCACCGGCTTCTCGCGCCAGGCCAGGTCTTCGGTCTTCGCCGCGCCCTTCTTGCCCTTGTAGCGCTCGGCGATCTCCAGCAGGCGCTCGGTGGCGTCGCTGCGGCGGTTGAGGATCACATCCTCCACGCGCTCGCGCAGTTCCGGCTCCAGCTCGTCGTAGATCGGCATGGCACCGGCGTTGACGATGCCCATGTCCATGCCGGCGGCGATCGCGTGGTACAGGAACACCGAATGGATGGCCTGGCGCACGGTCTCGTTGCCGCGGAACGAGAAGGATACGTTGGAGACGCCACCGGACACATGGCAGTGCGGCAGCGTCTGCTTGATGATGCGGGTGGCTTCGATGAAGTCCACCGCATAGTTGTCGTGCTCTTCAATGCCGGTGGCGACGGCGAAGATGTTCGGATCGAAGATGATGTCCTGCGGCGGGAAGCCGATCTCGTCGACCAGGATGCGGTAGGCGCGGGTGCAGATCTCGACCTTGCGCGCGCAGGTATCGGCCTGGCCGCTTTCATCGAAGGCCATCACCACCGCAGCGGCGCCATAGCGCAGCACCTTGCGTGCATGCTCGCGGAACAGCGCCTCGCCTTCCTTCAGCGAGATCGAGTTGACCACGCTCTTGCCCTGCAGGCATTTAAGGCCGGCCTCGATCACGCTCCACTTGGAGGAGTCGACCATCACCGGGATGCGCGCGATGTCCGGCTCGGACATGATCAGGTTGAGATAGCGGGTCATCGCCGCCTCCGAATCGATCAGGCCCTCGTCCATGTTGACGTCGAGGATCTGCGCGCCGCTCGCCACCTGCTGGCGGGCCACGTCCACCGCTTCTTCGTAGCGGCCTTCCTTGATGAGCTTGCGGAACTGCGCACTGCCGGTGACGTTGGTGCGTTCACCAACGTTGATGAACAGCAGGTCCGGGGTGATGACCAGGGGTTCCAGGCCGGACAGGCGGGTAGGGCGGACAGGCGTCATGGCAGGCGTCGGCTCAACAGCAGTAGGGCGGGAAGTGCGGGACGGTGGCGGCAACGTTCATGCGGCCTGCTCCCGGGTTCCGGGCAGGGCGCGCGGCGGCAGCCCAGCCACCGCCTGGGCGATGGCGCGGATGTGCTCGGGGGTGGAGCCGCAGCAGCCGCCGACCAGGTTCAACAGGCCATCCTCGGCGAAGCCGCGCAGGGTGACGGCCATCTCTTCGGGGGTCTCGTCGTACTCGCCGAAGGCATTGGGCAGGCCGGCATTGGGGTGTGCGCTGACGTAACAGTCGGCGACCTGTGCAAGGGTTTCCACGTGCGGGCGCATCGCATCGGCGCCCAGCGCGCAGTTCAGTCCGATCGACAATGGCCGTGCATGGGCGAGCGAGGCATGGAAGGCTTCTGCTGTCTGCCCGGACAGGGTACGTCCGGACGCGTCGGTGATGGTGCCGGAGATCATCACCGGCAAGCGCGCGCCGCGCGCATCGAAGGCTTCCTCCAGCGCATACAGTGCAGCCTTGGCGTTGAGCGTGTCGAAGATGGTCTCGACCATGATGGTGTCGGCGCCGCCATCGATCAGGCCGTCGATGGCTTCGCGGTAGGTGTCGCGAAGCTCGTCGAAGCTGGTGTTGCGGAAGCCCGGATCGTTGACATCGGGGCTGATCGAGGCGGTGCGGCTGGTCGGCCCGATCACCCCGATCACGAAGCGCGGCTTGCCCGGCGTGGTCGCAGCCACTGCATCACAGCAGGTTCGCGCAACCGCAGCACCGGCCTTGTTCAACTCGTACACCAGGTGTTCGAGGTGGTAGTCGGCCTGGCTGACCGAAGTGGCGTTGAAGGTGTTGGTCTCGACCAGATCCGCGCCCGCTTCCAGGTAGGCGGTGTGGATGTCGGCGACGATCTGCGGCCGGGTCAGCAGCAGCAGATCGTTGTTGCCTTTCAGGTCATGGCCTTCCGGCGCTGCATGGTCACAGCCCGGGCCGTGCGCGTGGTCGTAGCCACCGGCGAAGCGCTCGCCGCGGTAGTCGTCTTCCTGCAGGCCGTGGCGCTGGATCATCGTACCCATCGCACCGTCGATGATCAGGATCCGCTCGCGCAGGGCGTCGAGCAGGGCGTTGGCACGATCAGGATGCAACCAGGGCAGGGCGGGCATGGCGGTTTCCGGCTCAGGGCTTGTTGGCGATCAGCGAAATCACTTCGAAGTGCGGCGGGCGCTTTTCGCGGGTGACCGTCTCCAGGCTCGAGACCTGCAGGCCGGCCTTGTCGACGAACCTGCGCAGTTCCTTGTCGCTGAAGCCAAGGTTGACGTGGCCATAGGCCTCCACCGCCGCCTTGTGCTCATGACGGGCCAGGCTACACAGCAGGAGGCGGCCTCCCGGGCGCAGCACGCGCGCGGCTTCGGTCACGGCCTGCGCCGGCTTGCTGGCATAGGTCAGCGCGTGCATCAGCACCACCAGGTCGAAGCTGCCGTCCTTGAACGGCAGGGCATGCATGTCACCTTCGCGGACTTCGACGTTGGGCAGGCGACGCAGCCGCTCGCTGGCCGCGGCGACCACGCGCGCGCTGGTGTCGATGCAGATGTAGCGCTTGGCATGCGGGGCCACCAGTTCGGCCAGCACACCGTCGCCGGAGGCGATGTCCAGCACGTCGCCGGTTTCCAGCAGCGGCAGCGCGGTACGCGCCAGCGCCTCCCAGGTCCGTCCGGGAGAGTAGTGGCGTTCCATGTCGCCGGCCACGCTGTCGGCCCAGTTCTGGTCGGAGGCACGGTGGGCCAGCACCGCCGCCACGCGCTCGGCATCCTGGCGCAGCAGGGGGTCGTCGCTTCCGTTGCTCAAGGCATGCCACAATGCACGCTGCGCCGGGTCCAGCTGGGCCTCGTCGAAGCGGTAATAGGCCGACACGCCGGCGCGGCGGTCGCGAACCAGGCCGGCTTCCTTCAGTCGCGCCAGATGGGTGGACACGCGCGGCTGGGCCAGCCGGGTGATCGCCGACAGTTCGGCCACGGTCAGTTCTTCCTGCTCCAGCAGCGCCAGCAGGCGCACGCGGGTGGCATCGGCGAACACCTTCAGGCGGGTCGACCAGTCTTCAAGATCCATAAATATCTACCTATCGCGATATAGAGATATATTCGCTGAGAAGGCCTGCCGCGGTCAAGTCGCTGGCGTACGGAAGCCGCCGGGCCCCGGTACAATCGGTGCACCTGGGCACGCCGTGCGTGGCCCATAACATCATGTACCCGGGAGGGTGTTGTGGATTTCAGCTTTACTGAAGAGCAGTTGATGTTGCAGGACGTGGCGCGGCGCATCGCGCAGGAAAAGATCGCCCCCAGCGCGGAGCACCATGACCGTACCGGCGAGTTCCCGCTGGACAACATCCGCCTGCTGGGCGAGAACGGCCTGATGGGTATCGAAGTGCCCACCGAATACGGTGGTGCGGGCATGGACCCGGTTGCGTACGTGCTGGCGATGGTGGAGGTCGCCGCCGCCGACGCAGCCCATTCGACCATCATGTCGGTCAACAATTCGCTGTTCTGCAACGGCATCCTCACCCACGGTACCGAAGCGCAGAAGCAGACCTACGTGCGTGCGATCGCCGAGGGCGAGGCCATCGGCGCGTTTGCGCTGACCGAGCCGCAGTCGGGTTCGGACGCTACCGCCATGCGCTGCCGCGCGGTGAAGCAGGCCGATGGCACCTTCGTGATCAACGGCAAGAAGAGCTGGATCACCTCCGGCCCGGTGGCCAAGTACATCGTGCTGTTCGCGATGAGCGAGCCGGACAAGGGCGCGCGCGGCATCACCGCCTTCATCATCGATACCGACAAGGCGGGTTTCGGTCGCGGCAAGACCGAGCCGAAGCTGGGCATCCGTGCCTCGGCCACCTGCGAGATCGAGTTCAACGACTACGTAGCGCAGCCTGAGGATGTGCTGGGCCAGGAAGGCGAGGGCTTCAAGATCGCCATGAGCGTGCTTGATGCTGGCCGTATCGGCATCGCCTCGCAGGCCATCGGCATCGCCCGTGCCGCCTATGAAGCGACCCTGGAGTACGTGAAGGAGCGCAAGGCGTTCGGTGCGGCCATCGGTACCTTCCAGATGACCCAGGCCAAGATTGCCGACATGAAGTGCAAGCTGGACGCGGCGTTGCTGCTGACCCTGCGCGCGGCGTGGGTGAAGGGCCAGGGCAAGCGCTTCAGCACCGAAGCGGCGGTGGCCAAGCTGACCGCTTCTGAAGCCGCGATGTGGATCACCCACCAGGCGGTGCAGATCCACGGTGGCATGGGCTATTCAAAGGAAATGCCGCTGGAGCGCTACTTCCGTGATGCCAAGATCACCGAGATCTATGAAGGCACTTCGGAAATCCAGCGCCTGGTGATCGCCCGCAACGAGACCGGGCTGCGCTGAGTGGCAAGGGCCGCGCCGCTGCAACGGCGGCGCGGCCAGTAGATCCACGCCATGCGTGGATGCGCTGTTCTCTGGCCGTCTGTAGAGCCGAGCCCATGCTCGGCTCCGATACAAGCAGCCGAGCATGGGCTCGGCTCTACAGAGCGGCAACCCGCGCACCGCCATCAATTTCATTCTTCGGGGGCCTTCCAAAGCCCCGCTACAATGCAGGCCGTTTTTTCAAGTGTCTGCACGATGATCCATCGCGGTTGGGGCTTCATGACGCTGGTGACGCCGATCGCAGCAATTCTGCTGCTGGCGTACTTTTTTCCGCATGATGGCCCCAAAGGCAACATTCCGTTGCAGCAGGTTCTCTTGGGTGGAGGTGTTGGCGCGGTAGTGAACGTGCTGCTGGGCCTGTGGCTCAACCGAGTTCCGCGAGAGAAGGGCGAAGCCGCGCCCCATCATTTCTTCTTCGTGCCGATGCAGTGGGCCGCGCTGGTTCTGGTGGCAGTGTGCATAGTGGTTGCGCTGCTGCGCTGAGACGTTTCCCTGGAGAGCGCCAACCAAGGTTGGCGGCTACCGGGCATGCTCTTGCTCTGGTAGATGCCAACCTTGGTTGGCATGGATTCAAAAGCGGCAAGAAAAAAGGCCCCGGATCGCTCCGGGGCCTTTCTCGTTTCAGCCCACCACCGGATCAACGATCCGGACGGTGTGCAGCATCCGCGTCACGCTGGCGTTCCATGAACTCCTTGGACGGTTCATCCAGCTTGTCGCCCAGCATGCGGCGCACGACCACGAAGAACACCGGGATCATCAGCAGGCCGAGCAGGGTGGCGAACAGCATGCCGCCGATCACGCCGGTACCGATGGCGTGGCGGGAGTTGGCGCCGGCGCCGGTGGAGATTGCCATCGGGATCACGCCCATGATGAACGCAAACGAGGTCATCAGGATCGGGCGGAAACGCAGGCGGGCCGCCTCGATGGTGGCATCGCGCAGGTTCTTGCCGGCTGCACGCTGCTCCACCGCGAACTCCACGATCAGGATCGCGTTCTTCGCCGCCAGGCCGATCACGGTGATCAGGCCGATCTTGAAGAACAGATCGTTGGGCAGGCCACGCAGCATCGACAGGCCAAGTGCACCCAGCACGCCCAGCGGCACCACCAGCAGCACCGCCACCGGGATCGACCAGCTTTCATACAGCGCGGCCAGGCACAGGAACACCACCACGATCGACAGCACCAGCAGCAGGGTCGCGGCGTTGCCGGCCAGGATTTCCTGGTAGGACATGCCGGACCAGTCGTAGCCGAAGCCGGCCGGCAGGTCGTCGTTGACGATGCCTTCCATGGTCTGCATCGCTTCACCCGAGCTGGTGCCCGGCGCCTGCGAACCGACGATGTTGATCGCCGAGTAACCGTTGTAGCGGCTCAGCGACGGCGGTGCGGATACCCATTCGGACTTGACCACCGTGTTGAGCGGGATCATCGCGTTGGTGCCGTCGGCATTGGTGGTCAGGCTGGACGGGCTGTAGAAGCTCTTCAGCGACTCCTGGCCGGTGCGGTAGGGGCCATCGGCCTGCATGGTGACGCGCTTGATGCGGCCTTCGTAGAAGAAGTCGTTCACGTACACCGGGGCCAGCATCAGCTGGATGGTGCTGTACACGTCCGACACCGACATGCCCATCGACTGCGCCTGCACGCGGTCCACGTGCAGCTGCAGCTGCGGCGCGTTTTCCAGGCCGTTCGGACGCACGCCGACCAGGTGGTCCGGCTTCTGCGCTGCCTGGCCGAGCAGGATGTTGCGGGCCTGGGTCAGCTGCTCGTAACCGGCACCGCTACGGTCCTGCAGCCACATGTCGAAACCACCGAACTGGCCAAGGCCCTGCACGGTGGGCAGGTTGACCACGAAGATCTGCGCTTCCTTGATGCCGTAGAACGCGCCGTTCATGTTCTGGATGAACTCCGGCGCGGTGAACTTGCGTTCCTCCCACGGCTTCAGGCGGATGAAGCCCATGCCGACGTTCTCGCCGGAACCGACGAAGCTGAAACCGGCGACCTGCAGCATGCCTTCATAGCCATCCTGCTTTTCCAGGATGCCACGCATCTGCGCGAACACTTCGTTGGTCTGGCCCTTGGTCGAGCCCGGCGGCAGCTGCACGATCGCCAGCGCATAGCCCTGGTCTTCTTCCGGCAGGAAGCTGCCCGGCATGCGGGTGAACAGGAAGCCGCACAGTGCGGTCAGCACCACGAACAGGATCATCCAGCGCGGCGCATGGCGCACCGCCGAGGTGATGTGGCCCACATAGGTGTGGCTGATCTTGTCGTAGTACTTGTTGAAGGTGCGGTAGACGATGTTCGGGTTGTCGTTGTGCGTCGGCTTCAGGAAGGTCGCGCACAGCGCGGGGGTGAAGCCCAGCGCCAGGAACGCCGAGAATGCCATCGAAATGGCGATGGTCAGCGCGAACTGCTTGTAGATCTCACCTGCCGCGCCGCCCTGCAGGGCGGACGGAATGAACACCGCGGCCAGCACGACGGTGATCGCCACCACCGCGCCGGTGATCTGGGTCATCGCCTTCTGCGTGGCCGGCTTCGGCGCCAGGCCTTCCTCGGTCATGATGCGTTCGACGTTCTCGATCACCACGATCGCGTCATCGACCACGATGCCGATTGCCAGCACCATCGCGAACAGGGTCAGCTGGTTGATCGTGAAGCCGATCATCCACATGCCCAGGAAGGTACCGAGCAGGGCCACCGGGATGACCAGGGTCGGGATCAGGGTGGCGCGGAAGTTCTGCAGGAAGATCAGCATCACCAGGAACACGAGGAACACCGCCTCGAACAGCGTCTTGACCACTTCCTGGATCGAGATCTTGACGAAGGTGGTGCTGTCGTACGGCGAGAACCAGGTGACGCCGGCCGGGAAGCTCGGCTGCAGTTCGTCCATCTTGGCGCGCACCGCATCGGCCACGTTCAGGGCGTTGGCGCCCGGCAGCAGCTGGATGGCGAAGGCACCGGTCGGCTTGCCGTTGTACTGGGTATCGAAGCCGTAGTTGTTGGCACCGAAGGCAACGCGGGCGATGTCCTTCAGCAGCACGCGCGAGCCGTCAGCGTTTGCGCGCAGGATGATGTTCTCGAACTCCTGCGGCGAGCTGAAGCGGCCCTCGGCCGAGACCGTGGCGGTGAAGTGCTGGCCTTCCGGCGACGGGTCCGAACCCAGCGCACCGGCGGCGAACTGCACGTTCTGCGCACGCACCGCCGCCAGCACCTGGCTGGCCGACAGGCCGTAGCCCTGCATCTTTTCCGGGTTGAGCCAGATGTTCATGGCGTACTCGGAACCGAACTGCTGGGTGCTGCCGACGCCGGGGATGCGCGAGACCTGGTCGAGCACGCGCGAACCGACGATGTCGTTCAGGGCGTCACGGTTGATGGCCGGCGTATCGGACTGCAGCGCGATCACCATCAGGAAGCCGGCGTTGGCCTTGGCCACCACCACGCCCTGCTGGGTCACTTCCGATGGCAGTCGGGGCGTGGCCAGCGAGACCTTGTTCTGCACCTGCACCTGGGCGATGTCCGGATCGGTACCGGTCTCGAAGGTCAGGGTGATCTGCGCACGGCCGTTGGAGGCGGACGAGGAACTGAAGTACAGCAGGTGATCGATACCGGTCAGCTGCTGCTCGATCACCTGGGTGACCGATTTTTCAGTGGTGTCCGCACTGGCGCCCGGGTAGGTGGCCGAGACGGTCACCTGTGGCGGGGCGATGTTGGGATAGGACTCCACGCCCAGGTTGAGGATCGCGATCACGCCGCTGAGCGAGATCAGGATCGCAACCACCCAGGCGAAGACTGGATGTTCGATGAAAAATTTAGGCATGACGGAAGGTTCCCGTTACTGCTTGTTCGAATCGGTGGCGGCCGGCTTGGCCGCATCGGCCTGCTCGGGCTTGGCCGCGTCGGCCGGTGCCTTGCCAGCTGCCGGCGCAGCGCCGCCTGCGGCAGGCTTGCCGTTGGCGTCCTGCGCCGGGGTCCACGGCTTGGCGACCGCCGGTGCACCTTCCTTGACCTTCTGCACACCGGCCACGATCACCTTGTCACCGGCGGCCAGGCCGTCGCTGACCAGCCAGTTGCCGTTCTGCGCGCCGTCGGTCTTCACGTTCTTGCGCACCACCTTGCCATCGGCGCCGACCACCATCACGTAGCCGCCGGTGGTGTCACGCAGCAGCGCCTGCTGCGGCACCAGGAAGGCGTTGTTGCGCTCGCCCAGGTTGGCCTGGAAGCTGACGAAGGCTCCCGGCAGCAGGATCTGCTGCGGGTTTGGCAGCAGCGCACGAAGCGACACCGCGCCGGTGGCCGGGTCGACCGTGGTCGAGGAGAAGTCCAGGGTGCCCGGCTCGCTGTAGGTGCTGCCATCGGCCAGCTTGACGCTGACCGTGGCCTTGCCATCGCCGGACAGCGCCAGCGCGCCCTTGGCCTGCTGCGCGCGCAGCTGGCTCAGTTCGTCCACGCTCAGCGAGAAGTTCACGTACAGCGGGTCGAGCTGGTCGACGGTGGTCAGCAGGGTCACATCGCCCTGGCCGACCAGTGCGCCTTCGGTGACCTGCTGCTTGTTGGCCACGCCGCTGATCGGTGCGGTCACTTCGGTGTAGCCCAGGTTGATCCGCGAGGAGGTCACCGCTGCCTCGGCCTGCTTGACCGCAGCCAGCGCGGTGCGTTCGGCCGATTCAGCGTTGTCCAGGTCGGACTTGGAGACGAACTGCTGCGGCGCCAGGGAGCGGGCGCGATCAGCGGCCACCTTGGCATTGGCGTAGGTGGCGCGGGCCGAGGCCAGCTGTGCTTCGGAGGCGTTGAGCGAGGCGCGCAGCGGCGCCGGGTCGATCAGGAACAGGGTCTGGCCCTGCTTCACCTGCGAGCCTTCCTGGTAGACGCGCTTGAGCAGCACGCCCGGCACGCGCGCGCGTACGTCGGCGCTGCGGAACGGCGACAGGCGGCCGACCAGCTCGCGCTGCAGCGGCAGGGTCTGCGGCTTGGCGTCGATCACGCCCACCTCCGGCGGCGGGGGCATCTGCTGTTCCGGCTTCTTGCAGGCAGCCAGCGCGACAGCAACGGCGCACGTCAAGGCAAGGGTGCGGAGTGGGGCGGTCATCAGGAGGAACTCCGGGGTTGGTTTGTAGGCGGGGCCGGCAACGGCTGTGGCGCGAATGCGCGCAGGAAGCTGTCGACGGAGAACTCTGCCCAGCGCCGACGCAGCAGCGCGTCATCACGATGGGGGGTATGGAAGCGCTGTTTGTCGAAATCCTGACCGGCGATCATGCTCAGCAGCAGTTCGGCCATGAAGTGCGGGTCGTCATGCCGGAGCTGGCCACGCATGCAAACGGTTTCAATCCATTCAGCAAGATGAAGCGTCAGCGCGCCGGCCCCATGCCGGTACAGCGTACGCGCCTCTTCGGGAAACTGGGCCGCGTCGGTAGCGATCAGCCGGCAGGCCTGTCCTACGTGCGGTTGGTTGAAATGCTCCAGGAAGTCGGTGGCGAACTGGAGCAGGCTGGCACGCAGGTCGTCAGTGCGGAGTGCACGGACCATGGCGCCGGTGGCGTGGCCGACATGGCGCTGCATCACCCGGCGCAACAGATCCTGCTTGCTGCCATAGCGCGAGTACAGGGTCTGCTTGGAGCAGCCGGCGTGCTGGGCCACCGCCTCCATGCTCATCTGCATGCCCTGCTGGGCCAGCAGTTCGCGTACGGCGTCGAACACACGCTCATCGCGTGCATCGAGGGCAACGGGGAGGTAGGCCGGGTTCACGCGGTGGACTATACCGTCCAGTTCAGGATTGTGGAATCGCATCGGCGTCGCCGCGTGTGTCTTCCGGTAACACGTTTTGCCGATCCTGTCGGCAGTGCTGAAACAGGTGCCAGCACCATACCGGTGCGAACTGAATAGGCGTCTAAACCGCAGCAAACCCGAATCTGCTTATTCCGTCCTGCAGCAAGGCCTTTTCGTGCGGTAGGGCTACAATTTCATTTTCCCAACTGAGCAAGCGCATCGCTCTGCCATGAAACCGCAAAAAACCGCAGCCAAGACCGTGAAAAACAAGACCAAACCAGCAGAGTCGGAGGTCGCAGTGACCGCTGGTTTCTCCCTGGAGCCGGTGTACACGGCATTGCGCAAGCGCTACCCCGCGGCCGCACAGGCCGAAGCAGTGGCCTTCGCCACTGACTTCTACAAGCGCATGGAGTCGGACGAGTTCCCGCACCACAGCGCTGAAGAGTGGGCCGCTCTCGCGGCTGAGACGCTGGAATTCGCCCGTGCCCGCAAGGCCGGCAAGGCCAACGTCCGCGTGTTCAATCCGACCGCGAAGGCCAATGGTTGGGAATCGCCGCACACGGTGCTGCAGATCGTCAACGACGACATGCCGTTCCTCGTCGATACCGTCACCATGTCGCTGGCCGAACAGGGCGTGGGCGTCCACGTGCTGGGCCACCCGGTGCTGCGCTTCACCCGCGACAAGGCCGGCAAGCTGGTCAAGGTCGGCGAGGGTGATGCCGAGTCGGTGATGCTGCTGGAGATCGACCGCCAGCCGGCCGAAGCCATGGCCGCCATCGAACAGGCCATCAACAAGGCACTGGACGAAGTGCGCGCGATCGTGCGCGACTGGCAGCCGATGAAGGACAAGGCGCTGGCGCTTGCCGACGACCTGGGCAAGCGCCAGCTGCCGGTCGACGATGCCTCGCGCAAGGAAGCACAGGAATTCCTGCGCTGGGCCGCCGACAACCACTTCACCTTCTTCGGCTACCGCGAGTACCGCGTCGAGAAGCAGGGCAAGGAAGACGTGCTGGCGCCGCTGAACGACACCGGCCTGGGCCTGATGCGCGGCAAGGACAAGTCCGCCGCCCGTCCGGTCAAGACCCTGGCCGCGCAGGGCCTGAACGCCACGTCCGGCCTGAAGGACGCGCTGATCCTGACCAAGACCAATGCCCGTTCGCGCGTGCACCGCGCCGGCTACATGGACTACATCGGCGTGCTGGAATTCGACGCCAAGGGCAAGATCATCGGCGAGCAGCGCTTCCTCGGCCTGTTCACCTCCAGCGCCTACAACCGCCGCCCGTGGGAAATCCCGCTGGTGCGCCAGCGCCACGAGCACGTGATGAAGCAGTCGGGCCTGGCCCCGGCCAGCCACAGTGGCAAGGCCCTGCGCCACATCCTGGAAACCCTGCCGCGCGAAGAGCTGTTCCAGTCCAGCGAGGACGAACTGTTCCGCACCGCGATGGGCGTGCTGGGCCTGCAGGAGCGCGTGCGCAGCCGCCTGTTCCTGCGCCGTGACAAGTACAGCCGTTTCATTTCCGCGCTGGTCTACCTGCCGCGCGAGCGCTTCAACACCGACGTGCGCCTGCGCATCGAAGCGATGCTGAAGGAAGCGCTGCACGGTGAGTACGTGGACAGCTCGGTGGTGCTGGGCGAATCGCCGCTGGCCCAGGTGCACCTGATCGTGCGCCCGAAGCCGGGTGAAATGCTCGACGTCGATACCGCCGAACTGGAGCAGAAGCTGGCCCAGGTGCTGCGCAACTGGCAGGACGACCTGCGCGAAGCGCTGGTGTCCCGCCACGGCGAGACCGAAGGCCTGCGCATTGCTGCCCGCATCGGCAAGGCGCTGCCGGCTGGTTACATCGAAGACAACAGCACCGCCGTTGCCGCCAACGATGTCAGCCAGCTGGACGCGCTGACCGGCCCGGACGACCTGCGCCTGAGCCTGCAGGCCGTGCCGCGTGAAAGCGGTGATGGCCTGCGCCTGAAGCTGTACCGCCAGCTGGACGACATTCCGCTGTCGGATGCGCTGCCGATGATGGAAAACATGGGCCTGCGCGTGATCGCCGAGCGTCCGTACCGCCTGTCGGTCGACAACGCGCCGGTGTACGTGCAGGACTTCGAGGTCGAATCGACTGCCGGTGCGATCGATGCCGCCAGCGTCGATGAAGCCTTCGGCGAAACCTTCGCCCGCGTCTGGCACGGCGATGCCGAGAACGACGGCTTCAACCGCCTGGTGCTGGCCGCTGGCCTGCACTGGCGCCAGGTCGCCATGCTGCGCGGTTACTGCAAGTACCTGCTGCAGACCGGCGTGCCGTTCTCGCAGGCCTACGTGGAAGGCACCTTCGCGCGTTACCCGCTGCTGGCCCGCCTGCTGGTGGAACTGTTCGAGGCGCGCTTCGATCCGGCCACCGGCCACGAGAGCAAGGATGACATCGCCGCTGGCCAGGCCCAGCTGAAGGCCCACCTCGATGTGCTGGCTGCCGGCGACGACGCCACCCTGAAGGTGCTCAAGACCGTGGTCGACGCCCGCAAGGGTGACCGCGACGCGCAGATGCAGGCCGCGCGTGATGCGCTGCTGAAGCTGATGGACCGCGTGTCCAGCCTGGACGAGGACCGCATCCTGCGCTCGTTCATGGGCGTGATCGACGCGACCCTGCGTACCAGCTACTACCAGACCGATGCCAACGGCCAGCACGGCCATGTCATCAGCTTCAAGTTCGATTCGGCGCTGGTGCCGGACCTGCCGAAGCCGCGCCCGTACCGCGAAATCTTCGTCTACGGCCCGCGCGTGGAAGGTACCCACCTGCGCTTCGGTGCCGTGGCCCGTGGCGGCCTGCGCTGGTCGGATCGTCGTGAAGACTTCCGTACCGAAGTGCTGGGCCTGGTCAAGGCGCAGATGGTCAAGAACACCGTCATCGTGCCGGTCGGCGCGAAGGGCGGCTTCTTCGCCAAGACCCCGCCGGTGAACGGCGACCGCGATGCGATCTTCGCCAACGGCGTGGCCTGCTACAAGCTGTTCATCCAGGGCCTGCTGGACATCACCGACAACATCGTCAACAACAAGATCGTGCCGCCGGTGGATGTCGTGCGCCACGACATGGACGATCCGTACCTGGTGGTGGCCGCCGACAAGGGCACCGCGACCTTCTCCGACATCGCCAACGGCCTGGCCATCGCGCACGGCTTCTGGATGGGCGATGCGTTCGCCTCCGGTGGTTCGGTCGGTTACGACCACAAGGGCATGGGCATCACCGCACGCGGTGCGTGGGAGTCGGTCAAGCGCCACTTCCGTGCGCTGGGCCGTGACAGCCAGACCCAGGACTTCACCGCGGTCGGCGTCGGTGACATGTCCGGCGACGTGTTCGGCAACGGCATGCTGCTGTCGCGCCACATCCGCCTGGTGGCTGCGTTCGACCACCGCCACATCTTCCTGGACCCGAACCCGGATGCGGCCACCACGTTCGTCGAACGTGAGCGCCTGTTCACCGTGCCGCGCTCGAGCTGGGCGGACTACGACGCCAAGCTGATCAGCAAGGGCGGTGGCATCTACCCGCGCAGCCTGAAGTCGATCGAGATCACCCCGCAGGTGCGTGAAGCGCTGGGCCTGGACGACAACGTCAAGGCGCTGTCGCCGAACGATCTGATGAGCGCGATCCTGAAGGCACCGGTCGACCTGCTGTGGAACGGCGGCATCGGTACCTACGTCAAGGCTGCCAGCGAGCAGCACAGCGATGTCGGCGACCGCGCCAACAACGCGCTGCGCGTGAACGGTGGCGAGCTGCGCTGCAAGGTGGTGGGCGAGGGCGGCAACCTGGGCATGACCCAGCTGGGCCGCATCGAAGCTGCCCAGGCCGGCGTGCTGCTCAACACCGACTTCATCGACAACTCGGCCGGTGTGGACACCTCCGACCATGAAGTCAACATCAAGATCCTGCTCAACGATGTGGTGCGGGCCAAGAAGCTGACCGTCGAGCAGCGCAACAAGCTGCTGGCCTCGATGACCGATGAAGTCGCCGAGCTGGTGCTCAACGACAACTACCGCCAGAACCAGGCGCTGAGCCTGATGGAGCGGATGGCGGTCAAGCGCCTGGGTTCCAAGCAGCACTTCATCCGTACCCTGGAACAGCAGGGCCTGCTCGATCGCCAGATCGAGTTCCTGCCGTCCGACGCCGAGCTGTCCCAGCGCAAGGCACGCGGCCAGGGCCTGACCCGTCCGGAACTGTCGGTGCTGCTGTCCTACTCCAAGCTGGTGGCGTTTGCCCAGCTGCTGGATTCGGACATCCCGGAAGATCCGTACCTGTCCAAGGAACTGCAGCGCTACTTCCCGACCCCGCTGCAGAAGAAGTACGCCGACGCGATGGAGCGTCACCGCCTGAAGCGCGAAATCATCGCCACGGCCGTGACCAACCAGACCATCAACCGCATGGGCGCCACCTTCCTGATGCGTATGCAGGAAGACACCGGCCGTTCCATCGCCGAGGTCGCCAAGGCCTACACCATCAGCCGCGAAACGCTGGATGCACGCGCGCTGTGGGCGCAGATCGACGCGCTCGACGGCAAGGTGCCGGAGTCGGTGCAGATCGACGCACTGGAAGTGATCTGGAAGCTGCAGCGTTCGTTCGTGCGCTGGCTGCTGTCGCGCCCGGGTGCGATGCCGGGCATCACCGAAGCGGTCAACCGCTACCAGGGCCCGTTCAACGACATCCGCGTCGCCTCGGGCGTGCTGCCGGATTCGCAGCGTCCGACCTACGAAGCCCTGGTGGCCGAGTGGAAGGAAAAGGGCCTGCCGTCCGCGCTGGCGCAGCAGCTGGCCGAACTGCACTTCCTGGAGCCGGCGTTCGACATCATCGAACTGGCCCGCACCCGCAAGCTGAAGCCGGTGGACGTGTCCAAGGTCCACTTCCGCCTGGGCGATGCCCTGCAGCTGCCGTGGCTGTTCGAGCAGGTCGACGCGCTGGAGGTCAACGGTCGTTGGCATGCCGTGGCACGTGGCGTGCTGCGTGACGAACTGGCGGCCAACCACCGCAACCTGGCCGGCCAGGTGCTGGGCACCAAGGGCAGCAGCGCGGAGGCCAAGGTCGCAGCCTGGATGGGCCGTGACGACAACAGCCTGCGCTTCACCCTGGCGATGCTGGCCGAACTGGCCGAGCAGAAGACCCTGGACTACCCGACCGTCTCGGTCGCGGTGCAGCGCCTGGGCCAGCTGGCGGCACACGGCGCGTAAGTGATGTAGTGCCGGGCCACGCCTGGCATGCGTGAACCGGAACGGCCCCGCGAAAGCGGGGCCGTTCTGTTTCTGGGCACGTTCGCCGGGCATGGCCCGGCGCTACCGACGCACCGGGCGAGGGTAGCGCCGGGCCATGCCCGGCGAGCGCAGCGGTGCTCGGTTATGCTCTTGACCAGTTCCCCCCGGATCCACCGATGAGCGACACCCCCCGCATCGCTTTCCTGGCCAGCAGCACCGAGCCCGCGCAGATGGCCCGCGCGGCCATGGTCTCGCGCTATGGCGACTTCGCGCCCGAGCAGGCCGACGTGCTGTGCCCGCTGGGCGGTGATGGCTTCATGCTGCAGACCCTGCATCGGCATGGGCACCTGGGCAAGCCGGTGTTCGGCATGAAGCTGGGCACGGTCGGTTTCCTGATGAACCAGTACCGTGGCGACGAAGACGTGCATGCCCGCATCGCCCGCGCCGAGCCGGCCCATCTGCGCCCGCTGGAAATGGTGGCGCTGACCGAGTCCGGCACCAGTACCGGTTCGCTGGCCTACAACGATGTTTCGCTGCTGCGCCAGACCCGGCAGGCCGCGCATATCGGCATCGACCTGAACGGCCAGGAGCGCGTGGCCGAACTGATCGGTGACGGCGTGCTGGTGGCCACCCCGGCCGGCAGCACCGCCTATAACTATTCCGCGCATGGCCCGGTGCTGCCGCTGGGTTCGCACACCATCGCGCTGACGCCGCTGGCCCCTTACCGGCCAAGGCGCTGGCGCGGGGCCATTCTCAAGGCCGACACCGAAGTACGCTTCCGTGTGCTTGACCCGTACAAGCGCCCGGTCAGCGTCACCGCCGATTCGCACGAGACCCGCGATGTGGTCGAGGTGACCATCCGCGAGTCGAAGGACCGCCGCGTGACCCTGCTGTTCGACCCGGAGCACAACCTGGAAGACCGGATCCTGAGCGAACAGTTCGTTTTTTGAGGACAATGGGCGGCCGGCCGTGCCGACCGCTTGAAGGACCCCCACCGATGGGCGACAACTCCCCCCGTTTGCTGACCGTCGCGGTGACCTCGCGCGCGCTGTTCGACCTCGAGGAAAGCCACGCGCTGTTCGAGAGCGATGGCGTGGCGGCGTACGCCGAATTCCAGCGCCAGCACGAGGACGACATCCTCGGCCCCGGCGTGGCCTTCCCGGTGGTACGCAAGCTGCTGGCGCTGAACCAGGGCGCCAGCCCGGAGAACCCGCGGGTCGAGGTGATCCTGCTGTCGCGCAACTCGGCCGATACCGGCCTGCGCATCTTCAATTCGATCCAGCACTACGGCCTGGGCATCATCCGCGCCACGTTCACCGCCGGTGAGCCGACCTGGCCGTACGTGAAGCCGTTCGGCACCGACCTGTTCCTGTCGGCCAACCCGGAATCGGTGCGCAGCGCGCTGCGCCATGGCATTGCTGCGGCCACCATCCTGCCCAAGCCGCCTGGCGAGACTGCAGCCGCTGCGGCCGACCAGATCGATACCGGCCGTCCGGCCGGGCAGCTGCGCATCGCCTTCGACGGTGATGCGGTGATCTTCGGTGACGAGAGCGAGCGCATCTCGCGCGAGCAGGGTGTGGAGGCGTTTGGCCGGCATGAGCGCGAACGCGCCCGCGAGCCGCTCAGTGGTGGACCGTTCCGCGGTTTCCTGTCGGCCCTGCATACGCTGCAGGAAGTCTTCCCAGCCGGCGAAAGCGCACCGATCCGCACCGCATTGGTGACCGCGCGCTCGGCGCCGGCGCACGAGCGGGTGATCCGCACCCTGCGCGAATGGGGCGTGCGCCTGGACGAAGCGTTGTTCCTTGGTGGGCGCCACAAGGGCCCCTTCCTGCAGGCCTTTGGAGCCGACATCTTCTTCGACGATTCGCAGCACAACATCGACAGTGCGCGCGAACACGTGGCCGCCGGCCATGTGCCGCATGGCGTCGCCAACGAAGGTTGATCGTCGCCGGGCATGGCCCGGCGCTACCGGATGGGGCCGTCGGTGGTAGCGCCGGGCCATGCCCGGTGGGCGCCACGGCAATCGGTCACGGTGCGGCCGACATCCCCAACTGCAGATCCACCACCTTCCAGCGCAGGCCCTGCGGTTCCAGCACCACCTTCAACGGAGGCTGGCCGGGGCCGCGATCGACGTCGATCACGAAGCGGTCCAGCGCTTCAAAGTGATGCTCGGCGTTCTTCAAAGGACGCGCCGGTTCGGTCGCGCCGAAGGCATCGCCGCCCTGCAGTTCATTGCGGCCGCGCTTCCACAGCACATGGCCCTGCAGCATCGCGCCGATGCCGGTCGGGGTCACCATGGTCTCCACCGCTGCACCGCCGAGCTGGTCGCCCAGGCCGTAGAGCAGGGCGCCGAACGGGCTGGCCGCTACATCCGGACCGGCCTGGCGCACCAGATAGTCATTGAGCTGCGCGCGCAGGCTGCTGCGCACGCGCGGGAAATCGACGTAGCGTTCCAGTCGCGCCGTGTCACGTTCTTCGATGGCCTTGGACAGGCCGTGCACGGTCATGTAGGGGCCACCGAACCACCACGCAGCCAAGGCCAGGACCAGCAGCACAGCCAGTGCAGTGAGCTTCTTCATGCTGTCCAGACTGCCGCAAGTGAGGCAGCCAGTGGTGAACGGCAGGTGATGCGGCTCAGAACTCCAGGTCCAGCGCCGCGCACAGGTAGTCGACGAACGGGCCGAGCCCAGCCAGGTCCTTGCCCAGCGTGGACAGCAGGCGCGGGCCGGTCATGGTGGCATCGTCCAGCGAGCGCCACATCACCCAGTTGCGGTGCTTGAGGTCGTCAATGAACTCGAAGTCGGCCGGGAAGCCACGTGGCGGGCGCACCAGCTTCTCGCTCTCCTCGAAGTCGAAGCGCTTGCGCAGCGCCGGGGCATGCGCGGCGGCCTTCCAGCTGCCAGGGTTGTCGAGGATGAAGTGGCGCACGCGGCGCTGCGTCTCGGGTTCTGGATGCCACAGGCCAGCGCCGACGAAGCTCTCGCCCGGCTGCAGGTGCACGTAGAACGAGGGCGCGGCGACTTCGCGGCGGCGCTCATGGAACAGGCGTGCACCCTGCCAGGTCTTGTACGGCGACTTGTCGTTGGAGAAACGCGCGTCACGATGGATGCGGAACAGCGAGCCACCAACGCCGCGGGTATCGGCGCGGAAGTGCTCGCTGACCTCGGCCAGCGCCGGCTGCAGGTCGCCCAGCAGGCGCAGGAACGGCTGCCGCACGTGGTCTTCGTACTGCTGGCGGTGATCGTTGAACCAGGCCTTGTCGTTGTGCCGCGCAAGGCTGCGCAGGAACTTGAAGCTGGCGTCCGAGAAATAAGTGCTCACAGCGTCTCCTGCAGGTGCTGGCCCCAATCACGCAACGACTGCAGCAGGGCCTGGCGCCGGGTGTCATCGGGCGCTTCGGCGGCCAGTGCATCCAGCTGCTGCTGGTACTGGGGCAGGTTGAGTTCGCCCAGGCCCCCGTCTCCGAGCAGGCGCTGGCGGCGGTAATCCTGCCAGCGCTGGCGTTCAGCCGGCGCGAGGCTGCCGGGATGGTTGCGCGCACGGTAGCGGAACAGCAGCTCGGGCAGGCGCGGGTCACGGAAGCGCCCTTCCAGCGCGGCCAGCTGATCCGGCGCTGTGGTACGGGCCAGGGCCAGCAGCGGCTTGTCACCGTTGCCCAGGAATCCGTCGTACAGCGATGCATCGACATCAGCCACGGTGGCCACGCGCGGCTGGTTGTAGACCTGGCGCGCCTTCTCGGCCAGCTGCGGGGCGAATTCGCGCAGGCGCTCGATCTTGGCTTCGATGGCCGCCACGTCCAGGCCCAGACGCTCGTGGTCGTCGGCACGCAGGTGGTTCCAGGCGATCAGCGCCGGCACCTTGTTCAGGTGCACCTCCTTCAGCGGCACCCGTGCAACGCCCTCGGGCAGCTCGCTGGCGCGCATGTACAGGCGCTGTGCGATCACGTCGGCCGGCAGTGCCAGCAGGTCGTCGATGTCGCCGTCCAGGTCGAACACGATCACCCGGTTGCTGATCGTCGGGTGCACGGCCAGCGGCAGCACCGGCGCCGCGCACAGGCGGCTGGCCGGGTAGCGCATGGAAATGTGCAGCACCGGCTTCATCGCGGTTACATCCAGCAGGCTGCCGACGAAACGCTTGTCGCGCAGCTTCAGAGCGTAGTCCCACAGGCGCGGCTGCGACTGCTTGAACAGCCGTGCCATGCCGATCGTGGCGCGCACGTCGGACAGCGCTTCGTGCGCATCACCCTCGCGCACGTTGTTGGCTTCGGCCAGGTGCTCGAGCTTGAACGAGGTGGCACCGTCCTCGCGCAGCGGCCACTGGATGCCGTCCGGACGCATCGCGCGCATCAGCCGCAGCATGTCCAGCAGGTCCCAGCGCGAATTGCCGTTGCGCCACTCGCGCTCGTACGGGTCATGGAAGTTGCGGAACAGGCCGTAGCGGACGAACTCGTCGTCGAAGCGCAGCGTGTTGTAGCCCAGTGCGCAGGTGCCGGGACGCGACAGCTGCTCGTTGATGCGGTCGAAGGCTTCGGCCTCGCTGATGCCCTCGGCCAGGGCCTGCTGGGGGGTGATGCCGGTGACCAGGGTGGCCATCGGCGAGGGCAGCAGATCGTCGGCCGGGCGCACGAAGAAGCTGACCGGGGTGTCGATCTCGTTCAGATCGGCGTCGGTACGGATCGCGGCGTACTGCGAGATGCGCGTGCGCCGCGGGTCCTGGCCGAAGGTTTCCAGGTCGTAGAACAGGAAGCTGTCAGCCATCAGTGCGCGCCCTCCAGGACCGGCAGCTGCGCATGGATCTGCGCTTCCAGTGCGGCCCAGTCGATGTTGTCCAGTGAATCGTGGCCGGCCGTGGCCGCCACCAGCATGTCGCGCTGAAGCTCGGTGCGGCGCAGGGCCTCCGCGTACGGCGTGTGCAGGAAGGTGACCATCGTGTAATGCGGTACGAACCGGGTCGGCCAGCGCCGCTGCAGTTCCTGTTCCAGTTCACGCTGCAGCAGGAAGGCGGGATCGGCCACGCGGTCGCGCATTTCCAGGTAGTTTTCCAGTGCCATCTGCTGGATCGCGCGTGCGTTCGGCTTGCGCTCGGCCTCGAATGCGGCGAATGCGCCTTCCAGGTCGTCCGCTTCCATCAGGTGGCGGGCCAAAGCCACGCAATCCTCGAACGCACAGTTCATGCCTTGCCCGTGGAACGGCACCATCGCATGTGCGGCGTCGCCGATCAGGACCGCGCGGCCCTGCTGGTGCCAGCGATCAAGCGTCAGCGTGCCAAGCAGGCCGGGCGGGTGCTGTTCCCAGTCCGCGCGCAGGTTCGGGATCAGCGGCAGGGTGTCGGCGAACTCGCGCGCGAACAACGCTTCGGCCTGTACGCCCGTGTTGACGGTGGCAAAGCTGGGATCGCCCTGGTTGGGCAGGAACAGCGTGACGGTGAAGGTGCCTTCGTGGTTGGGCAGGGCGATGCACATGTAGTGGCCGCGCGGCCAGATATGCAGCGCGTTGCGTTCGATGCGGAAGCTGCCATCGACGGCCGGCGGAATTTCCAGCTCCTTGTAGGAGTGGTCGAGGAACGCGATGTCCTCGCCCAGCGGCGCCCGCCGGTTCATCGCCGCGCGCAGCGCCGAGCCTGCACCATCGGCGCCGATCAGGGTGTCGAAGCGGATGTCGTGCGGGCTGTCGTCGCGGTCATCGATGAAGCGTGCGTAGCCGGCATCGAAATCGACGGTGTGCAGGCGGCGGTGGAAGTGCACGGTCGCGCCAGCCTGTTCGGCCAGTTCCAGCAGCGTGGTGTTCAGGTCGCTGCGATGGATCGACCAGATCACCTCGCTGTCGTCGCGGCCATAGCGCTGCAGCTGCGGTTCGCCTTCGCGCGGATGCACCATGCGTCCGCGCATCATCACTGCGCGCGCCATGACCTCGTCTTCCACACCGGCCTGGCGCAGCGCGTTGCGCCCACGTTCGGCCAGCGCCAGGTTGATCGAGCGGCCGCTCTCGTAGTCGGCCACGCGCGGATCGCCGCGGCGTTCGTACAGGGTGATGCGCCAGCCCTGGCGTGACAGCAGGATGGCCAGCAGTGACCCGGCGAGGCCGGCACCGATAATGCTCAACGAGCGGGAAGCGTGTGCGATCAACGAACTGTCCAGCAGTAGGGGAGGGGCCGGCTCAGAGGCCGGCCCAGGCTTCCACTTCCTCGACGAAATGGTGCACGTCCAGGTAGCGGTTGTAGAGCGGGGTGGGCGAAATGCGGATCACGTCCGGCTCGCGCCAATCGCCGAGCACGCCGATGCCGCGCAGGTGCTCGAACAGCGCACGGCCGCGCTCGCGGCCACCGATCACGCGCAATGACAGCTGGCAGCCACGGCGCTGCGGCTCGGCCGGAGTGATGATGTCCAGCACGCTGGACAGGCGCGCGCGTACCAGCGCTTCAAGCATGCCGGTCAACGCCAGCGACTTGCTGCGCAGTGCGTCCATGCCGGCGCGCTCGAACAGGTCCAGCGAGGCACGCAGCGGTGCCAGGCCGAGAATCGGCGGATTGCTCAGCTGCCAGCCTTCGGCGCCGACGGCCGGAGTGAACTGCGGCGCCATCTGGAAGCGGGTGGATTCCTCATGGCCCCACCAGCCGGCAAAGCGCGGCAGCGTGGTGTCGCGGTGATGGCGCTCGTGCACGAACGCGCCAGCCACCGCACCCGGGCCGCTGTTGAGGTATTTGTAGTGGCACCACACGGCGAAATCGGGCGCGACGTCATGCAGGCGCAGCGGCAGGTTGCCGACCGAATGTGCCAGGTCGAAGCCGATGCGCGCGCCCTGCAGGCGTGCGGCACGGGTGATCGCATCGAGATCGAAGGCCTGGCCGGTGCGGTACTGCACGCCAGGCCACAGCACCAGCGCCAGGCGCGGGCCGTGTTCGGCGATGGCGCGCTCGATGGCAGTGAGCGAGATCGTTCCGTTGGCTTCGTCCGGCTGCACTTCCACCAGGCACTCGGCCGGATCGAACCCATGGAAACGGATCTGCGCTTCCACCGCGTGGCGGTCGGTCGGGAACGCACCGGCTTCCATCAGGATCACCGGGCGCTGCGCGGTCGGCCGGTAGAAGCTGACCATCATCAGGTGCAGGTTCACGCTCAGCGTGTTCATCGCCACCACTTCGCTGGGCAGCGCGCCGACCACGCGGGCCAGCTGCCCGCTCACCAGGCGGTGGTAGGACAGCCACTGCGTCGGGCCGGTGAAGTGGCCTTCCACAGCCAGCTCGCCCCACTGCTTCATCACTTCCTGCACCGCGGCCTGTGCGCCGCGCGGCTGCAGGCCCAGGGAGTTGCCGACGAAGTAGGTCTGCTCGCCACCGCCATGGCGCGGAATCAGGAATTCGTTACGCAGCGGACGCAGCGGATCGGCGGCGTCCAGGGCAATGGCGTGGGTGCGGCTGAGCAGGTCGGACATGGTCGGGCAACAGGCTGCAACGGGGCTGCCAGTGTAGCGCTTGGGGCCGGCGTGATGCCGCGCGGCGCGCTCGCCGGGCATGGCCCGGCGCTACCCGGGGATCACGCGCATCGGTAGCGCCGGGCCATGCCAGGCGGAGGTAACAGCAATCGCCATGCCCACCGGCCTTTCAACCCGCCGCCGGCACCGGCAACGGGTCCACGTGCCCGCATTCGCTGCAGGTACGCAGCTCCAGGCTGGCGTGATAGCGCGCGAACACCTTCGGCAGGTCGGTTTCGATGTTCTGCAGCGGGAAGAACTCTTCGTGCAGCTTGTGGTTGCAGCGCTCGCAGTGCCAGATCACGCCGTCCATCTCATGCGGCAGGCGCTTGCGCTCGACCACCAGGCCGACACCGCCGGGCGGGCGCCGCGGCGAGTGCGGCACCCTGGCCGGCAGCAGGAAGATCTCGCCGGCACGGATCGGGATGTCGCGCACCGCGCCGTCCTCCTGCACCTTCAGCACCATCTCGCCCTCGAGCTGGTAGAACCATTCCGGGCCTTCGTCGTAGTGGTAGTCGGTGCGCGAGTTCGGCCCGCCCACCACCATCACGATGAAGTCGCCGTTGTCGATCATCTTGTTGCCCACCGGCGGCTTCAGCAGGTGGCGATGTTCTTCGATCCAGGCGTGCAGGTTGATCGGCGAGGCGAGCATGGTCGTAGTCCGTAGTGAGGTCAGTCGCGCCGGCCCTGGCGGGGCACATAGGACAGCGCCTTTTCATAGGCAGGCTTCAGCTCTTCCGGCGCACCGACGTCGATGCCCATTTCGCTGACCCGGCCGTTCTTCAGGCTGTAGACCCAGCCGTGCACCATCAGCTTCTGGCCGCGGGCCCAAGCGTCCTCGACGATGGTCGAACGGCACAGGTTGGCGACCTGCTCGATCACGTTCAGTTCGCACAGGCGCGCGTGTTTCAGCTCGTCATCCTCGATCGCATCGAGGATGCCCTGGTGCTTCTGCACCACGTCACCGACATGGCGCAGCCAGTTGTCGGCCAGGCCGACGCGGGTGTTGTGCAGGCAGGCGTGCACGCCGCCGCAGCCGTAGTGGCCGACGATCAGGATGTGCTTCACCTTCAGCTGGTCCACCGCGTACTGCACCACGCTCAGGCAGTTCAGGTCGCTGTGCGCCACCACGTTGGCGACGTTGCGATGCACGAAGACCTCGCCCGGTGCCATGCCGATGATCTGGTTGGCGGGCACGCGCGAGTCGGAGCAGCCGATCCACAGGTACTCCGGATGCTGCTGCTTGGCCAGCTGGTGGAAGAACTCCGGATCTTCCTGGGCGATGCGGTCGGCCCAGTCGCGGTTGTTCTGCAGCAGGCGATGGATGTCTTTCATGTGCGGTATCCCTGGCGTCGGGTGGGGGCAAGGCGCGGCCGCTCTGGTCGCGTCGTCGCGGGAATCTGAGGTGATCAGCCGCCGGTAGCGGCCTGTTCACGGTGCCAGCGCATCCACTGCGCCAGCTCGTGGGAAGAAGGGGTGCCCAGTGCGTCCAGCGCGGTGATCACCGCCTGCTGGTTGGCTTCGGGATGGTTCTGGCTGAGTTTCAGCTTCAGCTGCACGTGTTCGACCTGGAAGCGGAAGCCGACGATGGCGCGCAGCTCGGGGCCATGCTCGGCACGCGTGGCATCGAACTGCCAGGCCTGGCCGACGCTGGCCTCGAAGCGGTCGCTGATCGCGCCGACCAGTCCGGCCAGCGAATCGGTGTCGTCGAAGGTCTGCAGCTGGCCACGCAGCTCGGCGGCGGCGTAGTTCCAGGTGGGTACCCGCGCGGCAGGCTCCTTGTCCGGATACCAGCTGGCCGAGACGTAGCCATGCGGGCCGTCGACCAGCACCTTGGCCGCGCCGCTGTGGCGCGACTGCGGATTGGCGCGGGCCCAGTGGCCGCGCAGCTCGATCTGTTGCCCGTCACGCTGGTACAGCACCGGCATCCGGGTCAGCTCGGGCAGGCCGTCATTGCCGACGGTGAGCACGGTGACGAACGGGTCACGCGCCAGCAGGCGATCCAGCCAGAGCAGGTCGGTCTCGGCGAAGGCGCGCGGGGTGAACATGCTGGGGTCAGGCGCGCCCGCCCAGCGACTGGATCATGCGGCCACGCAGACCCTCGTCGTTGTCGGCCTGCGGCGGCTGCACTTCGTGCAGGCTGAAGCCGCGCACCAGCGCATCTTCCTCGTCCAGGCCGTCGTACTCGACGAATTCGGCGTCGAACAGCTGCGAACGCGCGGTGTCTTCGCTGTCATAGCTCAGCGTGTTGCCATCGCTGTCGAGCACTTCGGCGGTGCCGGCGGGGCGAACGCGCAGGCGCGCCCAGATCAGGGTGTTGCCGAGGCTGGCCAGCCACCAGCTGTCGCGCGAGGCGGTGATGTCATTCATGAGCGTATTACCAGAGCGAGGCCAGCCAGAGCAGGGCAGCCATGCCCAGTCCGGCCAGCAGGGTCAGCAGCGATACCCAGGCCGGTGTCGCCAGCCCGGACAGCGACCGGTCCGGTTGCTGCCGATAGTCTCGGCGCAGCAGCCAGCCCAGCGCGTCGGGCTTGAGGAAGGCGCCGCTGCCGAAGCGCGCGGCGAGCGCCGGATGGCGATCGCGCACGTGCACCAGGGTCAGTGGCCAGAAGATCACGAAGGCACTGAACCCGGCCACTGCGACGCCGACGAAACAGAGGGCGAAGAACAGGGTCATGGGGGCAGTACCTCCGTGGTCGTGTGCAGTGGCTTAGAAGTCCGCGCTGCCCGGGGCGCGCGGGTAGGGGATCGCATCGCGGATGTTGGACAGCCCGCAGACGTACACCACCAGGCGTTCGAAGCCCAGGCCGAAGCCGGCGTGCGGCACCGAACCGTAGCGGCGGAAATCGCGGTACCAGCTGTAATGCTCGCGATCCAGGCCGAACTGGGCCATGCGCGCGTCCAGCACGTCCAGGCGCTCTTCGCGCTGGCTGCCGCCGATGATCTCGCCGATGCCCGGGGCCAGCACGTCCATCGCGGCAACGGTCTTGCCGTCGTCGTTCAGGCGCATGTAGAAGGCCTTGATGTGCTCCGGATAGTTGGTCACCACCACCGGGCGGCCGACGTGTTCCTCGGTCAGCCAGCGCTCGTGCTCGGTCTGCAGGTCCAGGCCCCATTCGACCGGGAAGTCGAACTTCCTGCCGGACTTCTGCAGCAGGCTGACCGCATCGGTGTAGTCGATGCGCTCGAACGGTGCGTTGATGAAGTCTTCCAGCTTGGTGATCGCGTTCTTGTCCACGCGCTCGGCGATGAAGGCCAGGTCGTCGCCACGCTCGTTCAGCACCGCGCGGAACAGGTACTTCAGGAACTCTTCGGCCAGGCGTGCGTCTTCAGCCAGGTCGGCGAAGGCGATTTCCGGCTCGATCATCCAGAACTCCGCCAGGTGGCGGGTGGTGTGGCTGTTCTCGGCGCGGAAGGTCGGGCCGAAGGTGTAGACCTTGCTCAGCGCCAGGCAGTAGGCCTCGACGTTCAGCTGGCCGGACACGGTCAGGAAGGTTTCCTTGCCGAAGAAGTCGCGGCTGAAATCGATCGCGCCCTTCTCATCGCGCGGCAGGTTCACCATGTCCAGGGTGGACACGCGGAACATCTGGCCGGCGCCTTCGGCGTCGGAGGTGGTGATGATCGGGGTGCTGATCCAGTTGAAGCCGTTCTCGTGGAAGAAACGGTGCACGGCCTGGGCCAGGCAGTTGCGGATGCGGGTGACCGCGCCGAACAGGTTGGTGCGCGGGCGCAGGTGCGCCACTTCGCGCAGGAACTCCGGCGACATCGGCTTGGGCTGGATCGGGTAGGTGAGCGGGTCTTCGACCCAGCCGACCACCTCCAGCGCGCTGGCCTGGATCTCGAACGACTGGCCCTTGCCCTGCGACTTCACCAGGGTGCCGGTGGCGATGACCGAGCAGCCGCTGGTCAGGCGCTTGATCTCGTCGAAGTTGGCCAGGGTGTCGTTGGCCACGACCTGGATCGGGGCGAAGCAGGAGCCGTCGCTCACATTCACGAAGGCCAGATTCGCTGAACCGCGCACCGTGCGCACCCATCCGCGTACCGTGACTTCGCCGCCTTCCGGGATCTTCCCGGCAAGCGCATGTTCAACGCTGACCACCGTCATGACTTGAATCCTCTGCTGATCGACTCGATCTGTGAACACGGGAGTTTACCGGTTGCAGCGTTCCGCTTGCGAGGCATTTTTCGTGGCAACGGCTCCTTATAATGTCCCCGTACCTCTGGAGTAGCCCCATGGCCGTCAGCCTGACCCCCATTGCCTTCGAGCGCGTGCAGCGCTTTGTCGCCCAGACCCCCGGCGCGCTGGGCCTGCGTTTCGGCGTGACCAAGACCGGTTGCTCCGGCTGGGGCCACGTGACCGACCTGGCCCGCGACGAGCGCGAGGGCGACACCGTGTTCGACCAGGACGGCGTGAAGATCTATGTCGACGCCAAGAGCCTGGCGCTGGTGGACGGCACCGTGATCGACTTCGGCAAGCACGGCCTGAGCGAGACCTTCACGTTCAGCAACCCCAATGCCACCGCCGAGTGTGGCTGCGGCGAGAGCTTCACCACCGACGCCGACAAGGCCTGAGGGCCGGTTCTGGCATCCGCCGGGCGCGGCCCGGCGCTACCGGGGCCTGCTCCATGGGGCAGGCAGGGTAGATGCCGACCTTGTTCGGCACGCTGCACCAGAAGGGACCTCCACGGATGGAACGACCGGTTTTCGCCTTTTACCCGAACGCCTACGCGCTGTCCTTCGAGGACGCTGATGGCGTCTGCGACTGCTGTGGCCAGCCCCGGGCGCTCCGCTACCGCGGGCCGTTCCATTCCGTTCTGAGCCCCGATTACCTGTGTCCCTGGTGTATCGCCGACGGCAGCGCGGCAGCACGCTATCAAGGCGAATTCACCGGCTGGAGCGATATCGAGGGGGTGTCGCCGGACCCGGCCGACCCGCCGCCGACCATCGCCCGTGAGCTGCTGCTGGAAATCTGCGAGCGTACGCCGGGCTACTTGTCCTGGCAGCAGTCGGCCTGGCTGAGCCACTGTGAGCGGCCCTGCGCCTTCCTCGGCTTCGCCGGCAGCGAAGACCTGCTGCCCATCCTCGATCAGGTCCGGCCGGACGTAGCCGAGGTCAATCCGCGCGACGCGGACTGGGTGCTGGAGCATCTGAGCCGGGACGGGATGATGGTGGGCTGCCTGTTCCAGTGCCTGGCCTGCGGTCAGCACCGCCTTCACGTCGATCTGGGCTGAATACGTCCGCCGGGCATGGCCCGGCGCTACCGGGTTCAGGTTGCCTGGGCCCCGCCGGTTGCCCGGTGCCTGCATCTGGGCCATAATGCGCGGCTTCCTGCCTACCCGGCGGGAACCCTTGCCCCACCGCGGTCTCAACGGCGGGGGGCTGTCCGGCCGCAAGGCCACATCCGAAAGGTAGAAAAAACATGAGTCGTCATTACGAAATCGTGTTCATGGTCCACCCGGACCAGAGCGAGCAGGTCCCGGCCATGATCGAGCGCTACAAGTCGCTGGTCGAGAACGGCAACGGCACCATCCACCGTCTGGAAGACTGGGGCCGCCGCCAGCTGGCGTACCCGATCCAGAACCTGGTGAAGGCCCACTACGTGCTGATGAACATCGAAGCCGACCAGGCCGTTCTGAACGAACTGACCGAGAGCTTCCGCTTCAACGACGCCGTGCTGCGCAACCTGGTCATCAAGCGTGACGAGGCTGACACCGAGCAGTCGCTGATCATGAAGAGCAAGGACGAGAAGGGTGACAAGCCGGAGCGCGGTGAGCGCCGTCGTCGTGACGACGAAGAAGGCGAGTCCAACAACACCGCTGACAACGAAGCTGGCGACGACGCCGCTTCCGCCGCCTAAGGAGCCTTCCCATGTCCAAGTTCTTCCGTCGCCGCAAGTTCTGCAAGTTCACTGCTGAAGGTGTGAAGGAGATCGACTACAAGGATCTCAACACCCTGCGCCAGTACCTGACCGAGAACGGCAAGATCGTGCCGAGCCGCGTCACCGGTACCAAGTCGAAGTACCAGCGCCAGCTGGCGACCGCCGTCAAGCGCGCTCGCTTCCTGGCCCTGATCCCGTACACCGACAACCACGACGTCTGATGCCCGGCGGGGCGGCCCGGTGCCGCCCCCGCTGTGCCAGCTATTCGGACAGCCTTTGTTGCGGGGCACCGCCTCGCTAACGAATAACTTATCTGGAGCAATACCATGCAGCTGATCCTCCTGCAGAAAGTCACCAACCTCGGCAACCTGGGCGACCTGGTCGACGTGAAGCCGGGCTACGGCCGTAACTTCCTCGTGCCGCAGGGCAAGGCCGTTCCGGCCACCGAGAGCAACAAGGCCGAGTTCGAAGCCAAGCGCGCCGAATACGAAGCCAAGGCCCAGGCCATCCACGCCGATGCTGACGCCCGCAAGGCCAAGCTGGACGGCGCGAGCGTGACCATCCCGGCCAACGCTTCGACCGAAGGCAAGCTGTACGGCTCGGTCGGCGCCCGCGAAATCGCCGATGCCTTCACCGCTGCCGGCCTGCCGGTCAGCAAGAGCGAAGTCATCCTGGGCGAAGGCGCCTTCCGCAACATCGGCGAATACGACGTGCTGATCCACCTGCACGCCGACGTCGAGACCACCGTCAAGGTCGTCGTCGTCGCCGAAGCCTGATCCCACGCCGCAAGGCCTGGCATCACCGAAGAACGGGCGCCCGCAAGGGTGCCCGTTTTGTTTTATGGCTCCCGCTCCAGGGTGTCGAGGCCGGCCGGGCCGACGGGGCAGGGCTGGACAATGTTCCACGCCCATTCGTAGAACACGGCCACATCGGTATACTCAGGGCGTCACACCCGTTCCACGGCCATCGATCCCAACAGGATCAATGACTTGGAGGGTAAACGCAGGCCGCTTGCCGGCCCCAGTCCGGAACCCCTATGCGTCTTTCCACGATCAAGCTGTCCGGCTTCAAGTCGTTCGTCGATCCGACCACCCTGCACCTGCCGACCAACATGACCGGCGTGGTGGGGCCCAATGGCTGCGGCAAGTCGAACATCATCGACGCCGTGCGCTGGGTCATGGGCGAGAGCTCGGCCAGCCGCCTGCGCGGCGACTCGCTGACCGACGTGATCTTTTCCGGTTCCAACGCCCGCAAGCCGGTCTCGCAGGCCACCGTCGAGCTGATCTTCGACAACTCCGACCACACGATCTCGGGCGAGTACGCCTCGTTCAACGAAATCTCGGTCAAGCGCACGGTCAGCCGCGACGGCACCAGCAATTACTACCTCAACGGCACCAAGTGCCGCCGCCGCGACATCACCGATCTGTTCCTCGGCACCGGCCTGGGCCCGCGCAGCTACTCGATCATCGAGCAGGGCATGATCAGCCAGATCATCGAGGCGCGCCCGGAAGACCTGCGCGTGTACCTGGAAGAGGCGGCCGGCATCTCCAAGTACAAGGAGCGCCGCAAGGAGACCGAGACCCGCATCCGCCACACCCGCGAAAACCTGGACCGCCTGGGCGACCTGCGCGACGAGATCAGCAAGCAGCTCGAGCATCTCAAGCGCCAGGCCAAGCAGGCCGAGCAGTACCAGGCGCTGCAGGAAGAGCGCCGGGTCAAGGATGCCGAGTGGAAGGCACTGGAATTCCGTGGCCTCGACGGACGCCTGTCGAAGCTGCGCGAGGGCCTGTCGCAGGAAGAGACCAAGCTGCAGCAGCTGATCGCCGACCAGCGTGATGCCGAGGCCCGCATCGAGACCTCGCGCGTTCGACGCGAAGAGGCCGCCGATGCGCTCAACACTGCGCAGGCGGCGGTCTATCAGGTCGGCAGCACGCTGGCCCGCCTGGAGCAGCAGATCCAGCACCAGCGCGAGTTGTCGCAGCGCCTGCACAAGGCACGCGATGAAACCCAGCAGGCCCTGGCCGAGCTGGGGCAGCACATCAGTGGCGACGAAGCCAAGCTGATGGTGCTGCGTGAGGCGGTGGAGGCCGCCACTCCGCAGCTGGAAGAACTGCAGGAAGAAAACGAGATCAAGCAGGAAAGCCTGCGCGAGGCTGAAGACCGGCTGGCCAGCTGGCAGCAGCGCTGGGAACAGCACACCTCGCAGAGTTCGGAAGCCTCGCGCGCCGGCGATGTCGAGCGCACGCGCGTGGACTACCTGGACAAGCAGATCCTCGATGCCGACCGGCGTCGTGAAGCCCTGGCCGCCGAGCGCGCCGGGCTGGACGTGGACGCGCTGGAAGAAGCCTTCGAGCAGCTGCACCTGCAGCACGACACGCAGAAGACCGCGCTGGATGAGCTGAGCGAAGACGTCGAGCTGCGCAAGCAGGGCGTGACCGCCGTGCAGGAGCAGCAGCGCAATGGCCAGAACGAACTGGCGGAACTGCGCAAGCAGGTCAACGGCCTGCGTGGCCGCCTGGCCTCGCTGGAAACCCTGCAGCAGGCCGCACTGGGCCAGGAGCAGGGCGCGGCCGTGGCCTGGCTGAAGGCGCGTGGGCTGGACTCGGCGGCGCGTGTCGGCGAACGCCTGGATGTCGATGCCGGCTGGGAAAACGCGGTGGAAAGCGCGCTCGGCCAATTGATCGAAGGCGTGCTGGTCGATGACCCGGCCAGCCTGGTCGACGCGCTGGGCGAACTGGGCGATGGCCACATTGCGCTGGTCGCCAACGCCGGTGCCGACTTCAAGGCTGCACCGACCTCGCTGGCTGCACACGTGCGTGGTCCAGCGGCGATCCGTCGCCTGCTGGCACACCTGCACGGTGCCAGGGATCTGGCCGAAGCCAAGGCGCTGCAGGCCGGCCTGCCCGAGGGCGATTCGATCATCACCCAGGGCGGTGAGCGCCTGGGCGAGGGCTGGCTGCGTGTGTCGCGTTCCGGTGCGGCCCAGCAGGGCGCGCTGCTGCGCGAGCGCGAGATCAATGAGCTGCGCGAGCAGATCGAGCAGCTGCAGGACCGCGAAGCCGAGCTGGAAGAACAGCTGGCAGGCTTCCGCGAGCAGTTGCAGGCCGCCGAACAGCAGCGCGAAGACGCGCAGCGTGCGCTGTACCAGGCCCATCGTGCGGTATCCGAACTGGCCGGCCAGCTGCAGGGCCAGCAGGGCAAGGTGGAGGCCGCACGCACGCGCATCGATCGCATCGAAGGTGAGCTGAAGCAACTGCAGGAAACGATTGAAGCCAACAACGAACAGGCGCGTGAAGCGCGTTCGCGATTGGAGAACGCGGTCAGCAGCATGGGCGACCTGGAATCGATCCGGCAGCGACTCGAGGGCGAGCGCCGCCAGCTGACCGAGGCCCGCGACCTGGCCCGCGACGCCGCACGTGCGGTGCGCGAGCGTTCGCACTCGCTGGCGCTGACCCTGGAATCGCAGCGGGCGCAGCTGGCCTCGTTGAGCCAGGCACTGGAACGCATGGGCACCCAGCGCGGGCAGCTGGATTCGCGCCTGGGCGAGCTGCATTCGCAGCTGGACGAGGGTGATTCGCCGGTCGAATCACTGCAGGCCGAGCATCAGAATGCACTGGAAGAGCGCGTGCGCGCCGATCGCGTGTTGACCGAGGCGCGCACGCTGCTGGACGGCATCGACGCCGAGCTGCGCAATTACGAACAGACCCGCCACCAGCGCGACGAACAGGCATTGGCCCAGCGTGAGCGCATCTCGCAGCGCAAGCTGGACCAGCAGGCGCTGGTGCTCAGCGCGGACACTCTGCAGGGTGCGGTGGAGAAGGCCGGTTTCGTGCTGCAGGACGTGCTCAATGCGCTGCCCGAAGATGCCCGACTGGGCGATTGGGAGCAGGCCGTGCACCAGATCGATGGCCGCATGCGCCGGCTGGAGCCGGTCAACCTGGCGGCCATCCACGAGTACGGTGAGGCGTCGCAGCGCTCGGACTACCTGGATTCGCAGCACACCGACCTGACCACCGCGCTGGAAACCCTGGAAGATGCCATCCGCAAGATCGACCGCGAGACCCGCGGCCGCTTCAAGGACACTTTCGACCGCG
Organism: Stenotrophomonas sp. YJH_SMC_8; assembly: GCF_059371315.1. Taxonomy (NCBI): domain Bacteria; kingdom Pseudomonadati; phylum Pseudomonadota; class Gammaproteobacteria; order Lysobacterales; family Lysobacteraceae; genus Stenotrophomonas; species Stenotrophomonas sp. YJH_SMC_8. The sequence goes on along the minus strand of NZ_JCAFUL010000002.1, from coordinate 12,064 downwards.
TCAACGCCGGCGTGCAGGCGCTTTACCCGCGACTGTTCGGTGGCGGGCACGCCTACCTGGAGCTGACCGGTGAAGACCTGCTCGACACCGGCGTGACCATCATGGCGCGTCCGCCGGGCAAGCGGGTGTCCAGCATCTCGCTGCTGTCCGGTGGCGAGAAGGCGATGACTGCAGTGGCGCTGGTGTTCGCCATCTTCCAGCTGAATCCCGCACCGTTCTGCCTGCTGGACGAGGTGGACGCACCGCTGGACGAAGCCAACGTCGGTCGCCTGGCCAACATGGTCAAGGAAATGAGCGAGAAGGTGCAGTTCCTGTTCGTCAGCCACAACAAGGCGACGATGGAGGCGGCGCACCAGCTGTCGGGCGTGACCATGCGCGAACCAGGCGTCAGCCGCCTTGTCAGCGTGGACCTGGAAGAAGCCGCACGATTGGCGGGCGCGGCCTGACGTGCCATCCTAATTACCTGAATGAACTAGCCGGAGAACCTATCGAATGTCCGACACGGCACTGTTGCGCATCGGCATCCTGGCCGCCGGCCTGCTGTTGATCGCCGCGATCTTCCTGTTTGGCCGTCCGAAGAAGAAGCCCCAGGGGCGCCGCGTGGAAAGCGCGGAACCGACCAGCGGCGAGCGTCGCGAGCCGGTGCTGGGCGATGATGGCGTCACCGTGGCCGATGGCCGCGTGGAACCGGGCATGGGCCCGGAAGGCGAGCAGGCCGAGCTTGGCCTGGCCGACACCGACGCCGGCGCGGCCAGCGACCTTGGCAAGCGCGCCACCCAGGACTTCGACAAGATCGTCTCGCTGTTCGTGGCCGCCCGCGCCGGCGAGCAGCTGCGCGGCGAAGACATCGTGGTGGCGGCGGAGAAGACCGGCCTGGTGTTCGGCCACATGAACGTGTTCCACCGCCTGGTGGAAGGCCACCCGGAGCGCGGCCCGATCTTCTCGATGGCCAGCATCATGAAGCCGGGCAGCTTCGACATGGCCAACATCCGCGCGATGGAAACCCCGGCCATCGCTTTCTTCCTGACCCTGCCGGCGCCGCTGACCGCGCTGGACGCCTGGGAGAAGATGCTGCCGACGGTGCAGCGCATGGCCGAGCTGCTGGACGGCCTGGTGCTGGATGACAGCCGCAACCCCCTGGGCCGCCAGCGCATCGCGCATATCCGTGACGAGCTGCGCGCCTATGATCGCCAGCACCAGGCGCCGCCGCTGACCAAGACCCCGCGCTGGTAATGGATTCATGTGCCGACCAACGGTCGGCACCCACCGTCAGCAACCTCCGGTAGATCCACGCCATGCGTGGATGCGGTCTACGCCGGTACGCCGGCGACCTTGGCGAACGCGCGGCGGAACGCCGCCATTTCTTCTTCGGTACCCACCGTTACCCGCACGCGCTGCGGCCAGATCGGCCAGCTGCGGCCGATGACAACGCCGTTGTCCGCCATCGCCTTGGCAAAGGCAGCACCGTCGCGCTGCACATCCACCACGAAGCAGTTGGCTTCCGACGGAACGCAGCTGAACCCACGCTTGCCCAACCACGCGATGGTGGCCTGGCGCGCCTTGGCATTCTGCAGGCGCCGCTGCGGGATCAGCTGCGGGTCGCGCAGGCTGGCCAGTGCCGCGGCCATGGCCGGCACCGGTAGCGGGTTGTCGCCCAGGCGGGCCAGTTCGCGCAGGCGGTCGGGATGTGCGGCCGCCACGCCCAGGCGCAGGCCGGCCATACCGTACAGCTTGGAGAACGTGCGCAGCACGATCAGGTCATCGCGCTGCGTCACCTGCGCGATCAGGCTCGGCTGCTCGCTGTACTGCAGGTAGGCCTCGTCGACCAGCACGCGGGTGGCGGCAGGCTTGTGGGCCAGCAGCCAGGCAAGCTCATCAGGAGGGCTGACCGAGCCGGTCGGGTTGTTCGGGTTGCACACATACAGCAGTCCGGTCGGTTGCGCGTGCGCCGCAGCCACCATCGCGCGCAGGTCATGTGCGCCGTCGTCGCGCAATGGCACTTTCTGCACGTGGGCGCCGTGGGCCGCAGCCACCTCGCCCAGCGTCTCGAAGGTCGGGTCGGCTACCACCAGGCCCGCCTGCGGGCCCGTCCACACGGTGGCGGCGCGATTCAACGGTTCACTGGAGCCGGGATAGAGGCGCACATGGTCGGCCGGCAGTCCTGCCTGTTCGATGAAGGTGTCGCGCACTTGCCCGGCGAGCTCGAAACGATAGCGTCCGCTGCTTGCGATGCTGTCCCGCGCGGCCTGCTGGGCTGCGGGCGACGGGCCATACGGGCATTCGTTGAAGTTCAGCAGTACGGCACCTTCGCGAGGTGCGGGCGCAGCGGCCGAGGCCGGCTGGGCCTGGGCAAGGCGGGGAAGGCCGGTTCCGGCCATGGCGAGGCCGGCACCGGCCAGCTGCAGGAAGTGACGGCGGGAGGCGGGCGGGGTCATGGGCGGAATTCCGATGAGAGGCGACGCACGCTAGCGCTGGAGGGGGCGGGCGGCAAGCTGATTCTGTAGCGTCGAGCCGTGCTCGACTGCAGACGTGCCAACCAAGGTTGGCACCTACCGGAACGGGGCGAAGGTTGGCAGCTACCAGAGCGGGGGAGCGGCAGTCGAGCATGGCTCGACGCTGCAAAGGCGGAGGCGTTACCGGGCCTGACGGCCGGGCGCGGTAGAATCCCCGGCCATCCCAGAACCACCGGATCCCGATGAGCCCCAGCCCCGCCGAACGCGCCGAAGATCTTCGCCGGCAGATCGCCCAGGCCAACCGCGCCTACCACGAGCTGGACGCGCCGGAGATCCCCGACGTCGACTACGACCGGATGGTGCGCGAGCTGGAAGCGCTGGAGCGCGATCATCCGGAACTGGCCCGTGCGGACAGCCCGACCCAGCAGGTCGGTGCCCGTCCTTCCGGCCGCTTTCCGGAGGTGCGCCACGCGGTGCCGATGCTGTCGCTGTCCAACGCCTTCAGCGACGAGGAAGTGGCCGACTTCGTACGCCGCATCGACGAGCGCCTGGGGCGCCGCAGCCTGCAGTTCTCGGCCGAGCCGAAGATGGACGGCCTGGCGATCAGCCTGCGCTACGAGGAGGGTCATTTCGTGCTCGGCGCGACTCGTGGCGATGGCAGTACCGGCGAGGACGTGACCGTCAACCTGCGCGAGATCGGTGACATTCCCAAGCGCCTGCACGGCAAGGACTGGCCAGATGTGCTGGAAGTGCGTGGCGAGGTCTACATGGCGCGTGCCGATTTCGAGGCCTACAACGAACGTGCACGTCAGCACGGTGGCAAGGTGCTGGCCAATCCGCGCAATGCCGCGGCCGGCTCGCTGCGCCAGCTCGATCCGAAGATCAGTGCGCAGCGCAGGCTGAGCTTCTTCGCCTACGGCACCGGCGAGGTGCAGGGTGGCGAGCTGCCAGACACCCATTCGGGCACGCTGGCCCAGCTCGGCGCCTGGGGTTTCCCGGTCAGCGCACTGTGCAAGGTGGTGGAAGGGACCGACGGCCTGCTGGGGTACTACCGCGATATCGGTGAGCGCCGCGACGGCCTGCCGTTCGATATCGATGGCGTGGTCTACAAGCTGGATGACCGCGCCGGCCAGCAGGCGATGGGCTTCGTCTCGCGCGCACCGCGCTGGGCCATTGCGCACAAATTCCCGGCGCAGGAGCAGAGCACGACGGTGGAGGCGATCGAGATCCAGATCGGCCGCACCGGTGCCGCTACGCCGGTCGCGCGTCTTGCGCCGGTGGCCGTGGCTGGCGTGATCGTCTCCAACGCCACTCTGCACAACGCCGACCAGATCGCACGCCTGGACGTGCGCGTCGGCGACAGCGTGATCGTGCGTCGTGCGGGCGATGTCATTCCCGAGGTGGTCAGCGTCATCCTCGATCGCCGCCCGCAGGGCACCTCGCCGTGGCAGATGCCGACGCGCTGCCCGGTGTGTGGCTCGGAAATCGTGCGCGAGGAAGGTGCAGCCGCATGGCGCTGCTCGGGCGAGCTGTCCTGCCCGGCGCAGCGCAAGGAAGCGATCGCCCACTTTGCCTCGCGCCGCGCGATGGACATCGATGGCCTGGGCGACAAGTACATTGAAACCCTGGTCGATGCCGGCATCGTCAAGAGCGTGGCCGACCTCTACCGGCTCAACCGCGATACGCTGCTGCACCTGAAGCTGGTGCTGGATGCAGAGGATCCGTCGGCGCTGGCGGCGGCGCTGAAGCTGCACCTGCCCGCCGAGGGCAGTGGTGCGGTGCTCAATGCGGCGCTCAAGCTGGACGGCAACGATCCGGGCTGGCGCGCGCAGGCGCTGGCGCAGCCGGCCAGCTTCGAATGGAACACGAAGAAGATCGCCACCAAGTGGGCCGACAACCTGATCGCAGCGATCGACGCCAGCCGAGCCGCCACGCTCGAACGGCTGCTGTTCGCACTCGGCATCGAGCATGTGGGTGAAAGCACGGCCAAGGCGTTGGCGCAGTGGTTCGGTGACCTGGAACTGATCCGCCATCTGCCGTGGCCGCTGTTCAAGCGCGTGCCGGACATCGGTGGCGAAGTGGCGCGCTCGCTCGGCCACTTCTTCGAACAGCAGGGCAACCAGCAGGCCATCGATGACCTGCTGCAGGTCGGCCAGGTGCGCATCAGTGATGTGCACGCGCCCAGCGCGAAGCTGCGCGAGGGCCTCGATCTGGCGCAGTTGCTGGTTGAGTCGGAGATCCCCGGCATTACCCGCCTGCGCGCGGAAAAGCTGGTCGCCGCGTTGCCCGGTGCACAGGCGGTGCTCGACGCCGAGCATGGCCAGTTCGTCAACGCCGGGCTGCCCGATGACACGGCGCGTGGTCTGGCCGATTGGCTGGACGCCGATGGCCATGGTGCGATGCTGTTGGCCGCCGAGAACGCGATGCGGCAGATCCTGGCCAAGGCGCCGGCGCTGGCCGAGATCGTGGCCGGTCCGCTGGATGGGCAGACCGTGGTACTGACCGGCACCCTGGCCCAGCTTACCCGCGATGCCGCCAAGGAGCGCCTGGAGGCCCTTGGTGCCAAGGTGTCCGGCAGCGTGTCGAAAAAGACCAGTTTCGTGGTGGCCGGCACCGAGGCAGGCTCCAAGCTGGACAAGGCACAGTCGCTGGGCGTGCCGGTGTGGGACGAGGACCGTCTGCTGGCCTATCTTGCAGAACACGAATGATGACCCCGCCGGGTGCCCCCGCACCCGGCATGAAACACAAAGGAACACCGATGCAGACCGCCCCGCTGGATTTCCGCCTGGCCACCCGTGCTGACGAGGAGCTGCTGATCGCATTGATGCGCGAGTTCTACGCCGAAGACCGGATCGACTTCGACGACGCGCGCGTGCGTCGCGGCGTGGATGCGTTGCTGGCTGACCCGCGCAACGGTGAAGTGCTGCTGTGGCTGGACGAGGCGGCTGAGGTGGTCGGCTATGCGGTGATCGCGATGGGCTTCAGCCTGGAACAGGGCGGCCACTTCATGCTGCTGGACGAGCTGTACCTGAGCCATCGTGCGCGTGGTCGCGGCCGCGGCAAGCAGGCGCTGGCCATCTGCGAACAGCGGGCACGGGGCCGCGGCGTCAGCCGCCTGCGCCTGGAAGTGAACCACCACAACGAGCTGGCCCGTCGCCTCTATCTGGCGAGCGGTTACATCGATGACACCCGCGATCTGCTGACCCTGCCGCTGGACCACCCGCGCCCGGAGGGCATCCTGTGAGCGAGGCCCTGCTGCGCGCGCTGCAGCAGCGTGCCGCGCTCAATGCGCTGGTCCGCCGCTTCTTCGCCGAACGCGATGTGCTGGAAGTGGAAACGCCGATCCTGTCGGTGGCCGGTAACACCGAGCCGAACATCGACAGCTTCCATACCGATTTCAGCGGGCATGTCGACGCCGGTGGCCGTCGCCGTTGGCTGCGCACCTCGCCGGAGTATCCGCTCAAGCGCCTGCTGGCCGCCGGCGTCGGCGACTGCTACGAACTGGGTCGGGTGTTCCGCAACGGCGAGGCCGGTGGCCGCCACAATCCGGAATTCACCATGCTGGAGTGGTACCGGGTTGGCTGGGATCATCATCGCCTGGTGCAGGAAACCGCCGAGCTGGTCACCCAGGCGCTGGCGCTGGTCGGGCGCAGTGCCAGCCTGCGCGTGCTGAGCTACCGCGAGCTGTTCCAGCAGTACGTGGGCGTGGACCCGTTCGAGGCCGATGAGGCTGCATTGCGGGCCGCGCTGGGTGATGTGCACATCGATCCGGTCGGGCTGACCCGCGACGACTGGCTGGACCTGTTGATGACCCATCGCATCCAGCCGCACTTCGATGACGCAGTGATGACCGTGGTCCATGACTGGCCAGCCAGCCAGGCGGCGCTTGCGCGCATCCGTGCCGGTACACCGCCTCTGGCCGAGCGCTTCGAGTTGTACCTGGGCGCGGTGGAGCTGGCCAACGGCTATCACGAACTGAACGACGCCCACGAGCAGCGCGCGCGCTTCCAGCGTGACCTGCAGCGGCGCCATGAACGTGGCCAGGTGCAGCCGGCGCTGGACGAGGCGCTGCTGGCAGCGCTGCCATCGATGCCGGCGTGCGCGGGCGTGGCGGTGGGTGTGGATCGCCTGCTGATGGCGATGAACCGCACGCCGCGCATCGCCGACGTGCTGGCCTACGACTTTGCCCACGCATGAGCGACATGCGTTCCTGAACATCGAAGACTGAACGGAATTCCGCGTTTCCGCGCTTGCTTCGGTAAGCAGGATGATGCTCTTATCACGGCAGATGCCGGACACTGGCACGCAGTTCATCCATTCCTGCTGGGGAAGGCTTTGGTCAAGTGGTTTGCGGTTGTCGCTGCACCGGTGTACTCCATCGCGCTCTGGGGTGCCTGGCTGCCGTCATCGGCATCTGCCCAGCAGGCCGGCTACGACGGTGAAGTGGTGACCTGTGAATCACGCGACATGGGCTGGGTGCATTGCGATATCGATGTCAGCAACGGCATCGACCTGGTGCGCCAGCTCTCCAACAGCAGCTGCATCCGTGGCAGCGAATGGGGGACCGACCGCAGTGGCGTGTGGGTCACGCTGGGCTGCCGCGCCGAGTTCCGCGCGCGCCGCGCTGCAGGCGCCGCGCCGGCAGCCAGCGAGGGCAAGCGCCTGGTCCGTCGCGTGGTGCGTTGTGAATCCAATGGCCGCCCGCAGAGTTGCCCGGTGCGCCTGGATGGCGCGCCAGTGCGCCTGCTGCGCCAGCTGTCGGCGCTGCCATGCCGCGAAGGGCAGGGCTGGGGCTACAAGCGCAATGAAGTCTGGACCAGCCGCGGCTGCCAAGGCGACTTCGAAGTGGCTGACGAGGATGGCCGATTCGTTGACGTACCACGCCGGCTGACCTGTGAATCGAAGTCGAAGAAGCGCCGTTTCTGCGGTGCCAGCATCTCGGTCGGTGCCGCCGTCTTCGAGCAGCTGTCCAGCACGCCGTGCCAGGAAGGCAGTACCTGGGGCTGGAGTCGCAACGGCATCTGGGTGGACGGCGGCTGCCGCGCCGAATTCTCGGTGAATTGAGCCCGGGCGGGCTCCAACCCCAGGGAGCGTGGCCCTACAATGGGCTCATGAACACTGCCTCCGACATCGACTACGCCCGTTACGACCACATCCGCCCGATCCTGTGGACCGGTGATGCCCTGCAACTGCTGGACCAGCGCAAGCTGCCGTTCGTGGTCGAGCATGTGGTCTGCCATGACAGTGACGAAGTGGCTGCGGCCATCCACGCGTTGACCGTGCGTGGTGCGCCGGCCATCGGCATCGCCGCCGCCTGGGGCGTGGTGCTGGCAGCGCGCGAAGTGCAGGCCGCCGACGGTGCACATGCCCTGCAGCAGCTGGAGCCGGCGCTGCAGCGCCTGAACGCCTCGCGCCCGACCGCGGTGAACCTGGCCTGGGCGCTGGCGCGCATGCGCCGCTGCCTGAATGCTGCCGGCGCTGACTGGAAGGCCGCGCTGGAAGCGGAGGCGCAGGCCATCGCCGAGGAAGACCTGGCCGCCAACCGCCACATGGGCGCGCTGGGTGCCGGCCTGATCGAGACCGGTAGCGGCGTGCTGACCCATTGCAACACCGGCTCGCTGGCCACCGCCGGCTTCGGCACCGCGTTGGGCGTGATCCGTGCCGGCATGGCCCAGCACCGCATTGCCCGCGTGTTCGCCGGTGAGACCCGGCCGTGGCTGCAGGGCGCGCGCCTGACCGTGTGGGAGCTGCAGCAGGATGGTATCGATGCCACCCTGATCGCCGATTCGGCTGCCTCGCACCTGATGAAGACCGGTGCCGTGCAGTGGGTGATCGTGGGTGCCGACCGCATCTGCGCCAACGGCGATACCGCCAACAAGATCGGCACCTACCAGCTGGCCATCGCCGCGCGCCACCACGGGGTGAAGTTCATGGTCGTGGCGCCGTCCTCGACGGTGGACATGGACACCGTTGACGGCAGCCAGATCGAGATCGAGCAGCGCGATCCGGGCGAGCTGTACGGCGTGGGCGGCACCCGCACCGTGGCCGAGGGCATCGCTGCCTGGAACCCGGTGTTCGACGTCACTCCGGGCGAGCTGATCGACGCCATCGTGACCGAACGCGGCGTGATCCTGAACCCGACCGCCGGGAACATGCGCGCCGCCTTCGGCGGTTGAGGCGGGCGGGTTCCGCGGGGTCGGATCCCTTTCCGCAGGAAAGGGCTCGGACCCCTTGTTCGCCCGCATCCACGCATGGCGTGGATCTACCGGGCGGGCCAGGCCGGTAGATCCACGCCATGCGTGGATGGATCATCTTTTCGCGCCCGGCAGTCCCCTAAGTTCCTGATTTGTGCAGGTAAAATCCCCGTAAAGGGAGGCGGAAAACGGCCTGTTGTGGTAGTATCCACAGGTTGAATCGAGGTTCCGGCACGACCCCCTCCCGCAGAGGGCTGCGCCGGACTGGACCGCTACCAGACAACGGAACCCGAATGGCAGAAACCGCCAAGGAAATCATCCAGGTCAACCTGGAAGACGAGATGCGCAAGAGCTACCTCGATTACGCCATGAGCGTGATCGTGGGCCGTGCGCTGCCGGATGCGCGCGACGGCCTCAAGCCGGTGCATCGCCGCGTGCTGTTCGCGATGAATGAACTGAACGCGCACAGCAACAAGCCCTACTTCAAGTCGGCGCGTATCGTCGGTGACGTCATCGGTAAGTACCACCCGCATGGCGATCAGTCGGTGTACGACACGCTGGTGCGCCTGGCACAGCCGTTCTCGCTGCGCTACATGCTGGTCGATGGCCAGGGTAACTTCGGCTCCATCGATGGCGACTCCGCCGCGGCAATGCGATACACCGAAGCGCGCATGTCGCGCCTCGCGCATGAGCTGATGGCCGACATCGACAAGGAAACCGTCGACTTCCAGCCCAACTACGACGAAAAGGAACTGGAGCCGACGGTCATGCCGACCCGGTTCCCGAACCTGCTGGTCAATGGTTCGGCCGGTATCGCGGTGGGCATGGCGACCAATATCCCGCCGCACAACCTGAGCGAATCGATCAACGCCTGCATCGCGCTGATCGACAACCCGGAAATCGACGTCGACGGCCTGATGGAGTACATCCCGGGCCCGGATTTCCCGACCGCCGGCATCATCAATGGCACCGCCGGCATCGTTGCCGGTTACCGTACCGGCCGTGGCCGCGTGCGCATCCGTGCCAAGGCCGATATCGAGGTGGCCGACAACGGCCGCGAATCGATCATCGTCACTGAAATTCCTTACCAGGTGAACAAGGCGCGTCTGATCGAGAAGATCGCCGAGCTGGTCAAGGAAAAGAAGATCGAAGGCATCAGCGAGCTGCGCGATGAGTCCGACAAGGACGGCATGCGCATCTACATCGAGATCAAGCGCGGTGAATCTGCCGAGGTTGTGCTGAACAACCTGTACCAGCAGACGCAGATGGAATCGGTGTTCGGCATCAACATGGTGGCGCTGGTCGACGGCCGCCCGCAGCTGATGAACCTCAAGCAGATGCTGGAGGCGTTCGTCCGCCACCGTCGCGAAGTGGTCACCCGCCGCACCGTGTTCGAGCTGCGCAAGGCGCGCGCCCGTGCCCACGTGCTGGAAGGCCTGACCGTCGCGCTGGCCAACATCGACGAGATGATCGAACTGATCAAGACCTCGCCGAACCCGAACGAAGCCCGCGAGCGCATGCTGGCACGCGTGTGGGAGCCGGGCCTGGTCGGTGCGATGCTGGGTGCTGCCGGTGCCGAAGCCTCGCGCCCGGAAGACCTGCCCAAGGGCGTGGGCCTGATCGAGGGCGGCTACCAGCTGACCGAGATCCAGGCCACCCAGATCCTGGAAATGCGCCTGCACCGCCTGACCGGGCTGGAGCAGGACCGCCTGACCGACGAGTACAAGCAGCTGCTGGAAGTGATCGCCGGGCTGATCCACATCCTGGAAGATCCCGACCGCCTGCTGCAGGTGATCCGCGAGGAACTGGTCAGCGTCAAGGCCGAGTTCGGCGACGAGCGTCGTACCGAGATCCGCCACAGCGAAGAAGACCTGGACATCCTCGACCTGATCGCGCCGGAAGACGTGGTGGTCACCGTTTCGCATGCCGGTTACGTGAAGCGCCAGCCGGTGAGCGTGTACCGCGCGCAGCGCCGTGGTGGCCGTGGCCGCAGTGCGGCGGCGACCAAGGAAGAGGATTTCATCGAACAGCTGTGGCTGGTCAACACGCATGACACGCTGCTGACCTTCACCAGTTCGGGCAAGGTGTTCTGGCTGCCGGTCTACCAGCTGCCTGAAGCCGGTTCCAACGCCCGCGGCCGTCCGATCATCAACTGGATTCCGCTGGAACCGGGCGAACGCGTGCAGGCCGTGCTGCCGGTGCGCGAGTACGCCGATGGCCAGTTCGTGTTCTTCGCCACCAAGAACGGCACGGTGAAGAAGACCCCGCTGGGCGAGTTCGCCTTCCGTCTGGCCCGCGGCAAGATCGCGATCAACCTCGACGAGGGCGATGCGCTGGTCGGCGTGGGCCTGACCGACGGTGAGCGCGACATCCTGCTGTTCGCCTCCAACGGTAAGACCGTGCGCTTCGGCGAGGACAAGGTCCGCTCGATGGGCCGTACCGCGACCGGCGTGCGTGGCATCAAGATGCCGGCTGGCGAGGAAGTGGTCAGCCTGATCGTGGCCGAAAGTGCCGGTGGCATCGAGGACGAAAACGAGGACGACAACGGTGTCGAGGAAGCCGCCGCCAATGGCGATGCGGTGATCGACGGCGCCGACGACGCCAGCGTGCAGTACATCCTCACCGCGACCGAGAACGGTTACGGCAAGCGCACCCCGCTGCCGGATTACCCGCGCAAGGGCCGTGGCACGCAGGGCGTGATCGGCATCCAGACCACCGAGCGCAACGGCAAGCTGGTCGCCGCGGTGCTGATGGGTTCGGATGACGAAGTGCTGCTGATCTCCGATGGCGGCACCCTGGTGCGTACCCGTGGTTCGGAAATCAGCCGCGTCGGCCGCAACACCCAGGGCGTGACCCTGATCCGCCTGTCCAAGGACGAGAAGCTGCAGGCGGTGGAACGCATGGATGCCTCCATCGAAGAGGACGAGGACGAGGTGGCAGCTGCCGCCCCGGCCGCGGCCGAAGGCGCCCCGGCTGCGGCCAGCAGCGAGGACGCCGCGCAGGAGTGATCCCGCCGCGATGAGAAGTACCCGACGACGCCGGCCCTGGGCCGGCGTCGTCGTTTCTGCGGATCTTCCGGTCGTGGCGGATCTTCCGGACGTGTTGGATTCTCCGAGCGCTGCGGACCATCCGATCGCTGAGGGCCATCCGATCGCTGCGGACCATCCGATCGCTGAGGGCCATCCGATCGCGGCGGACCATCCGGCCGCGGCGGTAGAGTCGACTGTTAGTCGACTGCTCTGCACATGGCGATGAAAAGCCCGCGCTGCGCGCGACAGTCGACTAACTGTGATCTCTCGGTAGGTTGTTCATCCGGGACATCTTTGGAAAATGGTGGTTACCACACCTGTCCAGCCCCCAAAGAGCCCGGATGAACCACCATAAAAATGCCCGTTTGACGCCGTTTAGTCGAGAACT